>JBAXNF010000023.1:0-17236 GCA_037133935.1 bacterium
GGCCAGACCGTCTCGATTGGCGGCGGGGCCACGGAGGCATCCGTGGATCGCGTCGCCAACGTCGTACGCACGGTGAACGCGCAAATCACGTCGCGCGAGGAGTTCTACATGCGCGGCGCGGCGACACCGAGGCCCGGTGTGCAGGTGGTGCCCAGCACGCCTCCGCCCGGCAGCGCCGCCCGCCCGACCTCGACTCCGCCGAGTGGGGTCACGTTCGGCGGCACCTCATCGCTGTCGCTCGGACAGTGGATCAAGGGTTGCGTACCGATCCTCGTCGAGATGGGCCAGATCGATCAGGCCGAGTCACGTCGCGCTGCGCTACACCTGATGCTGGTGCGCACCACGCGCCGTTACGTATGCCTTGTTAATGAGCACAATTGATGCTTTGGGATGGCGCGATCGATATGCCGCTAGTAGCGGGGCGAGTTCCTCTGCAGGCGCTGCGGAACTGCGCCTCCAGGGAAGAACGCGGTCACCCGAAGCCATACGTGCTAACTGTACGTCATCACCGAGTTGATGGTGTGCCCCGTTAACACGCTTCGACCACCAAGAGCGTCGAGCTCTATGAGAAACAACAAGGCCGCAACGTGTGCGCCGAGACCTTCAATAAGTTTTACCGCTGCTTTTGCGGTTCCACCTGTAGCCAATACGTCATCAACGATGACCACAGAGTCTCCTGGGCGCACAGCGTCGCGATGCGCTTCCAATACATCTATTCCGTACTCCAACGCATATTCCTCGCGAACAACTTCCCAAGGCAACTTTCCCGCTTTACGCACAGGAACAAAACCAGCACCTAGGTGGAACGCGACCGGTGCTGCAAGAATAAAACCACGAGCTTCAATTCCAACGACCTTGTCTATATTCAGACCCTGTGACATTGCAACGATGGAATTCACTGCCTCTTTGAACCCTTGCGGATCGCCAATGAGTGGAGTGATATCGCGAAAGGTAACTCCGGGCGCTGGTACGTCTTCAATATTTCGGATGTACCTTTGCAATGAGTCGTTGTGCATAATTTACCGTCGTGTCTTTTTGCGCGGCCGCGGTGGGTGCGACAACACTGCTGTCACAGCATCAATTGGCGTGACTGTTGAACCAGATGAGTCTGCTCCGGAACGGGCAGACTGCTTGCGCGAAACCGAGGAACCTGTTTGCATCAGGGTGGTCATATCGGCTTTTAACGAACGTTGACCAATAAGTGAACGGAACTTTGGTTCGCGAGACTTTAAAATAGATAGCAACGGCGTTGCAATAAAGATTGAAGAATAGGCACCCGTTAAAAGGCCGACGAATAAAGCCAACGAGAACTCTTGAAGTGCAACTGCCCCGAATACACCTGCTCCAAGCACCAACAATGACAACACGGGCAAAATAGCAGCAAGACTAGTATTGAGCGACCGCATGAGTACCTGGTTCATTGAAACGTTGACAATGTCTTCGTACGACACACGTGAAGCACTGAAACGACCCGTATTGTCGTGCACTTTGTCGAACACCACAATGGTGTCGTATAACGAGAAACCCAAAATGGTGAGAAACGCAATAACAGTTGCCGGCGTAACTTCGAAACCCAAAAGCGAATACACGCCGACGCTAACGACGACGTCGTGTACCATCGCCAAAATAGCGGCAATTGCCATTTTCCATTCAAACCGCCAAGCGATATACAAGGAAACCAACAAGAAAAAGACGAGCAGAGCACGAATTGCCTTCGTTGTGATGCTGCGCCCCCAAGATGAGCTCACACTTGAGACACTCACTTCCGCTACGTCAACTTTTGCCTTTTCGGACAGCGACTTTTGTACTGCACTACGTACTTCAGCACTTTGATCGTCAGCTTGAATACGAATTCGCTCGCTCGAGCCACCACCAAGTGTCTGAATTTTTGCACTTCGAGTTTCAATATTGTTGTCTTCAAGAATCTTTGTGGCGGAATCGATGGTGAGTTCTTTTTTAAGCGGCGCTTCCCATGCCACTCCACCTTCAAAGTCAATACCTAAATTGAGACCTTGAAAAAGGAGGGAAAAGAGTGTTGCAAGCACCACGATTCCCGAAGCAATGAAACCCCACCACCGGCGACCAACAAAGTCAATTGTTGTTTCACCGTTGTATAGACGACCCCAGCGACCGCTCATCGCGCCACCACACCTTCTGTAGAACTTCCCGCAGATACTTCGTTACCTTCGTCCTTACGACGAGCGTGCACTCCGAACATATTGGCACCATTCATCCACTTGGATCGCGCCATCAAAATAACCGTAGGTCGCGTGAAGAAATACGCAACGATGATGTCGCAAAATGTTGACAACCCAAGGAAGAAGGCAAACCCTCGCACCGAGCCAACCGTAAGAAACCACAGCACTACTGCACCGATAAGCGACACCGTGTCGGCAGCCACAATGGTTCGCCATGCCGCGTCAAAACTGCGCGAAGCAGAATTCTTCAGCGTTTTTCCGCCAAGAACATCGTCTTTGAGTTTCTCGAAAAACACCACGTAGGAGTCGACCGTTACACCAATGGAAACAATGATGCCAGTGATACCCGATAGCGAGAGCGCGAGCCCGTTGCGCTGCGACAGCCAAGAGATTGCGCTCCATTGCAACATGCCGGAAATTGCTAAACCACCTACGACCACAATGGCTAAACGACGATAATAGAAGAAGAGGAAGAGCAATACGAGCAGTACGCCGACGAGACCAGAAATTAACGCAGCGTTGAGGGAGTCTTTTCCTAACGTCGCAGAAACGGTCTGTGCCGTCGGTGAGTCAAAACGTACTGGCACGGCACCAAACTCAAGAATTTTGGCCAAGTCTTTTGCTTCAGCCTCTTTGAAGTCGCCGCTAATTTGCACACTGCCATTAAAATTTGCTGTTTGCACAACAGGGGCAGAAATGACAGTACCGTCGAGCACGATGGCAATTTGACCCGTAGGACATGTTGCAGCTTTTTGGAA
Source organism: bacterium (assembly GCA_037133935.1). Taxonomy (GTDB): domain Bacteria; phylum Actinomycetota; class Acidimicrobiia; order Acidimicrobiales; family Ilumatobacteraceae; genus F1-20-MAGs119. The sequence goes on from JBAXNF010000023.1 coordinate 2,957, forward strand.
GCATTGTGCGGCCAGAGCATTCCATTTGTCTTCTCCACTCGCGCCATCACGTAAACCGACTGCAACGACCCATGAACCGTTGTTGATTTGTGCCGCAGCATCGTTGGCGAACACTTGCCCATCAGCTTGCGAAGGACCTGCGAAATACACCCGCCCATCGCGTCCTTCTAAAACTGCCTGTTTGGTGGGTTCGTTGGTCATGGAAATGTCTTGCTGCGGAACTGAGGGTGAAACAGCGATAGCAACAGTTGTTGTAGTTGCTCCGGCATCGACCACAGCAATAGTGGTTGACGGGGCGGTCGTTGCAGGACTTGTTGTTGGAGTTGTCGTAGTTGCTGCGCTCATGGGGCGGCGGGTACTGCCGAGCCCGCCTGAACTTGCTGGTTGACTCGTTGTAGCGCCAGCGATAGTGGTGGTAGCGCCAGCCACGGTGGACGATGTCGCTGCGGGCAACGTGGTTTGACCGGCAATAGTTGTAGTTGTTGCATCGGTGTTCTTGAAGCCCGACTGCAATACCGGACGAAGCAACACTTCGCCCGTACGGCCCACAATGTCGAGAGCGCGTTGTTGGTCTTTCACGCCTGGCAGGTTGATGACCACAGTGCTTCCCTGGCGGATAATTTCTGGCTCAGCTACTCCGATGGAGTCAACACGTGCACGAATAATTTCCACAGCTACGTCTAATGCCACCGTGTCGTAGTCACCTTTTGGTTCAAGGGTGACTGACGCCCCGCCTTGAAGGTCGAGCCCCAGAGAAGGCTTGTTCCCGGCAATGAGATTGCCCCCCAATGCGGCTACCGCCACAAATACAGTGGCAATGAGTGTGAAAAGAAGTTTGCGACGCATGTGGTGAACTACTTGTCTGAATCGTCAGAGTCGTCGCTCTCAACAGCAGCGACCTCGGTGCGCACTTCAATGCGACGCACAATTGCCGATTTCAGCGCTCGCACTTCTACACCTTCAACCAATTCAACCCACACCACACTGCCTGCGCTGTCATCTTCGTCAAAGCCGGTGACGAAGCCAATGAAACCAGAGGACATCTGTACCTCATCGCCAATTTGAACTGCCCGCACCAACTCTTGTGCTTCTTTTGCCTTCCGGCGCTGTGGGCGAATAAGCAGGAAGTACATGGCCACAAAAATGAGGCCAAAGAAAAAGAGCTGAAATACGGCGGAACCCCCGCCAGAAGATTTTTCGGCGGCAAGGAGAGCAGTTGGGGAAAGAGACATGGCGACAAGCGTAGCCACTACGAGCCCCAGACCCCCATTACCCGTTGCCTCATCTGCTGAAATGTGCCATTTCCGATGGATTCACGCATCTCGGCCATGAGGGCAAAAGTCCACGCAATGTTGTGATACGACACCAATCGTGAGGCCGTTGGCTCGGATGTTTGGAATAAGTGGCGAATATAGGCCCGTGAGTGACGTCGACAGACCATGCACGCACATTCAGCATCAAGTGGCAGATCTTGTAACGCGTATTGGGCGTTTTTCATATTCAACTTGCCGGTGCTCGTCAAAGCAGTCCCGTGACGTCCAAGGCGGGTCTGCAAAACACAGTCAAATTGATCAACACCTAAATTGACCGCCTCAATCAGCGAAGCGGGGTCTCCTACGCCCATGAGATACCGAGGTCGATTTGTTGGCAGGTTCTGTAGCGCAGCAGCCAAAGCGGGCAACATTTCTTCACGCGACTCCCCCACAGAGAGACCACCAATTCCGTAACCATCAAATTCCAAAGCTGCTGTTGAAATGGCACTACGTGCACGAAGTTCTGGGTTGATGCCACCCTGCACAATGCCAAACAACGCCTGATCTGCACGTGAGTGATGCTCCCGAGCACGCTCAGCCCACATAGAGGTGCGCTTCAACGCCAACTCCACTACATGTGGCTCAGATGGCAAGGGTGGACACACATCGAGAACCATCTGAATAGTTGCACCAAGTTTCTGCTGCACTTCTACTGCAGTTTCAGGTGTGTACCTGTGCAGAGATCCGTCGTATGTCGACTTGAAAGTGACTCCGTCATCATCGACTTTTGGCTCTAACGAGAAAACTTGGAATCCACCCGAGTCGGTGAGCGTGAGCCCGCCCCAACTTGCAAACTTTCCGAGACCCCCCAAAGCTTCCACCGTGTCGGCCCCCGGACGCAGCATGAGGTGATACGTGTTACCCAGCACAATTTGTGCGCCAAGATCTTCGTAGTCGACTGCGCTGAGATACCGCACGGCTCCACGAGTACCCACCGGCATAAAACACGGAGTTGAATAGCTTCCATGGGCAGTTGTAGCCACGCCAGCACGGGCCGTGCCCTGCGTTGCTTGCACTTCAAATGAAACTGGATGCACTAGAGGTCGCTTTCCGTCGTTGAGTTGTTGAACCGAGCAAGAAGCATGGCGTCACCAAAAGAAAGGAAACGATAATTCTCACGTTGTGCTTCAGCATAGAGATCTCGCCATTTTTCCCCGATGAATGCCTGCACCATGAGCAACAACGTGGTTCTTGGCATATGAAAGTTGGTCATCATGAGATCAACAAGTTTCCACGAGTATCCGGGGGTAATGAAAAGCCGTGTGCGACCCGAGAGTTCCCCGGCAACAGCTGCCGACTCAAGTGCGCGCACTGAAGTAGTACCAACAGCAACTACTCGCTTTGCGTTTTCAACAAGATTCATGGTTTCTTGCGGAACGTTGTACCACTCGGAATGAATGACATGGTTGAGGGGGTTCTCTTCATCGACTGGTTTAAAGGTGTCGAGTCCCACTACTAATTCCACTTTCGCAATGACCACACCCATATTTTTGATTTTTTCGAGCAACTCAGAAGTGAAATGCAAACCAGCAGTTGGCGCAGCAGATGATTTCGCCTCATGGGCATACACAGTTTGATAACGCTCAAGATCTTCCAACGTCGTCGTGATGTACGGAGGTAATGGCAATGCCCCCACTACCTCTATTGCGGCCCTACGCTCGCCGGGAGTTGCTCCAACACACAACCTGATGCGAAAGGTGTCGCCAGCAGCAGAGCGGCCGAGCACTTCTGCAAATTTTTCACCCGAGGACGTAGCAAGTAGCTCACCAACTCGCATTTTTCGACCGGGTCGAATGAGAGCTTCCCATTCGCTGTCATCATCTTGCAAAGGCTCAAGCAGTAACACTTCTACCCGACCTCCCGTACTACGCACTAAGGAAAGCCGACTTGACAGCACTCTGGTTTCATTGACAACCAGAACGTCACCCGCTTGCAAAAAGTCGGTGATGTCGCTGACCTTTTTATGCTCAACTGTGCCGTTGACACACACCAGCATGCGTGCGGCATCACGGGGCTCCATGGGAACTTGTGCAATGAAGTGGTCGGGCAAGTTGTAGTCGATATCGGCGAGTTGCACCGTTCAAGACTACGAGGGAAAGCGTTCAGGTGGCGTCATATGGAGATGTTCAAAAGCCGCCGGCATTGCAATACGACCGCGCGGAGTACGCGACAAGAAGCCTTGCTGGATGAGGAATGGCTCATAGACATCTTCAAGCGTTTCAGGCTGTTCACTGACGCTAATAGCCAACGTAGTGAGCCCAACGGGGCCTCCACCAAATTGTTTGCATAGCGCAGAAAGAATGGCGCGGTCTACTTTGTCGAGCCCGCGAGCATCGACTCCGAAAAGAACCAGTGCATCGGCCGCAATACCTGCATCAATTATTCCCTCACCCGACGGTGTTGGGTGATTCACTTCTGCATAATCGCGCACACGACGTAATAGTCGGTTTGCGATTCGTGGAGTTCCCCGACTGCGACGTGCAATTTGTGCTGCACCATCGCCATCGATGGTGATATTTAAAATGCGAGCAGCGCGCAGAACAATTGCGGTGAGTTCTTCTTCATCGTAAAAGTCGAGCCGGCTTACTAAACCGAAACGGTCACGCAAAGGACCAGTAATCATTCCGGTACGAGTGGTTGCACCTACCAATGTGAATGGCGGAAGCGACAACCGAATAGATGATGCTGCAGGGCCTTTTCCTACAACAATGTCTATTTGGAAATCTTCCATCGCTGGATACATAATTTCTTCAACTGAACGCGAGAGACGATGAATTTCGTCGATGAACAACACGTCATGTTCGCCAAGTTTGGTGAGGATTGCGGCAAGGTCGCCGGCACGTTCGAGCGCGGGGCCCGAAGTGATGTGCAATTTTGCACCCATCTCTTCGGCGATGATGCATGCCATGGTGGTTTTACCTAGCCCTGGTGGACCTGCCAACAGCACATGGTCGGCCGCTTGCGAACGTTGGCGCGCCGCGGTGAGAACGATACGTAAATGTTCTTTGAGCTCTCGCTGGCCAATGAAGTCGTCGAGGAGCCGCGGGCGCAACCCCGTCTCTTCGCTCTCCATTTCCACCTCACGTTCCGTGTGATGCGGCGTCAATATATGCGGATCTACAAATTCGTCACGCACGTCGAGCTCCGAGAATTTGCAGGGCATCGCGCAACACCTTTTCCAAGGTGGCATCGGTTGCAGGATTCAATTCAGAAAGGACAGAACGAATTTCCTCGTTGTCGTAGCCCAATCCGACGAGCGCTTCGCGTAAATCTCCGAGTGACGAAGTGCCGTGCGATTCTGCTCCGCTGATATTTGGCAAATCGAGCATGTCGAACTTGCCACGCAATTCAACGAGAAGTCGTTCGGCGGTTTTTTTACCGACTCCTGGCACCATTGTGAGAGCTGCAAGATCGGAGGTAATGACGATGTTCGCCAGACCTTTTGGAGAGTGCGTCGCCAAAACAGCCATTGCCATTGATGGCCCCACCCCGTGAGCCGCAATGAGAATTTGAAAGCTGTCACGTTCTTCTCGCGAGAGGAAACCGAATAGCGTTTGCGCGTCTTCACGAACTTGATGATGAACGTATAAAAAGCAATCTGTGGTGGGTTCAAGCTCACCAAAAACTCTTGGGGTCACCGTCACGATGTACCCCACACCTGACACTTCTACAAGCACATGGGCAGGTGCATTGCGCTCGAGCACTGTTCCGCGCAAGGATCCGATCATGAAGCAACCCTGCGTGAAATACGCGTGTTGGCCCCAGAAAGAGCTGGCGACATTGCAAGATGACACAAGGCCAACGCAGCGGCATCGGCGGCGTCTGCTGGTTGTGGGAGCGACGCCAAACCGAGTCGCGCCTTCACCATTTTTTGAATTTGTGTTTTATCGGCTTGACCCCAGCCAGCAACAGCAGCTTTCACCTGAGTAGGCGTGTATTGAGCCACCGCACAGCCGGCTAGCGCGGCTAGCGACAACACCACTCCACTGACTTGTGCAACGCTCATTGCGGTACGCACGTTGTGATGGAGAAAGACCTGCTCGATGACAACAGCATCTGGCGAAAATTCGGCAAGGAGATCGGTGATGTCTTCATGCACCTGAGCAAGACGATTTGCCAGGTGTTCGCTCGGTTCAGTACGTATGACCCCGAGCGCTAGCGCTTCGGCCTCGTATTTCCCCCCAGAGGTACGCCGCAGGACCGCGTAACCACACCGCGTGAGGCCCGGGTCGATGCCCAGGACAACAGGCGACACTTGAGGAGCCTTTTCTGGTACGAACATATGTTTGATTGTAGCCAAATAGGTTGGCGAAGTTAAGCATTTGCTGCGAAAATAGCGGCAATCAGTTCTTCCACCGGGCGAAACGTAACCCCCACAAGGGCCCGGTGCACATAGCGCACCACACCAGAAGCGTCGATGACGAAAATGCTGCGCCGCGGGATGCCAAGTGGCCCCAGAACTCCGTATGCACGGGCAACCGATTTTTCCGTATCTGCTAGCAGTGGAAACTGGAAACCGTGTTGGGCCGCAAATTTTTCGTGACTCTCGAGATCTTGCGCCGAAAGAGCAAGAACCTGCGCGTCTAACTCACTGAATTGTGCAAGTTCGTTGTTGTAGCACACGAGTTGCTTGGTGCACACCGGAGTGTTGTCGCCAGGGTAAAAAACGAGAACAACTGTTTTTCCTTTGTAAGCATTTAACGAGTGGGTCACATTGCCTGTTCCTACCAGTGAAAAATCGGGTGCTTGGTCTCCAACTGAAATACTCATTGATCCATCTCCGCCATAATTTCTTCCGCTATATCGAAATTTGAATACACGTCTTGAACATCGTCGTTATCTTCCAACATGTCCATAATGCGCAGAACTTTGCGCGCATCTTCAACATCAGAGACCGGGATTGACGTGTCGCACACCATTGTGCTTTCCGCATCAAGCACCGAAAACTTCGCTGCTTCCAGCGCAATTTTAACGTTCCACATTGCCGATGGCTCTGTTGTTACACGCCACACATCGCCATCGCGTTCAATATCGTCAGCACCAGATTCAAGCGCGGCAGTCATTACATCATCTTCTGCGGCAGTCCCGTCGACAATGATGACGCCCCTACGCGAAAACTGCCAACCCACTGCTCCGGGCTCGGCCATTGAACCACCAAATTTCGAGAAAGCAAGACGCACGTCTGACGCTGTTCGATTGCGATTGTCGGTGAGCACATCTACCAACATTGCAACACCGCCTGGCCCGTAGCCTTCGTAGGTGATGGATTCATAGTTCGCACCAGTTGCTTCGCCGCTTCCACGTTTGACTGCACGATCAATAGCTTCGTTGGTCATTTGTCCGGCTTTTGCCTTCAGTACAACTGTTCGCAGTGCCGCATTGGTTTCTGCGTCACCCCCACCTTCACGAGCTGCAACTTCAATTTGACGGGCCATCTTGGCAAAAAGCTTTCCACGCTTCTTATCGACAGCAGCCTTTTTGTGTTTGATCGTTGCCCATTTGGAATGGCCTGACATATTCCCTGCCCTTATAGGTGTACTTGTTACCGAACGGTGCTCGCTGACGAAATCATATGGAGAAAAAGTTTATGAAATCGTACATCGCTGGTGAGTTCTGGGTGGAATGACGCGGCGAGAACATTTTGCGAAGCCACGGCTACTGGTACACCGTTGTGCACAGCAAGAATTTCTACCCCACTACCCACCTCTTCAATGATGGGAGCACGGATAAAGACTGCGGTGAAAGGAGTTTCGAGCCCTGTCACGGCAATATCGGTTTCGAAACTATTAATTTGACGCCCGTATCCATTGCGACGCACCGTGACGTCGAGAACTGAGCAACTGACCTGGTCGGGGCGCGCATCAAGTACTCGCTCGGCAAGAAGAATAAGGCCAGCACAAGTACCCATTGTGGGCAGTCCATCAGCAATGCGCTGAGTAAGAACATCGAAAACGCCACTCGACAAGAGCAACTGCGACATTGTGGTGCTTTCCCCACCTGGCAGCACCACCCCGTCGACACCATCTAGATCGTGAGGCAAACGCACTTCGCGCACTTCAACATTGAGTTGGCTCAGTGCTTTAACGTGGGCATGGAACGCGCCTTGAAGAGCTAAAACTCCGACGATGGGCATGGGCTTTGGTGACCTCTACTTGAGGTCACCAACCACGCTCTGCATAGCGCTGATTAATTTCATCCATCGCAATACCGGTCATTGGGGCACCTAAACCGCGGCTGACCTTTGCCAAAATACTTGCATCACGGAAATGAGTAGTTGCTTCAACAATGGCTCGGGCACGCGGGGCTGGATCATCACTCTTAAAAATTCCTGAGCCAACAAATACTGCTTCAGCACCTAACTGCATTGCCAACGCTGCATCTGCAGGTGTTGCAATGCCGCCGGCACAGAACATTGGCACCGGAAGCCACCCGAGTTCTGCAACTTCTTGCACTAATGGCAAAGGCGCCTGCAGTTTCTTTGCCCAATCGAATAATTCGGCAGAATCGGCCTGCGTGATGCGCCGAATATCGCCAATAATGCTGCGCAGGTGCCGCACTGCTTCAACAATGTTTCCTGTTCCTGCCTCACCTTTAGAACGAATCATGCACGCACCTTCGCTGATGCGTCGTAGCGCTTCACCAAGGTTGGTAGCACCACATACAAAAGGAACCGTGAAGTTGAATTTATCGATGTGATGAGCCTCGTCAGCTGGGGTGAGCACTTCAGACTCATCTATAAAGTCAACACCTAGTGATTGAAGAATTTGTGCTTCAACGAAATGACCAATGCGAACTTTCGCCATCACTGGGATACTCACGCTTGCTTGAATGCCTTCAATCATCTCAACATCGCTCATTCGAGCTACGCCTCCATCGCGACGAATGTCGGCAGGTACGCGCTCAAGAGCCATGACTGCACATGCTCCGGCATCTTCAGCAATTTTTGCTTGCCCAGGCGTGACCACATCCATGATGACGCCACCCTTCAGCATTTCTGCAAGACCGCGATTCACACGCATTGAGCCGGAGTTTGAAGATGTAGAAGTCATGTGTCTATCGTACCTAGCGAGGCGTGATGTGTCTTACGGGAACTTGATTTTTGCTGGATCAGACCCTGTAGGAATATCGGCACCCTTATTGAGGCGAGGAAGTTCAATCCATGTATTGCCTGGTGTGAGCTTGACAGGAGCACCTGCAGAATCGGCGAGGGTGAAGACATCGGTTGCAAGGGCACGCGCCCATTTGCCCTTGACGAGCGATCCATTGGTGTAGATCCATGCATCGCCTTCACCCACGCTTTGTGCTTCAGGGCTGCGCACATCGGCTGCGCTCGCCTTGTACACCATGTACATGACCACCACATTTTTCGCTGCTACTTGAGTTTTGTCTGCATCGAGATGCTTATCTTTGCCACTCCATCGCATGTACGACGACGATGCTGTGTCCCACATCCACGACACTTGAACACCGTCCATCGAGAGGTGCAGGCCAGCGGACGACGATGCAGAAGTTGGCATTGCATCGCTATCGCCACGGTACGCAAATTGCTGCGGCGGGCGTGAGGCACCTTTTGGAGTAAGTGTGTATATTTTTTCGGCGTCGGCATACAAGTTGTGCGGGGCCTTGCGACCTGATTCTCGGCGATAACCGCCTTGTTTGTAGGCAATCAAAGCGCCCATGTTGACCAAAGGTGAATTCTTGATTGCTGAGGTCACTTTGCTGTTACCACCACTCCACACAAACAACGGGTTCAAATAAGCCGAGAACAATGCAACGTCTTGTGTGCGACCGCTACGAATAGGACCGACACTTGTTGGAGCATTGGTATGAAATACTGCAGCTAACCGCGTGAGTTGCTCTACGTTTTCTTCATAAACAATGTCGGCCGCATTGAGCCCCGACTGCGGGCGTGCCGCTGGATGATTATCGATCTTCGCAACAAGTGCAGGACGAATAGAAGTTGCTGCATCAGTGATAGGCAAACCAGTAAGTGGCATTACCTCTGGCGCTGGCAAGGTAGTGGTTGGCCCGGAGAGTTCTGACACCAGCGAACCATCGCCATAGCCAGGTTCGGTATCGGAAGTTGTGGAGCTACCGCCGCAGGCTGCGAGCGCTAAGCCGCCGGCTACAACAACTGCTGAGATGAAACGCATATTCAACTTCACTGATGACTTCAACTTTTATATCTCCCGGAGTAATGCCAATCGCGTGGCTAGTGCAGGGTGCACAACTTCACTTCCTATAACTGTAGAAGACGACGCATTGCTACCCGATGCATTCCCGAGGCTTCCAGCAAATGCACTCTTTGGGTTTGCCAACCAGAGATGGACATTGAGGGGATTCACGCCTGATGTGACAGTTGACTCAGCAGACATTTTCTCGTAGGCGGCAATCAGACCCGGTGGGAACCGTGTGATTCCACAGGCTTTGAGATCGGCATCAAAAACATCTTGTTGGGTGAAACACGCTTCAAGTGCTTTGCGCGCAAGACCGGCAGGAATGAACTTTCCAAGCGCCGCAACTACCCCAGCTGTTTCTGTTTGTAATTCGAGTCGACCAGATTTTACGCGTGCCAAACATGCAGCAATAAAACCTTCCAATTCGATGAGCTCCATTACCCGCAATGCTCCCTCGGTGAAAACAATGTGGCTTTGTTCAACGCCAAGTGGGTCGGCAACCACGTAAGCGTTAACAGTTGCATCGGTTGTTACACCAACAACCGGCACCGACACTCCAGAAACCGCACACAAACTATCGAGCAAGTTAAAGAGTCGAGGATGAACTTCATTGTCTATTTCCTGCGCGGACACAAAGGAATTCATGAGAGAAAAACTCTGCGCTGCTGCACGCCGATACACGACCACTCCGGAACCAACCCCGAGAACTACGAAGACTGGCAGCAATGCAACAAGTCCTGAAATAAGCGTGAGCACTAGGCCAACAAGAACGCCAACACAGGCCCCGACAAGCAGGAAATATGACTTGAGCGAAAACCTTTTATCAAGTTTGACCACAGGTGCTTTGGCTGGCGAAGCAACTGTTGCTGGAACTGGTTTTGCGACAGGAGCCTTTTGTGCTGGGCGAGCCTGTTGCCGCTGAGGAGAACTGTTCCGAGAAGAAGTTGAGGGCTTCTTGCGTTGTTGGGTATTGGCCATATTTTACTTCCGCAGGAGTAGATGTTTGAAGAATGCCAGCATACGGCTCAGACGCCAACGACCCTGCGATGTGCCGGGCGACTGACGATTGGCATAGCCGTCACCTTGCCCATTTTGCTCCATTTCCAAGGCCCTGCGATATACGGCAACATATTTTTCGGCGAGATTCCGCATAGACGACTCATCTACTCGAATATGCCCGGCCTCAATGAGTCGTGTAGACAAACGTGTGTTGGTCATTACCTTGGCTAACGCACTTGCTAGGCCGCGCTCGTCGTTTGGCTCAACGAGAAGCGCGTCTACATCGTGGGTTGCAACATTTTGATAACCAGCAATGTTGCTTGCAACCACCGGAGTTCCTGCTGCCATTGCTTCAAGAAGTACAACCCCGAAAGATTCACCATGCAATGAAGGGGCACAGAACACAGTTGCTTCTTGCATGCGACGAATTTTTTCATCGTCGTTGATACGACCTAACCACTTCACGCGTACGTCATGAGCCCATTCGCGCTTCAAACGTTCTGTGTCTGAACCATCTGATGCAATCCACAGTTCAACGTCTGACGGGAGAAATTGCATTGCTTGCAGAAGAACATCGAGACCCTTTCTTGGCTCATGGCGTCCGCAGAAAAAGATTGTTGGCGTTTTTGATTTCGCATACCGGTCGACTGACATTGCTTCTTTGACATACCGATTAATTTCAATGCCATTACCCAAAATTTCATAACTACCACCGAGGTACCGACTCGCAAGGAGTTCGGCGTCTTTTGAAACAGCAACGCGAATATCGATACGTGAGGCAAGCCATCGACTGGGTTTATTGACGTACTTATAACTTGCTGAATCACCTGCAGCATGAAAAGTTCCGACCGTGGGCGCAAGTCGCAACATGAGTGCCGTCATGGTGATGCCTGGGGCGATTGGCTCATGCAAATGCAGAACGTCGAACGCTTCGTCATTGAGCGCGCGAATGGTACGCAGCGCCGCAGATGGGTCGGGAGCAATAGGAGCCACTGAACCATTCGCTGCAGTGGGAAGGCTCTTTCCTAACGGGGTAACAAATGGTTCTGGTGGTGCGCCATCACACGGCCCCAATACACGAACCTCATGACCCATTGCCCGTAACTCGCGGGCTAATCCGAGAACCTGCATTTGCACGCCTCCGGGCAACGACAAGCTGTACGGGCACAACATGCCAATACGCAGCATGGGGGCGTTTTCTCCGTTCGACACATCTCTACGGTAGCGAGTATCGGGTACCGTCTCGTCATGACTTTGCATGATTCTCTCCCGTTGACAGGCCTTCCCGCGGTTTCGCTTGTAGCGAGCCCAACAAAGCGCACCACTATTTTGGAGTTAGCCAGTCGCTTGGAATCATTTGGCTTTGCCGGACTCGCCTGCCCCAGCCTGGGCGCAACCATGGGGCTGTGCGTTTCTCTTGCCCACACCACATCTACCCTGCGTTACTGGACCTCTATTCAGCCCATCTATTACAACCACCCTGTTGAGGCTGCGAACACCGCCGCCCACATTCATGAAGTCTCAGGCGGACGATTTGGTCTCGGCATCGGCGTCAGTCATGGCCCTGTTGTCCAACGTCTGGGTGTGGAAACAGGAAAGCCGCTGTCTGATATTCGCAACTACGTAGAGGCCATGCGTGCTCAAGAAAAGTTTTCAGGTGCGCTGCCACCTATCTACCTAGCTGCTCTACGAGACAAGATGCTCCAACTTGCTGGCAACATCGGCAATGGTGCAATTTGGGCCAATGCCTCATTGAGCTTCACACCTGCCCAACTCAAACGCAATGAAACACACTTACCTTCGCCATTTTTTCTATCGAACATGATTCCCACAGTGATTGATGACGACATTGAGGCAGCTCGTGCAATCAACCGAAAAACTCTGACTAGTTATGTGAGTTTGCCGAACTATAGGAACTATTGGCGCGAAGCTGGTTATCAAGAAGAAATGGATGCCGTTGAGGCACTTCTTGCTGCAGGAAAACGAGATGAAATACCGAGCGCCATGAGCAACAAATGGCTCGATGACTGCACACTTAGCGGGCCTGCAGACCGTGTACGTGAAGGAATTGCAGCTTGGTACGCAACGGGTGTTACTCCAATTGCCGTGATGTCGTCGACAACGGGTGGCCAAGCAAAAGCAATTAATGAATTAATTGCTTTATACAGCTAACAAATGACGCTCGCGAAGAAACTCTTCAACGCGAAGTCGAATTTCATCGCGCACACGCCGCACAAAATCAAGGTCTTGGCCGGCGGGGTCGGTAATTTCCCAATCGAGACGTTCTTTTCCGGGCAAAATTGGGCAATCATCGCCGCAGCCCATTGAGATAACCACATCTACTTCGTGCAACATCTCCATGGTCCACTTTTTAGGTTGTTCATCGGCAAGTGAAATACCCAACTCTTCCATTGCGGCTAGCGCCATTGGGTTCACGCTGCTAGCAGGCGCAGAACCGCCTGACAACACCACAACATTTGTATTTGCCAGGCTGCGCGTTAAAGCAGCAGCCATTTGAGACCTGCCAGCGTTATGCACACATAAAAAAAGAATGCCAAATGATTCACTCATTGTGTTGCCTTGCTCTCGTCTATAAAAACACCCCGCGCCAGAAGTACGCCAACAGCTGCTCCGATGCACTGCGCAACAACAAACATCGGCACCGAACTCGGCCGAATACCAGCAAAAGTGTTCGACAAAGAACGCCCCACACTTACTGCCGGATTAGCAAAACTGGTTGATGAAGTGCACCAATATGCAGCGGTGATCCAGGCGGGAACTAAGTACGGAATTGCAGCAGTTCTATTTGTACGAATACAGCCCTGAATGAGCAGTATTAATACTGCGGTAGCCACCACTTCGCCCACATACTGCGGAACACCCGAACGCACCTTGGTGGAAAGGTTCACGACATCGAGCGAAAACATAATGTTGGCAATCATTGCCCCGGCACAAGCTCCTGCTACTTGCGCAACAACATATTGAATGGCATCGCCAGCGTTGATTCGCTTGTCGAAATACTCAGTAGCCGTTACCACTGGGTTGAACTGCGCACCAGAAATTGAGCTGAAAAGATAAATGAATAAAAGCAAGCCGCCCGTTGTTGCAATGGTGTTGGCTAGTAATTGAACGCCGACGTCTTTTGATAGTCGTTCCGCCATAATTCCGGACCCAACAACCACAAGAACAATTCCGCAAGTTCCCAAAAACTCGGCGAGCAAGCGACGGTGCAACATTTTCATTTCACGCCTCCGTTGGGCAGCAAGCATCTCCAGGCGCGCAAGCACCGCCAGATACGCCAATGAAATCGATTGGTTGTAGCGCTTGGCGTGGCATCGCCATTGAGCCCGCACCAGCATTTTCGTCGAGCACCGTATAGATCTCCCACGACAAGTTGGGTCCATGGATCCAGACCTTGTCTTGCAATGCGTAGCAGCAGGTCTCTTTTTCTTGCAATGTGGTGGCAATTCCTGCGGTCTCAGCTAATTCAGCGGCCTGCACCACTTCAGCAGTTGTTTCTACTTCAACACCAACATGGTTCATTGTTCCGGGTTCACCTTTGCCAGCAATGAGAACAAGTTTTAGTGGTGGGTTATCAACAATGAAGTTTGCATAGTCAGAGCGCACCTTGTGCGGCTCTACTTGAAACATTGCGGAATAAAAGGCAATTGAGTCATCGAGATCATCGACGTTGAGCGCGAGTTGGACTCGTGACATACAGGCTCCTGAGCTGGTGAAAGCAGTAACTATTTGCTATATTGACAGTTATCAATATAACACAAACTTCCCCC
>JBAXNF010000024.1:0-16378 GCA_037133935.1 bacterium
CAAATTTTGGCGAATGCTTGGAACTATGACAAGGGCGTATCGGCATTCATGGGTGGTCCTGGTCGCCAATCATTTGAAGCAGTTGCATGGGCCGATGCACATGTCATCGATGGCGCAGTACTCGGAACTGGTTCGGTTGTACGGCGATCAAGTGGTCTCATTCGTAAAATTCAAAGTGGCTACGTACGCGTATATGCCGCCGCCATTGTCATTGGCGTACTTGCCATGTTGGCATGGTTTATGTGGAGAGGGGTGGCGTAATGATTGCTGAAGTAAGCCACAGTGCATCAATGTCATTTCCTATTTTGACTGCACTCATTTTTGTTCCACTTGTAGGTGCAATCGCTGCCGTTTTATCGAGTAACCGGCGCCCCGAGTGGACCAAGTTAATTGCCTTGGTGTCAAGCGTTGGTACAGCAGGTCTCAGTATTTGGATGCTTGCAAGCTTCCACACATCAGATGGTGGATTTCAATTCACTTCGCAACATTCGTGGATTCGGGAGTGGGGCATTGGCTGGCACTTAGGAGTCGACGGAATTTCTCTCTTCCTCGTGGTGCTCACTGGCCTGCTGTTTCCTCTGGTCATCGTGGGCATCGACCCACACCATGGGCATAAGCGTTACCTGGCCTGGCTTCTACTTCTCGAAGCAGGGGTCATGGGCAGTTTCCTCAGCCTCGACCTCTTCTTGTTCTTTGCGTTTTTCGAAATTGTTTTGGTGCCGATGTACTTCCTCATTGGTGGATGGGGTTATGACCAGCGCGTTTACGCTGCTACGAAGTTCTTCTTGTACACGATGCTCGGCTCGGCGTTCATGCTGGTGGGAATCATCGCAACTGCAGTACTTGCAAAGAACAGCTTGGGCTACGTCACATTCGATCTTGTTGTATTGGCTGAGCAGGCATCGTTTGGTACCAATACTGCTCGGTGGTTGTTCTTTGCTTTTGCAATTGCCTTTGCGGTCAAGGTGCCGCTCTTCCCGTTGCATACGTGGTTGCCCGATGCGCATACGCAGGCTCCAACAGGCGGCTCGGTCATTTTGGCCGGTGTACTTTTGAAGCTCGGAACATACGGCTTTTTGCGATTTGGTTTGTATCTCTTTCCTGAGGCTGCTGTATGGGCAAAGCCTCTATTTCTCACGCTTGCCGTTGCAGGAATTTTGTGGGGAGCAATTGCTGCAACAATGCAAAAAGACCTCAAACGTCTCGTTGCCTATTCTTCAGTAGCTCACCTTGGGTTCATTGTTCTCGGTACTTTTGCATTCACCTCAGTTGCGCTCAGTGGTGGTGTGATGCAAATGGTGAACCACGGAATTTCTACAGGTGCACTCTTCTTGCTTGTTGGAATGATCTACGAGCGCCGCCACACACGCCAAATTGCAGAACTCAAAGGTTTGCAATCTGTAGCTCCAATTTTCGCTGCTGCATTTATGGTGGTCATGCTCTCGTCTATTGGAGTTCCGGGTCTGAACGGATTCGTCGGAGAGTTCCTCATACTCATTGGGTCATTTGATAACGCACGCTGGTGGGTTGTGGTTGGTGCAACTGGCGTCATCTTGGCAGCGTTGTATTTGTTGTGGGCGTACCAGCGTGTCTTCCATGGCGAAGTCGATGAAGCAAATGCATCGTTCCCAGAAATCACACCTCGTGAAGGGATGCTGTTGCTCACTTTTATTGCGGCAATCGTATTTACCGGTGTGTACCCAAAGCCAATGTTGAATCGTATTGAGCCAAGCGTGAAGGTATTGGTGGCGCACGTGGAAGAACGCAGCGGTCGTACTTTTGAGCCCGATGTTGTGGAAATTAAAAAGGCTCCCGCCGCTGAAGAAGAAAAGCAGGAGGAGCACTGATGTTGTTCGCCGCCGAAAACCTTCTTGGGCCAAGTGTTCCTTGGTTTTATCTCAACCCGCTTTTTATCTTGCTGGGCGGCATTGTGGTTCTCATGCTGGTGGGTTCTCTCACCCCCCAATGGCCACGTCATTGGTACGGAATTGTTAGTTCTGTCACTGCTGGCGTTGCTTTGGTGTCAACTGTTCTGTTGTGGGACAACGTGACGAATGAAAAGCCTCGTGCAATTTTTGGTGATGCATTAGCACTCGACCACTTTGCGCTGCTGGGAACAATCAGTATTTGTGCAGCGGTATTTCTCTGCAGTTTGCTGACGAGTGATTACCTCCAGCGCGATTCTGATGACGGGCCAGAACTGTATGTGCTGTATCTCACTGCAGCTATTGGCGGCATCATCATGGTTGCCTCCAACGACCTCATCGTTCTATTCCTTGGTCTAGAAACTTTGAGCTTGTCGCTTTATGTGCTTGCAGCAAGCAACCGACGACGCAGTGAAAGCCAAGAAGCTGGGCTGAAGTACTTCATCTTGGGTGGTTTTTCTTCGGCTTTTTTCCTCTACGGCATCGCGCTTGTTTATGGCGCAACGAAAACAACCAATATCACGGGCATCTTTACCGCATTGTCCTCTTCGCAATCAGTGCCCCGCAACGATGTTTTTCTGCTCGTTGGTGCTGGTCTTATGCTCGTGGGCTTGGCCTTTAAAGTGGCGGCAGTTCCATTCCAAATGTGGACCCCTGATGTGTATCAAGGTGCACCAACTCCAGTTACTGCCTTCATGGCGTCGGCAGGAAAAACTGCAGCATTTGCTGCTTTGCTTCGTGTGACATTGACAGCATTGCCTACTCGCGTAGATGACTGGCGCCCCATTATTTGGGTGCTTGCATTATTAAGCATTGTTGTTGGTTCGCTGCTTGCCGTTACGCAGACAAACGTGAAGCGCATGCTTGCCTATTCGTCAATTAGCCATGCGGGTTTTATGTTGGTAGGTATTGAGGCTGCAGCGCATCCCAATAGTACAGATGCCGGAAATGGCATTTCAGGTGTAATGACCTACTTGTTGCTCTACACCGTTTTGGTCATTGGTACATTTGCGGTCGTTGGTTTAGTGGCACGCAAGGGCGATACGGCAACCGAATTGTCTGACTTTAAGGGTCTCGGCAAACAACGACCAGCGCTTGCTTTGGCACTGACGGTGTTTCTTCTTGCACAAGCAGGCGTGCCACTGACCTCAGGTTTTATTGCAAAGTTTGGTGTCATCAAGGCAGCAGTTGAAGTGCACAGCTATGCAATTGCTATTGCTGCAATGGTGGCATCGGTTATTGGTGCATTTCTTTACTTGCGCATCATGGTGAGCGTGTGGCTTGAAGACGAGACCGCAGAAAACACTCCTATTCAGGTGCCTTTCTTAACGGGTCTTGTTGTAGCAATGGCAGCTATTTTCACCATTGTTATTGGTGTGGTTCCTGGTTGGTTGCTCGACGCAACGCATCAAGTTGCTGCACTCACTGGTCGCTAGAAATTATTTCTATTAGCGAGTGAGTTCGGATATTTCATAGCCACCACTGCGAGCCGCTGCAAGAACTGTTGCAGCGTGTTCGGGGCCTCTTGTTTCCAGAACAATTTGAACACCAGTTTCGCGCACGTGAAGATCAACACCTTCACGCACATGTTCTACTTCAACAAGGTTCGCACCATTTTCTGCGAACAAACTTAAAAGTTGTGCGAGCCCACCGGGTCGATCGGAAATGCGAACAAACACAATGAGGCGACGGCCCGCTTGAGTTTCATGACGTCTAATGAGCCCAGGAATCAGGCCCATATCTACGTTGCCTCCAGAAAGAACTACACACGTTGTGCCATGAGATGCTGGTGATACCAACCCGCGCATGAGTGCCGAAACACCAACAGCTCCAGCACCTTCAACAAGCAACTTGCCGCGCTCCATAAGAAGAATCATTGCGTCTGCAACATCGTCTTCGTCTACAACAACTACATCGTCTAACCATTTTTCAATAATGGGTCGTGTAATAGTGCCGGGTCGTTTCACTGCAATGCCATCGGCAAGAGTCACTACTGGTCCATCGGGCGCAGGGAAGTGAGCGTAAGGTGCACAAGCATTGACCTGCACACCAATGACCTTGATGCTGGGGTCAAATTGTTTCAGAGCAATGGCGGTGCCACCCGCTAAGCCTCCACCACCCAATGGAATAATAACGGTACGTAAGTTTTCAATATCTTTAATGAGTTCAAGCCCAAGGGTTGCTTGCCCAGCTATGACGGCAGGGTCATCGTACGGATGACAAAAAGCCATTCCGGTTTCTTGTGCGCGTTCCATGGCGCGAGCAACCGCGTTATCAAGAGACTCGCCGCCCTCTGATGCCGTTGCACCGTAGGCGCGACACGCAGCAATTTTGGAAAGTGATGCTCCGGAAGGAACAAATATTTCACACTTCACGCCGTGGGCTTTTGCAGCAAAAGCTAAAGCGCCTGCATGGTTGCCAGCGCTTCCCGCAACAACACCATGCTTGGCATTCACCCCGAGCGTGGAAAGTTTGTTGAGCGCCCCTCGAATTTTGAATGAACCGGTGCGCTGCAGGTTCTCTGCTTTCAGTACCACCGTGCCACCGCACAGTTCACTTAATGCTGCCGATGGGGTGATGGGAGTGTGTTTTACATAGGCGCGTCCCGCATCTGCGGCGCAAAGAATGTCTTCCCGAGAGATTGTTGTTTCGCCCATCTGCACCTACCGTAGCCCTATGCGTGCAATCCTCATTGCGAACAAAGGCGACAACGATGGCGGACACGTCGTTGCCTATTTCCAAAAAATGGGTTACACCTTCACCACCCTCATGCGCGAAGAGTCAGATCAGTGGCCACTTTTGGGCAATGATGTGCAACTGGTGGTACCAATAGGGTCCGATTGGTCGGTCTACTGGGACGATGTTGCACACCATGTACGCAGGGAAAGTGAACTGCTGAAAAGTGCTCACCAGGCAGGAATTCCCTTGTTTGGGGTGTGTTTTGGGGCTCAAATACTGGCTTTTGCCTTAGGAGGCGAGGTCAGGCGTGCCCATCACAGCGAAATTGGGTGGTTTTCTGTCGACTGGGAACCTAGTTTTCGTCAAAAAATGGGAGATTTGGCTGAAAAAGAGTGGTTTCAGTGGCATTACGACATGTTTGTGCCCCCAACTGAGGCACAGATCTGGGCAAAAAGCTCGGCAGGAGTGCAGGCCTTCCAGTGTGGCCGTAGCTTTGGCGTCCAGTTTCACCCCGAGGTGACCCCTGGCGTGGTGGAACGGTGGTCACGGGTGGGCACAGATACGGGGCCAGTGGAACTGCAGCAAGTGGGTATCGACCCCGAATTATTGCTGGAAGAAACAGTGCGCCGGGCCGACACTTATGCCAGTCAGTGCGATGCGCTTTTAGGCTATCTCGTTGCGCAAATGCACAAGTAGCAGCCTGAAATTTTGCAGGAAGCCGCGTTGGTTTCCTCTCAAATGAGTGTCAAGTAGTAGTTTCGTATGCGATGTCCCCCTTCTTGCGTTCTTATCTCACCGTGTTTTGGTTTGGGCTCCTTTCTTTTGCTTTGGCAGGGCTCCTGTTGTGGGTCTCGTCACTTTTGCGACCGAATCACCCCACGCGTGAAAAATTAATGTCCTATGAAAGTGGTGTAGACCCCGTTGGCGAAGGCTGGTCGCAAAGCCAAATTCGTTATTACGTTTTTGCACTCTTGTTCGTCGTCTTCGATGTGGAAGCAGTCTTTTTGTTCCCATGGGCAACGCAACTCGAGCGCTACGGATCATTCGGGCTCATTGAGATGGGAGTCTTTGTTGCAGTTCTGTTGCTGGGGCTTGTGTATGCATGGCGTAAGGGAGTCTTGCGATGGGTTTAACAGCACAATGTATGCCACTTGAATTGCGCACCTGCAGAGTGAAAAAGGCGAAGGGCTAAAGATATGGGACTCGTAGAACGTGGTCGGCTACCTAAGCCTCTTACCTCTCTTTTCAATATGGGACGCTCGTATAGCTTGTGGGTGTACCAATGGGGTCTTGCATGCTGTGCCATCGAAATGGGCGCCGCATTTGGTTCGCCTCGTTACGACGTCATGCGTCTCGGGGTTATTCCTCTTCCTGCTAGCCCGCGACAAGCCGACCTTGTGGTGATCTCAGGAACAGTGACCGACAAGATGGCTCCTGCAATTAAACGTTTGTACGAGCAAATGCCGGAACCAAAATATGTTATTTCCATGGGTAGTTGCGCTAACTGTGGTGGTCCTTATTGGGATAGCTACTCGGTTACAAAAGGTGTAGACCAAATTATTCCTGTCGATGTTTACGTGCCGGGTTGCCCACCACGTCCAGAAGCACTTCTTGAAGGAATCGTGTTATTGCAACAACGCATTAAAAATGAAGACATGGCCGCACGTTGGCGCGGCGACGGATACGTCGCTATGAATAGCGATGCCGCTGCCATTGCAGAGCGGAAAGGTAAGCCCGTT
The DNA here is from genome assembly GCA_037133935.1 of bacterium. GTDB lineage: Bacteria > Actinomycetota > Acidimicrobiia > Acidimicrobiales > Ilumatobacteraceae > F1-20-MAGs119. Next base: position 6,344 of record JBAXNF010000024.1, read on the forward strand.
GTCGTCTCCCACTGATTCCAGCGCTGAAGCAACTCCGCGTCAAGACGCTATGCGTGAACAATTGTTGAGCGATGTATCGGCTTGTTTGGGAAGCGCACTCGTCCAGTCTCATATCAATGTTGGTAACGATCTCTGTGTGCGTGTCGCTACCGATGCATGGGCAACAAGTGCCGCAGCATTAAAGACAAGTTTGGGTTTTGACTATTTCTGTTTTCTTTCAGCAATCGATTGGTTGCCATCTCCATTTGGAAAAGGTGAAGAAGACCCCACTGCAGAGCCAGTAGAACGCGACACGGAAATCAAACAAGGTTTAGCCGGCGGGGAAACACGTATGCAGGTGTTCGCTCGCCTTGTGAATCACCGCACACACGTAGGTATCACCATGAAAGCCGATGTACCCGATGCAACTCCAGTGGTTCCATCATGGGTAAGTGTTTTTACTGGTGCTAACTGGCACGAACGAGAAGCACACGAAATGTTTGGCATTTCCTTTGCGGGCCATCCCGATTTACGCAATATGTATTTGCCAACCGACTTCGAGGGGCATCCATTGCGTAAAGACTTCCCATTGCTCGCACGCATGGTGAAGCCATGGCCTGGAATTGTCGATGTAGAGCCACTTCCTGGCGGCGGCGACGAAGATGATGCGGAAGGATCTGCAGAATGACATTAATTGGTGATCGTCAACAGTTGGCCTACATCGCATCGCAAGCAGCAGATGCACGCGTCAACGTAGAACTTGAAACCGAGGGGATGACCCTCAACATTGGGCCACAACATCCCGCTACCCACGGAACATTACGAATCATTGCGCGTCTCGATGGTGAGCAAGTGTTGTGGGCAGAACCATCGTGTGGGTATATGCACCGTGGTTATGAAAAATTAACCGAAGTGCGCACCTTCCCGCAGGTCACCGCACTGGTGAACCGCATTGACTGGCTTGGCAGCTTTGCCAACGAAGTGCCTTTTATTTTGGCAGCAGAACAGTTGATGGAAATTGAAGCACCACCTCGTGCTCAGTGGATTCGCACCATTTTGTTTGAGCTTTCTCGTATTGCAAACGTCTCGCTATTTCTTGGAGACCTTGGCGTGCAGTTGGGCGCAATTACACCTGTCTTTTTTGCATTCCGCGATCGCGAATATGTTTTGAACCTCATTGAAGGTGCAACCGGCGGACGTTTCCATCCCAACTTCGACCGTATTGGTGGACTCAAGGACGACTTGCCCGCAGGTTGGGTAGATGAAACACGCGCCGTCATGAAAAAGATGCGTAAGTTCTGCGACGAAATAGAGAACCTACTTTTTGGCAATGAAATTTTTGAATCACGTACCCGTGGCATTGGTGTCATTCCGCGAGATGTTGCATTGCAGTACGGCATGTCGGGCGCAAACTTGCGCGCTAGTGGTGTCGACTGGGACCTCCGTCGCGATCAGTCATTGCCAATGGCATGGGACAAGGTCGATTGGAAAGTGTGGACTCACCTTGATGGCGACTCGTACGCACGTTGTTGGGTTCGTCTCCAAGAAACACGCGAATCGACCTTCATTGTTGAGCGTCTTTTAGACACATTGCCCAGTGGCCCTGTAATGACCAAAGTGCCACGCATTATTAAAGTGCCAGCAGGTGAAGCATGGGTGTCAACGGAAAATCCGTTGGGCGAAATGGGCTACTACGTTGTGTCAAAAGGTGACCTCGGGCCTTTCCGCGTCAAGATTCGTTCGGCAAGTTTCAACAATATTTCCATCGTGCCATGGCTGTTGAAAGGCGTGTACGTCCCCGACATCATCACCATTCTCGCTTCGCTGTACTTCATTCTCGGAGACATTGACCGCTGATGTACGCCTTACTTTCCAGTATCCCTTATTGGGGGCAAACCATTCTGCGCCTGCTTGGTGGTTCTGTTGCTGTGCTTCTTCCTGCTGGCACCATCGTGTACCTCTTCTTATTCAAGATGATGTCGTTCATGCAGAGTCGCCTTGGGCCAATGGAAGCAGGGCCGTACGGATCAATGCAACTCTTTGCTGAAGTAGGCAAATGGTTGCAAAAAGAAGATCTGATGCCAGAACGCGCCGACAAATTTGTTTTCAAGATTGCTCCTCTTGTCGTTTTGTCAAGCACCTTTTTGCTTGTTGTCGTTGTGCCATTTGGGCCCGATGCTTGGATCACCAACTTTGAAGCCGGCGTGTTTTATGCGCTTGCGGTGTCGTCAGTTTCAGTACTCGGTATTTTGATGGCTGGTTGGTCGAGTGCCAACAAATATTCATTACTTGGTGGCTTGCGTGCCGCAGGCCAGCTCATTGCGTATGAGCTTCCTATGATTCTCGCCGTTGTGGGTGTTGTCATTCAGGCAGGCTCAATGAATTTACAAAATATTGTTGTTGCACAAAATGCTGGAAGCATTTTTGGATGGGATGGCGTAGGCAACCCGTATCTGTTGACACAATTCATTGGTTTTATTATTTTTATGATTGCGGTGCAGGCCGAACTCACGCAGACACCTTTCGACATGCCAATTGCTGAATCGGAATTGGTGTCGGGTTACATGACCGAATACTCGGGTTTCAGGTTTCTCATTTTCTTCATCGGTGAATTTGCAACCGCTGGTGTGTTTGCGTTTATTGCGTCTGTGCTATTCCTTGGCGGTTGGGGCGTTCCTTTCTCTTGGTTCGGATGGACCGGAATCAACGACGTCGACAATTGGATGAATATTGGCGGTCCCCTCATCATGCTGACAAAGATGCTCGGTTTGGTTTTCATCATCATGTGGGTGCGTTTTAGTTACCCACGCTTTCGTGAAGACCAATTGCAACGTTTTGCATGGAAGATTCTTATTCCCGTTTCGCTCGTCAACATCGTGGCGACGTCAGTTTTGAAGGTTGCGTTCTAATGCCAAAAGTACCCGGATTATTCAAGGGCCTTGGAGTCACCTTTGGCACCATGGTGGAAACCATTACGCATGGTGCCAACACTGTTCAGTATCCGCACGTAAAGGAAGCGCCCCCCGTGCGCGCCCGCGGAGTCATTGCTCTTCACGAGGGCAACTGCACGTCGTGCATGCTGTGCGCACGCTCATGCCCCGACTGGTGCATTTACATTGAAGGACACAAAGAACTCGCTCCACCACGCCGTGCCGGTGGTAAACCTCGTGCAGTCAACAAACTCGACCGTTTCGACATTGACTACGCATTGTGCATGTATTGCGGAATATGTGTCGATGTGTGTCCGTTCGATGCACTTTTTTGGAGCCCCGAGTATGAATACTCCGAGCCACGCATTGCCGACCTTCTACACGACAAGTCAAAACTTGGGGAGTGGATGGAAACTGTTCCTGCAGCACCAGAACTAGAAGTTGGCGCTGACAAGAAAGGCAAAAAGTAACGGTGGTTGCTCAAAATATTGCCTTTGGAATTATTGCCGTCATCATGGTGGTTGGTGCACTACGCGTGGTCACTGTGAACAATGTGGTGCATGCGGCGCTGTGGTTGGTGCTAGTGCTTGCCGGTGCGGCGGCGCAATATATTTTGCTTGCAGCAGAATTCGTTGCGGTGACTCAAGTACTTGTGTACATCGGCGCAGTAATGGTGCTCTTCTTGTTTGGCACCATGTTGACCCGTGCTCAATTAGGTAAAGAAAAACAACTCAATAACCCCACCTGGTATTTCGGCATACCAGCCTCGCTGCTGTTACTTGGTGTCATGATTTTGGCGCTTACTTCAAGTTTCGGAGATGAAAAGCTTCCTACCGACTCAGAGTTGGTAAGTACTCAAGCAATTTCAGATCAAATTTTTGGGCCATACTTGCTTCCGTTTTGGGCGTTGTCGTTTGTGCTCCTTGCGGCAGTTATTGGAGCAATCGTTTTGGCAAGGAAGGACTAACACATGTTGGTGAATCAGTTCCTCATCCTTGCAGCAGTGCTTTTTTGCATTGGTGTGTACGGAGTCATTGCTCGTCGCAATGCTGTCATGGTCTTAATGTCCATTGAACTCATTTTGAACTCAGTCAACATCAATTTCCTCGCGTTTGCTTTGCGTAACGGCAGTGTTGATGGCCACGTGTTTGCGTTGTACATCATTGCTGTTGCAGCAGCTGAAGTAGGAGTGGGTTTGGCGCTCGTCCTTCTTGTGTATCGCAATCGTAAATCCATTGCGCTCGATGAACTTTCGGAAATGAAGGGTTAACGATGTTTGCAGAGGCATCAACTGTGGCTCATGAAGCCTTGTCGTCGGGGTGGTTCTTAGAACACGCCTTCCTCATTCCTGTTATCCCGGCAGTGGCTTTTGCCCTCATTATTTTCTTTGGCAAGAAGTTGCCAATGAAAGGTAGTGAACTCGGCGTGCTGTCCATGGTTGCATCGCTTGTTTTTTCAGTCGGAGCTGCTTTGCAGTGGATCAACCGGGTAAACGGCGCAACCGAAGAGCAATACATCGACCCAGTGATCCGTTCATGGACCTGGTGGAACAGCGGTGGGTTCGAGTTTGGTATTGGCCAGCACATCGATGGCCTTTCGCTCACCATCTTGGTAGTGGTTGCGTTTATTTCGTCGTTAGTGCAGATCTACTCACTTGAGTATTTGCGCGGTGACCGTAGGTATACGCACTTCTTTGCTTCTCTTACCTTGTTCTCGGCAGGAATGTTGAACATGGTGGTTGCAGAAAACATGATTCAACTCATTTTGGGTTGGGAAATCATGGGGCTGTGCTCATTCTTATTGATTGGGCACTGGTGGGAAGATGGCGCAAATAGTCGAGCTGCACTCAAAGCCTTTTTCACCACACGTACCGGAGACATTGGTCTATTAGTTGGTACAAGCGTTTTGTTCTTCAGCGCCAACTCGTGGACTCAAGAACACCTAGGGGTATCAGGGTTCAGCATTCGGGGGCTTTCAGCATGGGCGTTATCAGGCAACCCAGGCCACGCCGCAATCACTGTTGGTGCAGTTGCGCTCTTCATCGCTTGCATTGGTAAAAGTGGTCAGTTCCCACTGCACACGTGGTTGCCCGATGCAATGGCAGGGCCAACGCCTGTTAGCTCACTTTTGCATTCATCTACCATGGTGGTCGCCGGCGTGTTCCTCGTAGCCCGCTTGTACCCAGTGTTCTTCGAAGGAATGAATATTTTCGGTAGTGGGGTCAATCTCATCACGTTGATTGGTGGAATCACCATTGTGATCGCAGCTGCATTGGCCTTCGTGCAGACCGATATTAAAAAAGTTTTGGCGTATTCAACAGTGAGCCAACTCGGCTACATGATGATGGGCCTTGGTGCAGGTGCATGGATGCCAGCCGTGTTCCATATTTTTACCCACGCATTTTTCAAAGCATGCCTCTTCTTGGCGGCAGGCTCCATTAGCCATAGTGCATCGCATCACTCCTTTGAAATGAAAAAAGATATGGGTGGGCTACGTAAGTTCATGCCTATTACTTTCACCACGTGGATTATTTCCACCTTGGCCCTGTGCGGCGTGTTTCCTTTCGCGGGCTTCTTTTCAAAAGATGAAATTATCGACAATGTCGGGCACAACGGATACACGGTCTTCATGGTGGTTGGGCTCGTTGGCGCTTTCATGACCGCTGCGTATATGACCCGCGCAACGTATCTCACCTTCTTTGGTGAACCACGTGGTGCTTCTGCTGGCGAATCGCACGACGACCATGACACGCACGATGCGCATGACTCACATGATGCACATGCAAGTCACGGACCGCACGAAAGTAATCTTCTCATCACCGTTCCGCTCATGATTCTTGCAACCCTTGCCTTGGGTGCCGGGCTTTTCAATGCAACACCATTTGGTGAAAGCTGGGAGCGCATGACCAAGTGGGTAGAACCACGTTCGGTTGTCGTGGAAGATATGGCTCACGCGTCAGTGGGTGAAACCCGAGGTGTGCGAGCCGAAGAAGCTCCTGTTGGCGAAGAGTCCCACGCTGCCGAAGGTGAAGATAGCGCCCACAAAGAATCAGTATGTGGAACGAGTACTCCTGAAATGGGAACGTGCTACGCGCCGCAACTACATCACGCCCCTTTCAAATGGTCGAAGGCTGCAATGTCAGTGATCATCGTTCTTGTGGGAATGCTCATTAGTTGGCTCATTAGCGTGCAGATGTATACCAAAAAAGCTGGTTTCTTTGTTGGGCTCACGAGCCGCAACAAGTTGCTTGCAATGGGGCACAGCTTCTTGGTGAACAAGTACTACCTCGACCATCTTTATGAAAAGGTCATTGTGCACGGTATTGCACACCCCATAGCAAAAGCTGCTTACTGGGTGAACCAAAACATTCTCGACGGCATCGTCAACGGTGCTGGTCTTGTAGCGCGTCGCGTTGCAGGTTGGGTTTATCGCAATGTCGACCAACGTGTGGTCGACGGCGCAGTAAATGGTTCTGGCGCAGTTGCGCGTGGAACTGGAAATGCATTACGTCCGGTGCAGTCCGGAAAAGTAAGTCAGTACGGTGCCTTGTTATTTGCTGCTGCAGCGATAGCCGGGCTCGTACTCATCATGGTGAATACCTGAGTTTTAATACGTAAACAACATCAACAATTGAGGAGCTATACGGCATGGACATACTCCGTGACCACAACTGGGTGCTAAGCGTCGGCACCTTCTTACCACTGGCCGGTGTGCTGGTGATGTTGTTCATCCCTAAAGCGGAAGAGCAACTACAGAAGGCCGTTGCACTGATCACTGCACTAGCAACGCTTGGCGTTGGTGTGTACACCCTCACGTTGTTCAACTACGACCGCGCTGGAGAAATGCAATTTGTTGCACAAACAAATTGGATATCAGTAATCAAGAGCACGTATTACATTGGCATCGACGGAATCAGTTTGCCGTTGTATATCTTGTCAATGGTCATCACTGTGCTGGTCATGATCTACAGCTGGGACCATATTCCTTCGCCGGGAAACCCGAAGGCGTTCCTCATCTTGATGCTCGTTTTGCAAACGGGTATGGCTGGAACATTTATTTCGCAAGACCTCATTTTGTTCTTTGTCTTCTTTGAACTTGTTCTCTTGCCGATGTATTTCATGATTGGTGTATGGGGTGGCGAGAATCGCCAATACGCATCACTCAAATTCTTCTTGTACACCATGTTTGGCTCGGCTTTAATGTTGGTTGCATTCCTCGCGTTGTTCTTCAAAACCGGGGCAGAAAGTTTTGCCATTCCGTACCTTGTAGAAAATGGCGGCGCTATCGCCAAAAACACTCAGGTCTGGATTTTTGCGGGAATGTTCATTGGCTTTGCGGTCAAGGTTCCGATGTTCCCCTTCCATACCTGGTTGCCCGATGCCCACACGCAAGCCCCTACGCAGGGCTCAGTTATTTTGGCCGCTGTACTTTTGAAACTCGGAACATACGGTTTTATTCGCATTGCCATTCCGATGTTGCCCGATGCAGCTCGTGAGTGGGCTCCCTACATTGGTCTCCTCGCGGTCATCGGAATTATTTACGGTGCCTTGGGTTGCCTTGCCCAAACCGACATGAAGCGGCTCATTGCGTTTTCATCGGTAGCTCACATGGGCTTTGTCATGTTGGGTATTTCAACGCTCACCTCATTTGGTATGAATGCAGCAGTGTTTGGCATGGTGGCTCACGGCCTCATCACCGGCATGTTGTTCTTCGTTGCTGGAAGTGTGAAAGATCGCTATCACACTCTGGAAATTGCTCGACTCGGTGGCATGTTGAAACAAGTGCCGCACCTTGCCTGGATCCTCGGATTCTGTGTAATGGCGTCACTCGGCTTACCCGGGCTTGCCGGATTCTGGGGAGAGTTCCCTGCCATTTTGTCGGCGTACAGTCCGCTGTCTGGCCTATCTGAAGTCACATTCCGTGTCTATATGGTCATTGCGGCAATGGGTACAGTGCTTGCCGCTGCGTATTTGTTGTGGCTCTTCCAGCGCACAGCATTTGGTGAGCCAAAGCCAGAGTTTGGTGGATCCACCTCTGACTCACATGATGGTCATGATCACGCAGGACACGACGATGCACATCACAGCGATATTCGTGATGTGACGGTTTATGAGTGGGTGGCATGGACGCCGTTACTCATTGCCATTGTGCTTTTCGGTGTGATGCCGAACTTGTTGTTCAAACTTATTGACCCGGCAGTTGCCGCAATCGTTACTCAAATCGGAGGCTAACAAAGTGCTCTCCACGCTCTTTGCTGCAGCAGACTGGGTTTCACCAGCAGTCGATTATCACGCCATTGCGCCTGAAATTATTGTTGCTGTTGGAATTTGTGTTGTCTTGCTTGCCGATCTCTTTATTGCTGATCGCAGTAAGTGGCTGTTGTCAACAGTTGCTGGCTTTACCTTGCTAGGGGCGTTCATTCCCGTTCTCACACTTGGTTTGAGTGATGAAGGAACACGTTCATTGTTTGATGGTCGTTATGTCATCGACGACTTCAGCATTGTGCTGAAGGGCCTCTTTTTGTTGAGTGCCTATGTCATTGTGCTGCTGTCGACAACACATATTGAAGAGGGTGACTACTACCAAGGTGAGTATTGGGTTCTCATGCTGTCAAGCATTTTGGGAATGTTGATGATGACCTCGAGCCGTGACCTCGTATCAATATTTGTTGCGCTCGAGTTCCTTTCCATTCCTGCATACATGCTTGCCGCGTGGCGTAAGCGCGATGCGAAAAGTAATGAAGCTGGTGTGAAGTACTTCCTCTTAGGAGTATTTGCTTCAGCTGTGTTGCTTTACGGAATGTCTTTGCTCTACGGGGTAGCAAACTCCACATTGTTATCTGATCTTGCATCAGAAATGAGCGGGCAACTCACTTCAATTCGTATTCTGGCGGTGGTGTTCGTTGTTGTGGGTTTTGCATTCAAAGTGTCTGCTGTTCCATTTCACACATGGGCCCCCGATACCTATGAAGGTGCACCAACGCCTGTAACGGCATTTTTATCTGTCGCGTCAAAAGCTGCTGGGTTCGTTGCACTAGTGACGGTGCTTTATGTAGCCGTACCTGGAGCATCAGATGTATGGCAGCCTCTCATTTGGGTGCTTGCTGCCCTGACCATGACCGTTGGCAATGTGATGGCGCTGCGCCAAACCAATATTGTGCGCATGTTGGCGTATTCGTCAATTGCTCAAGGCGGGTTCATTCTGATGCCGCTTGCCGTTGCTGCAGAAGGAAACTCCAGTGCTGCAGTGTTGCGCTCTGTTGTCACGTATCTCATTGTGTATGCAGCAACAAACCTCGGAATGTTCGGCATTATTTTGGCTGTGAGTCGCAAGACCCGAAGTGGCGAAGTGGCATCGTTCGGTGGGCTCTTTAGCTATGCACCGGGCATTGGCGCACTCGCTACCATTTTCCTTGCATCACTTGCTGGAATCCCACCACTCGGTGGCTGGATCGGTAAGTTCTCGGCGTTCCAAGCTGTCTTAGAAGCTGGCACAACATGGGGCTATGTCCTTGCGGTCATTGGTGCGGTGAACTCTGTTATTGCCTTTGGTTATTACGGAAACGTGATGCGCGAAATGTGGATGCGTCCCGTTCCTAATGGCGATACCTCGGCAATTGCCACACCTGCGCCAATCAAATTGGCACTCGGTATTACTGGTTTAGCAACGCTTGCTCTCGGCATCTTGCCTGGCGTGGCTTTGCATTTCGGCGATATTGCAGTGTTTTCTAGTGCCTTTGGTGGCTAGTTCTCTTCACGAAATCATTCGCGCTGCGGGTGGGGCAATTCCGTTTCGCGAGTACATGAACATTGTTCTTTACGGTGATGATGGGTTTTATACACGCCGAGGTGAAGCTGGTCGGCGTGGAGACTTCATTACTTCTCCTGAAGTGGGACCACTTTTTGCAGCGGTGCTTGCACGAGCTCTCGATGCGTGGTGGAAGGAAATGGGCTCACCTGCATCGTTCACTGTCATGGAGGTAGGTGCTGGCCCCGGAACTTTGGCGCGTGGACTCATTGCAGCTCAACCAGAGTGCAGCAAGGTATGGACCTACGTTGCTGTAGAAATTTCTGAACAGCAAAGAGCGAAACATCCTTCTGAGGTGATTTCACTTGCTGAAATGCCA
>JBAXNF010000025.1:0-16214 GCA_037133935.1 bacterium
GTTAAGGCCGCGCCATGTACTCGTCGATGGTTTGATGCAAGTGACGAGCACGAATTTCTTGGTAGTTCCCAAGCGTTTCTGCCGTGCGCATACTCCCCTTGAAACCGCGCGTTTGTGAAATCATGTTGTCGGTGTCTTGGTCGAATACTCCGCCAAGACCAGGGTCCATTCCAGGGGCAGTTGTATAACTATCGTTGAGATCGAGGAAATATGGTTTGGCAGGCGCAGGTGCAGGTTCCCCAACGGCCGGCAAACGCAGGAAGAGCAAATCGAAGGTGCATTCATCTGGATTATCTGGGTTGGGAAGAAAGCGATAGTTAATACAAATGCGAGCACCCGGGAAAAAGAATCCATTGGGGAATACAAAATATTCAATGGAATCAATAGAGTCTGCAACTTTGAATTCCGAGTAGTCACTTCCGTATTTATTTGCTAACTGCTCATTAGAAATCTTGTAATACACATCGCGCGCGGTTTTGCCTTCCGGAACAATTGGACGTCCCTCTAGGCCTGCGAAGCGACGACCAAGAAGGAAGTCTAAAATTTCTTGCTCCGTTTGCGCCGCCGCTACGTGAGGGCTTTGTGTGCCAGATGTGTGCATAAAGCGAGAAACATGCTCGCCAAATACGTCGTATTGCGCATTGGCATCGCCTGTTGCACGCAAACCTTGCGGATGCGTTTTGTACACGTGGTATGCCTCTAAGAATGCGCACATCGCTGCTTTCCAGTTGCACGGCAAGCGCTTTTTAATATGCAGTTCCACGTATCGTTTTGAGAGATCCCATGCGCCTTGAAAATGGTTTGGTACGACACCAAGGTATTCATGCAGCGGTTGAGCAGTGGGGTCAAAATTGACGAACACGAATCCGCCCCAAGTATCGACCAAAATTTCTGGCAACTCTAGGTCGTCGTCAGACAAATGTGGGAAGTCCCATCGACAAGGCAGCGATGCAATTTTTCCCGAGGTAGACCACGCCCACCCATGGTAGGGGCACGTGAACCTGTTTGCATTGCCTTGGTCGCCCGGTGGCTTCAGTTGTGTTCCGCGATGCAAGCAAAAGTTATTGAATGCGCGAATTTTTCCTTGAGGGTCACGCACGAGAATGATGGAGCGTTGTCCAACGTCGTATACGTGGTAATCGCCTTCGTTGGGAATGTGCTCTTCACGGCATGCCCATTGCCATGTCCGCATGAAAACTTTCTCAAATTCCAATTCAGCAAATTCTTTAGAGGTGTAGCGATGAAATCCAATTGGTTCACTGCCGCGATAGCGGTATTCACTTTCCAACACCGGCGCCGGAACACCAGTTTCGTCGCGCAACACGAGGTCGCGGTAGCTGGGGCCCGGGCAACGATGATCGCCGAAGGCAATATTGGGGTCTGGCAGTGATTGCTCCATAGAGACAGGGTAACGCATGCGTCAAGTGTCCCAAGAGGCACAGAAACCTTGGCTAAAGTACAAAAATGATCAAGAAATTTTTGGCACTTACCGTCGTTTTTCTCGTAGCAACCTTCCCTACGACCTGGCTACTCATGCTCTTCCTTGGCAATATCGGCACCCACGTTTCCTACTGGGGAACATTGCCGCTTGGCATATTGGGCTCAAGCCTGTTAGCAGGAGCCAGCCGCCCAAGCGGACACGGTCACTAAACCTTTAGTCGTCTCTTTTCCGACGCCCGGTCAGTTTTGCCAGCAAGAAGCCAATGAGCATTGACGTAATGACAAGAACGAAGAGTGGCAAATTTGGCTGAGCAAAGATGAGATTCATTTCGGTCTTGTCGCTGTTGAGCACCACAAAGAGCACAGCAATAATTGCTACGAGCCCCCAACTCACCTGCTGAAAACTGATATTTGATTTTTCATCTTCTTTATCTGATTGATTCATATTGTTTCCTTTTCGCAGCTAATGCTGAATGGTCATGCCGCCGTCAACAACCACAACGGACCCATTCACAAATGACGAAGCAGGCATTGCCAAATTCAGAGTCATGTGAGCCACTTCTTCTGGTTCCCCGTAGCGTTTCAATGGCACCTTGCGATGCGCATATTTTTCCTTCGCTTCACGGGGAATATCTGCAGTCATGTTGGTGTTAATGGGGCCAGGGCACACTGCATTTACCGTTATTCCATAGCGCCCCAGTTCAGTTGCCATACTTTTGGTCAGACCCACCACTCCATGTTTTGCGGCCGTATATGCGGCCAAGCCAGGCGTTGCCACTATTGCCTCTGTGGATGCAATGTTGATGATGCGCCCAGCAATATCTGCGCTGCGCATATGCGGAACCACAAGTCGAATGAAATGTGCTTGTGCACTGACATTCACTGCCAATGTGTTATCCCAAGCCAGTGAAAACTCATCGTCATCAGCAAAGACTGACGAACCCACGCTAATTCCAGCGTTGTTCACCAAAACATCTATCACGCCAAATTCAGACAAGCAGGCATCAACCACGCGGCGCCGATCGGCATCAGACGTAACATCGGCCGCTACCCCAATAACATTTTTGCTTCCGTGCACGGCGGCAATTTCTGCAACTACTTTTGCCACGCGGTCTTCACCCAAATCGGCTACAACCACACGCGCACCTTCGTCGGCAAAGAGATGTGCAGTAGCACGGCCCATACCGCTCGCAGCGCCAGTAATAATGACCGCTTTACCAGCAACAGATCTATTGAGTTGTGAAAGCCTTTGCGTCATGCCTTGCGCCATTCGGTGCGGCCGCCCATTCCGTATTGCGGCAAGTAAATGGCGCGATACGGCTCAATACGCATAAAACCTGTGTCGGGAGAATTCTCTGGACCGCCTGGCGCAAATGCGTTGAGGTCGTAGTCGAATACGCCATTCCACAAACGCTTTTTCGTTTCCACGTCGGAATGCAGAGTGGCGGTTCCCCACACCTCTACACCGTCGCCACTTTCCGTTACCTGCCAATGAAATGCCACATGATTGTTATGGGCAATATTTTTAGACTTCACCGACGTATTGCCGACAAGCACCCAGAGCACATCGTTTTCCCAGCACGGGTGCACAGGAACTACGTCGGGTCGATTGTCTTTACCTACTGTTGCAAGGTGCGCCCACGGGCTGAGTTTTGTTGCTGCATTCTTAATGAGCTCTAAGTTTTCGTGTGGAAAGGTTTTCTGTGACACCACTACCTACCAATATCACGAGCAGTGAGGCGCCCTTCAAGGCCAACGGGTCGCAAAAAGGTGGGGTGACCCGCCCATACCTGAATGCAGTCACCGGTGCGCCCCTGTGGACCTTCGTTCACCAATTCCACAACAACTGCAGCTACATCGCCAGGCATCATTGTTCCGGCAGGAGTTGGTTTGTCGCCAACAAAACCTAAATACATTGGAGTAGCAGTAGCACCCATGCCAAATGAGTTCACACGCACACCGTGCTCGGCAAGACCGCGTGCCCACGTATTGGTGAGACCTTTAATGGCCCACTTCGATGAGTCGTACACATCGAACCCATTGCCGCCAACAGGTGAACGCTGCATATCTTTCCATTTGCAATCGTCGGTGTGGTCGTGAGTGACTTCTGGATATCCGCAGTTATGAATGTGATCGGTAGTGATGTTTATAAGATCGCCACCTTGTTTAATGAGATACGGAATTGCCGCACGACCGGTGAGGTACACGCCGCGATAGTTCACACCAACAACTGCATCGAAGTCGTCAACTGTTTTCTCCCATGAATCTTTTGTTGGCACTGTTATGCGCACAACACCCGCACTGCTAATGACCAAGTCGAGACCACCTAGCGCTATTGCTGCATCGTCTACAAACTTTTTAATTTGCTTTTCATTAGCAACGTCGGCAACCGCGCTGTAAGTCTTCACGCCAATGGCTTTTAATTCGTCGGCAACGGCACTGACCGAACTACTGATATCGCACACCGCTACATCGGCTCCGGCATGAGCCAAAGCCAGTGCGAATGCTTTTCCGAGTCCATCTGCTGCCCCGGTCACAAGTGCCCGGCGTCCTTTTAATGATGCGTTCATAAGCCCGACCATAGTCCGCCTAGAAGAAGCATTGTTCAGCCGACGTATAGTTCCAATACGCCAAGAGGTTTGGCCATGTGTTCACGAAACTAAAGGACTCTCCATGTCACTTATAGAAGAACTCCACAAAACAATTGCCACCACCTATGAAGTTGGCGCCGACATTGCGTCAACTCAGACCTTTGAGTTTCCACTCATGCCATTGGGAACTGCGTACGACATGGGCAGCGACGCACAAGGTGTTCCGCTTTTTGACCCGCGTATTTTCGACTCGCGTGAATTTCAACGAAACCCTTATCCGTATTACCGCATCTTGCGCGACCACTACCCCGTGTATCACGACAAATTACACAACTGCTATTTCGTCACGCGCTATAACGATATTGCTGAGTGCTATTTCGATGGTCTTGGTTACAACACCATTCCTAAAGGCAGCTCGAACCACGTATTGGGAAACACACAACTCGAGCTCAGCGGCATTGAGCACAGTCGCCGTCGCAACCTCTATGGTCGCCACTTGGTTGGCGCTGCTCTTACCAAACGCATTGGCGCAATTTGCAAACTTGCCAACGAAATGATTGACGAGTGGTTTAACCCCGAATCGGGAATGACCGAGTACGACCCAGCAACAGGCAAGTACACCATGGAGCTGGGCAAAGCATTTGCTAACGAGTTCCCTATTCGCGTGGTATGCCAAGTGCTTGGCTTCCCCGATGAAGCCCGCGACAAGTTTTACTATTGGTACAAATACATGATGGGCGGCATTGGTGGCCGCGACTACGAGCAAAAAGGCCTCATGGCTCGCCAAGACCTTGAAGACTTTGTAGAGAGCATTGTTGAAGAGCGTCGTTTGAAGCCAAACTTTTTGCTCGACGATGAAGGCAACGAAGTTGCCCCCGACATCATTTCTGAACTCTGCAAAACCATTGTCGATGGTGACGTACTTTCCACCGAGGAAATTACTTCGAACATTGCACTCATTGTTGGCGGTGGCGGTGAAACCACACGTGGTGCCATTTTGAACATGTGGTATCTGTTGTTGCAGCATCCCGACCAAATGGAAGCAGTACTGAACAACGACCCATTGTGGGATGCTGCATTTCACGAAACCCTGCGGCACTCGTCATCTATTGGTGGTCAGCCAAGGCAAAACACATTTGATGTTGAGTTACAGGGTGTCAAAGTTCCAACAGGTTCGCTCATGAACATGGTTGACTTTTCAGCAAACCATGACGAGCGCATCTTTTCTGACCCCGAGAAGTTCGATATTTTGCGCAACGACCTCTACAGCGAAAAAATTCTGCGTTCGGGCTACAGCAAAGATGGCCGCACCAACCACATGGCATTTGGCGTGGGGCCACACCTCTGCCCCGGAGCATGGATCTCGCATCAAGAGGGAAGCATTGGCTCAAGCATCATGTCGAAGCGCATCAAGAACGTGCGCATTGCTACCGACCGCATGGCAAAAGATATCGACGGAGTTTCCCTTGCCCCTATTGGCCTTGGCGCCATTAGCGAGCTGTGGCTTGAATTTGAGGCACTGTAAAAAATGTCAGCAGATTACGGATCCCCCACCATTGAACATGAATCACAGTCGGGCGACGACGAAGCCGGCTACCGCAGTTACGAGGTCTACCAACGTGAGCGCGTTGGTTCACCACCCCCCGTTAAGCCCGGGCAGTTGCGCACGCAAGATTACCTCGACGACCCCTACACACTTCTTGCGAACCTTCGCAACTACGGGCCATCGTTTCGCGACTGGCAGGGCAATGCCTTTTGGATTACGCACTACAACGACGTCACTTCAGTACTTGTAGATTCTGCAAACTTTGCAACTCGTTCAAAGCGTTGGTTTTATGGACTTGCCACTTTTGGTCGCGACCTGCGCAACAATGTTCCCTTCCTTACTGCGCAAGCCGCGGGCATCGACAAACACGCTCCTGTTGTTGCGCGTGAAATAGTTGAAGCGTTCGCAAAGCGCGGAACAGCCGACCTCGCTACCGAATTTGCCGCTCTCTTTCCTTTACAATTGCTGGGTCGCACGTGGGGCATTCCCGATGCCGACCTGCCTGTTTTTGTTGAGCGCTATTTGCGCATGCAACGTGGTTCCAGGTGGAACGTTGCCAACCAAGAAGCCGGCAAACAAGCAATGCTGCAACTTGTTAGCTACTTCACTCCTCTGCTTGCCGCACGCCGTGCCGACCCACAAGACGATGTGTTGTCTGCACTTGCCACATTAGAAGTAGACGGCCCCGCTATTGATGCCCACGACGTACTGGCCACACTGCTTGAAGGCGATCATGAAACACTTCATGGCGCACTTGCCAACATGTGGTTTTTATTGCTTACTCACCCCGACCAACTCAACATGGTGAACAACACCAGGCGTTTAGTGAAATACGCCTACCTCGAAACTTTGCGTCACTCCACTCCGGTGTTGAGTGGCGAGCGATTCGCGAAGCGTGAAGTAGAACGTTTTGGTTTGCTCATTCCTGAAGGTGCGTTAGTTATTTGTTCTGCAGCTGGTGCAAACCGCGACGAAACAATTTTCCACGATGCCGACCAATTCATTGTTGGGCGTAAAGACCTTGTGCAACGTGAACCACGCGGCCAATACCGCGCCGACGGTTTGCCAGCAGGCATTACGCCGGCACTTGGTACACCTTCAAAGTTCCCCGCACTTCCCGTCGGTAGGCCGCGTTCGCTGTACGCAATTACTCGCGATGTTGCAACCATCGCGTCACATGCGCTTCTCGATGCAACAAACAATTTGCAACTCGCCAAGGGCGCACAACCTGTATTGAAATCACGCGGATACGGCGAACTTCATACGTGTTGGCACCTGCCAGTAACTTTCACCGCAAAATAATTGCAGTGGAAATGGGCTTTATTGCCCGCCCGATACCACGATGTTCTGACCCGTCACCCACGACCCTGCAGGTGAAGCAAGCCAAACCACGGCAGCAGCACAGTCGGTTGGCGTACCCAAGCGCCCAATAGGAACGCGTGCGGCAATAGCAGGCAACATTTCCTCGGTAATTCCACCGATTTTGAATGTCGACTCGGTTGGCACGTTTCCAGGAGACACGATGTTGGAACGAATTCCTTTTGGTCCGAGTTCTGTTGCCATGGTGACCGACAATGCGTTCATACCAGCTTTTGCTGAACCGTATGCGCTGAAGTTCACAGCGGCTTTCAAAGCAGCAATAGAAGAAATACCGATGAGGCATGAGCCTGGCTTCATAATTGCTGAACACGCCCGTGAAGCAACAAAGTGTGGGCGCAAGTTCAGAGCATGCTGGTTGTCCCAGTGCCATTCTGGAAATTCATCGAACGCGAAGTTGCCTGGGTGATCTGACGTGCCGGCATTACTTACCCACGTATCGATGCGACCAAAAGTACTCATTGCTGCATCAACGAGAGCAGGAATGGTTTCTGCGGCGGTGATGTCGGCGACCACCTTGATTGCTTTGCGTCCACGCTTGGCAATTTGCGCTGCTACTTCATCGAGTTCGTTTTCGCGGCGAGCAGTAATAATGACGTCGGCGCCGGCATCTGCCAAACCAAGTGCAATTCCGCGGCCAATTCCGCGGCCAGCACCTGTTACTACGGCAACGGTGCCATCGAGACGAAAGAGATCCATGACATTGGCATCTGCAGGGTCGAGTGGGGTCTGAGTACGGGAAAGGTTTTGAGACATGGCAAACTTTGTCACATCACCAGAGGAGGAAAAGAATTGAACGACTCAGCCACACCATCAGGAGCACTAGCTAACCCCAAAGGGTTTAAGTTCCCCGGCGGCAAATACACCATTGCCCATTGGGAAAACTTCCTGCTCACCGATTGCACCACGTCGGCGCAGCTTCCCGACAAGCTTGTGCACCCTGTTGCACTCTTCCATGTGCCCATCTTGGGCTCAGGTGTGAACATCGCAAAACTGTTTGAAGTGTGCGGGGCGGCAGGCCCCGGCTCAGTAGGTCTCGATGGCTACGACTGGGAGTACTTCAGTGACTTACGCATCGACATTGAGTACGACGTACAAGGCTCAATTATTCATTGGGAAAACCATGTTGATGCAAATGGTGTTGGCTACGACGCAATGAAATTCCAAATTGAATTGCGTGATGGCAACACACTTGCTGCACGCATTACCAACTCATGGCGCTTTCGTCGTGGTGGATATAAGCAAGCCCTGGTTGCAAAAACTGCAGATGAAGCAACCGCAAAGCCACTCGCAACTTTCCCAGAATTTCATGTTGATGGCGTGAGCGCACAACGTATGAAAACAATGGCAGCAATTTTGCGTGACCCATACCGCGTGCACTGGGATCGCGAAGCAACTACAGAGATGGGCCTGAAAGGTCGCGTCATTAACCAAGGTCCGCTCAACTTGAGCTACATCGTGAACTCCATTCATTCATTTGCAAGCCCAGGTTCAGTACGCCGACTCACCGTTGCCTTTCATCGCCCCGTATTTGACGATGATGTACTGGTGGCTGGCGGCGAAGTGCTGAGCACCACAGATGGCGTGAGCACCTGCAATGTGTGGCTGAAGCGCGGCGATGAGCTGATGGTCACGGGAACCGCCATGGTTGGGCCCGCATCTTAAAATTTCTCACAACCTGATCTACTTGTAGTCCACAAACAAAACCCCCTCAAAAGCGTGCTTTTCAGGGGGTTTTGTGTTGAAACGGCCTGAGTACTCGCAGGTAGTTTTTGCAATTAACAACTCGGCACAGCAACATTTCATTTCGAAGTCAGCAGTTGACGTTCTGCGTTTCCTTTTCCCTGTGACAATGGTTATAGTTGTTTCACCGGCATGCCGGTTGTCACATCAATCGGGCCAATCGGCTCAACCTATAGGGGGAATATTGAAGAACCAAAAGAAAAAAATGTTGGTTCCATTTGCACTTGCTGTTTCAGCAGCACTTGCGTTCGGAGCAACATCCGTTTCGGCTAAAGCCGGTAGCGGACAAGTAAAAGCAGCCACACCATGTGCCACTCAACTCAAGCCAGCGCTTGACAAGAAAATGGGTGCTGGAGCAGCTTTCCTTGCTCGCGCAATAGCATGCGGCAATACCAATCCAATGAAGGCCAAGGGCAAGGCAATCAAAATTGGTTTCGCCGTACCCGAAGGCCCAGTCGTTAACTTTCCGGAATATCGCATTGCAGCATTAGCTGCAGTGGATTACATCAACAAGGAACTCGGTGGCGTTGGTGCAGACCCAGCTACAGGAACACCTGGTGTTCCCATCAAGCTGGTCACATGTTCATTTGACATTATGATTCCAACACAGCAATCAGCTTGCGTTAGTACATTGGCAGAATCAAAGCCAGCGCTTGTGTTCTCAACGTTGTCCTTTGATGACACCGTGATTGCAAAGTATGCAGCAGCAAAACTTACCGTATTGGTGGGAACGCCAATCATGCCGAGCGACTTCACCACACCAGGTGTATTCGCCGTCGGTGGCGGTGGCGGTTGCTTGGGTGTTCACCTTGGCCTCGTTTACTACGCAACTCAAATATTGAAAGCTAAGAAAATTGCTCTTCCTTGGGCTGGCTCAGCTCCTGGCATTTTCTGCTTCAACGACCTTGAAGCAAAGCCACTCGATGTTCTTGCAGGTAAAACACTTTCAGGTGCAGCAATTACAACTACCTCACCGTTGAAGGGCACAATGCCTACATTGACTTACTTGCCAATCAAGGTTCCTACAACTGGCCCAGACGTAGCTTCATACGCAGCACAAATCACAAAATTTGCGCCGGATGCGTTGATCTACTCGAACCAAGGAAACTTGTGCTGGGACCTCGTTGGAGAATTGTTGAAAAATGGTTGGACGAACGCCAAGTATCCAGTTGTGTTGTCTGGTGCTTACACCGACACTGTTACCATGGCAAAACTGGGTGACAAGATCACTGGTATCGTAACCCTCGGTGGTTTGAGCATCCTTGACCCAGACGCATTAACGGGTGAGTACAAGATTGATGCTCTTACTTACGGAACCAAGATGTACACCTATTCCACAAACCGCAAGTTGACCGGAACAGGTTTCGCAACACAAGGTTTCGGCGGTCAGATGTTTGCTTGGCAAATGATGAACGAAGCATTCAAAGATGGCAAATTAAATGTTAAAGCCATGGTTGAGGCAATCAAAAACACCAATGGTCACCGCGCATTCGGTACCTTGAGCATGAACTGCAAGAAGGCACTTGCTCCTTACATCGGAGTATGCGCAACTGAAGTCAGTGCAAGCATTTGGGACGGAACTGCATTGAAGGCCGACAAGGCACACCAGGGCTTCTCTGGTTTGAGCTTGGTTGGAAAAGGCGATGCATTGCGTTTGTCTGAAGTGAAGTAATAAAGAATTAAAATAATGTTGTTCAAATAGAACAACATAGAATAATAAAAAGGGGGGCGATCCTCGGATCGCCCCCCTTTTTTCTAAACTAAATCAGTGTCACTTTAAAATGATGGGGGAATATGAAGGAAGGTATTGCTTACGCAATCATGGGGCTCGGTAGTGGAGGCTTTTATGCTCTCATGGCTATCGGTATCGTGGTCGCATACAAAGGTTCCGGCGTCATTAACTTTGCACATGGTGCGATTGCAATGTACGTCGCGTTTCAATTTTCGTATTTAAGATCTGAAGGAACCTTCCGGTTCCCATGGCTCGATCCACTTCCCACATCGGTTATAAATTTACCGGTCACACTTTCTCTCAATAATGGTGAACCAATAAACTTTTGGATTGCGGTATTCCTTTCATTATCAACCGCATTACTACTCGGAGCAGTTATTCATTACTTGGTGTTTAAGCCATTGCGTAATGCTGCCCCTTTAGGAAAAGTTATTGGTGCTATTGGAGTGATGACCTATCTCTTGGGTGTTGCATCAAAGCACTACAGCTCTAACCAGCCACAACCTGAAGGAGTGCTTTTCCCAGACAAGTTGCTGAAAAACTTTCTCGGACTTGGCTTAGGAGTTTCGGCGGAAGCTCTCGCGCTTGCGGGAGTTGCTGTCATTGCTGGTGCAGTTGTCTGGTTCATCTATAAATATTCGCGTGTTGGCTTGGCTACTCGAGCAGCTGCTGGAAACGAAAAGGGTGCCGTTCTCTTGGGTTACTCCCCCGACCGACTGGCGCTCTTCAACTGGCTTCTTGCAGCTTTTCTTGCTGGCCTTGTGGGAATCTTGACGGGAACCGTCACCGGTGCTCTCGGTACCGGCAAATTCACCGGTCTCATTGTTCCGGCTCTTGGTGGTGCGCTCATCGGTAGCATGTCGTCAATTCCATTGGCCGTACTTGGTGGGCTACTTATCGGGAGTCTCCAAACTTTTGTGGGAACCTACCTTTCTGGCCAGTCGTGGTTCCCAGCATGGCTATATTCCGGTGCACGCGACTCCATCCCTCTCATCGTTATTGTTACGCTCCTGTTCTTACGAGGGAAATCGCTTCCCATCCGAGGCAATATTGAGGAAAAACGCTTGCCATTGGCGCCGTATCCAAAACGCATTGGCAAATACGTTGCCATTTTTGTGCCACTTGGTTTTCTGCTTGCCGGAGGATTCCCTGGTGACTTCCTCTTTGCTGGCCTCAATGGGCGTTGGGGAATGGCGTTTAGTACCAGCCTGATTGCAGCAATGTTTGGATTGAGTTTCGTATTGCTTTCGGGCTATGTGGGTCAAATATCACTCGTGCAAATTTCGCTTGCTGGTATTGCGGCCTTTGTAACAGCCCGGCTCTTGTCGCACTTCGGACCATCATCTTCTAACCCATTTGCAGTAGGTGGCCCTCATTTACCTTGGCCTCTTGCGATGACTGCCGGAGTGATTGTGGCAGTTCTTGTTGGTTTAATACTCGCCGTACCAGCATTGCGTATTCGTGGCGTACAACTCACCGTTGTCACCATCGCAGCATCGATTTCGTTGTATTCGTTCTACTTCGACAACCCGAAGCTCACGTCGCTGCAAGGTGGCTCGTCATATATCATTCAACCACCAACAATATTTGGGGTGAAGTTTGGTAGCACCGGATCACAAGGACTCACAGACAATCCAAAATTCGCGTTGTTCTGCCTCATCGTTCTTGCTGGTCTTTGCACGATGCTTGCAAACCTTCGTCGCGGAAGTTCTGGACGGCGATTCCTTGCAGTGCGTGCTAACGAACGAGCAGCTGCATCTGCAGGTGTGAACGTTGCTAAAACAAAGTTCCTTGCATTTGGTATTGCTTCAGCTATGGCTGGAGTTGCTGGTGTGATGGGGGCATTCCAGGCCGGCTCCACTTCGGCCCCGATGTGGGATTACGGCGTTGGTCTTTCAGCGCTTGCCTTTTGTTACCTCGGTGGAATCACCTCAATTAACGGAGCAATTATCGGCGGCATGCTCGCTGGTGGCGGCATGATTGCCACATTCGGTAACTTCCATTCACCTGGCCTGTATTCATACACGCCAATTTTTGGCGGACTCGGAATGATCTTTACCGCAATTATTCATCCGGCTGGACAATCTTCCATTTTCCAGCCCCTGATGCGTTACTTCGGATCATGGCTGGTTACCGCACGTGGAAAACAATGGGGAGTTGTTCTGCGTCGCCTCGCTCCGTACCTCATTGGTGGTGCCATTTGGGGTGCTATCGGTATTAACCCATGGCGAACCGACACCTATCACCGCCCATGGATGATTATTCTTGGCATCTTGATTGTGCTCTTCGTGCGCAACATCGTTACTCAAGTCAAAGCAGCAAAGGCTGCTAAGGCACTACCCGATACCAACAGTCTCCAGGAGGTGACAGCATGAGTGCACTACTCGAAACAAACGAACTCACCGTTTCCTACGGCGGGTTGCATGCAAACTCTAATGTCAATATCAAGGCTGAAAAAGGCAAGCTCACTGGGCTCATTGGCCCGAACGGCGCTGGCAAGACCACCTTCATTGACGCCATCACTGGCTTCACCAACGTGTCGTCGGGCCGCGCAGAATTCAACGGTTTGGACCTCGCTGGCGTTGCACCTGATGAGCGGGCAAAGTCTGGTTTGGTACGTACCTTCCAGTCACTTGAATTGTTCGAAGACCTGACGGTGTGGGACAACCTCATTGTGATGGCAGAAGAGACCAAATGGTGGTCGTTTCTTGCCGACATCGTGAAGCCCAATCGTGTCCTTGGCATTGAGGAACAAGCCGAATGGGCGCTCAACTTGTTGAGCCTGGGCGAACACCGCGACAAGCTCACACTCGACTTGTCACATGGTCAACGCAAGTTGGTGAGCGTGGCTCGCGCGCTTGCCGCCAAGCCCAGCATGTTGTTGCTCGATGAGCCTGCTGCTGGTCTTGACACTGTAGAAAGTCAACAGCTTGGAAAACACTTACGTGAAATTCTGAAGCAAGACATCAGCATCTTCCTCATTGACCACGACATGGGTCTGGTGCTCAGCGTGTGCGACTACATCTACGTGCTCGACTTCGGCAAAATTATTGCTGAGGGAACGCCCGAAGAAGTACGCAATAACCCAGAAGTAAAGCGTGCTTACCTTGGTGAGACCGCAGGAGAAATGCAAGCAGAAGGTGGCGCTGCAGCAGCACGCTCACTGAGTGGAGAAGGGTGAACAACATGAGCGAATCACTACTCAAAATTACAAACTTGAATGCTGGCTACGGCGGTATTCCTGTTGTACGAGGCCTCAGCATTCATGTGAACTCAGGTGAAGTGGTGGCTCTACTCGGGCCAAACGGTGCGGGTAAAACCACCACGCTCCTCACTATTTCCGGAATCTTGAAACCCATTGCAGGCGACATTCAACTTCTCGGCAGCACCACTATTGGTGAGCGGCCCGAGAAAATTTCCCGCCGCGGGCTTGCACACGTAGCTGAAGACCGATCACTGTTCTTCGACCTCACCGTGCAGGAAAACCTGCGCCTCGGCCTCACCGGAAACCGTGAGACCCGGAGCAAGGCCCAAGAAAACGCACTCGACATGTTCCCCGCACTTCGACCACTCCTCAGCCGGCGCGCTGGCTTGTTGTCGGGTGGCGAGCAGCAGATGCTGGCAATGGCTCGTGGGCTTGCTTCAGAACCAAAAATGCTTTTGGTCGACGAAATGAGCCTCGGTCTTGCCCCCATCATCGTGGAGCGCATGTTGCCCATCGTTCGTCGTATTGCCGACGACACAGGCGCAGGCGTACTCATGGTGGAACAGCACGTTGGCTTGGCACTGTCGGTTGCTGTCCGTGGCTACGTACTTGCTCATGGTGAACTCACCATGGAAGGCTCTGCTCAGGAACTCCGCGACAACCAGTCGTTGTTGGAAGCCAGCTACCTGGGTGGCGAAGCTCACTAGAAATACTTTAAAGAGGCCCCAGTCGAGAGGCTGGGGCCTCTTTTATTGCCCCACCACAAGTTGTGCACTCATTCGCATGATGCGTGATTCGCTTGCGCCAAAGCGGTGAATACTCCCCCTTCGACTCTCTAATGAGTTGAAAGAGAACTTCACACGAAAATTGATGCGAGGTTGCTAGCGCTAACGCTGCACACGACTTCGCTAATCGCACTTCTATGCGCTGGCCGAGTTTGTATACATTGCTCATTGAAATATCGAGATGTTCAGATAGTTCTTCCCGATTAAGTTCCTGGTCTAGATACAAATGCAGATACTGCTGGTCACGGTTACTGAGACCTTTACGTGACGTCGTCATTGCAAAACACAACTCGCTCTTTCTGCTAGCTAACTCGGTTGAGTAAGCATGAAGGGATTCGCCGCCCACAAACAACCGCTGATTTTGTCGCAGATACTTGTACGACTCGTTTTTGGCAATTGCGCGCACCCACGCCTCAAGTTTGTGAACATTAAGGAGTTGTTCAATATGCGTACTTGCTCGTAAGAATGTTTCTTGCACCACATCGTCGCCTGCTACTTGGGCCCCCAAGCGTCGCAGAACCACATTTCTTACGTCGCGCTCGCAGTCGACGTACAACATGTGAAGCCCTAACGCACTGTGCTGTTGTAATGCGGCGACTACAACCGCGCGGTGACAAGCGGGATTGACCGTTTGTAGTTCCTGGAGATTCGTATGCACACCCCCATGGCACTGGAATTTCTTTTGAAATTAGTCCAATATGTCAACTTTGTGAAGGGCGATATTGCTTTACCTATTGCATAAGGCTTTCTATGAACTCGGCTGTACATTTCCGAAGTGGTCTGTCGTCGCTTCTCAGCAGTTCTTGTACTCAGTGCCTGCCTTGTTGCCCTTCCCTCAATCATCAACATTTCGGCTGCCGAAGCAAAATCGTCAAATAGTTCATTTCTTATTGACCACGTGCGGACAAAAGACCCAGTTGTTTTCATTACCATTGACGACGGTTCAGTGATCACCGATGGTTTAGTGCAGCTTCTTCTCTCAAAGAATATTCCCGTTACAAACTTTGTTCTGTCGGAAGCTCTCAAAACGCACTGGAAAGCGCTCCACCGCATTCAACGCCCAGGTACCTCGTTTGAAAACCATTCTGAGACACATCGCTTGATGAGCTCGCTTTCTCTGAAAGAGCAAACGAAAGAAATTTGTCGAGCAAATGAGCATGTTCGCGGCAATTACAAGAAGCTGCCCCTTTTCTTTCGACCACCCAGCGGTTCTCACAACAGCAACACTGTGATTGCAGCTAAGAAATGTGGCATCCAAAAAATTGTGATGTGGAACGTTGAAGCCGACCAAGGAAAAATTGTGAGATCTGGTGGGAACCCTATTCAACGCGGCGACATTATTTTGTTGCATTACTTGAACAGTTTGGAATCGAGCCTGAAGGTTGTGCTTGCGGAAATTAAAAGACTTGGTTTGCGGCCAGCGTCGCTGCGCGACTATCTCGCGCCTGCATAAATCATTCATCATTCTTTATACCCATAGGGGTATATAGTGTTGGCATGCAAATACCTGCCGAAACCACCGACGACCTGCAAAAGCGCCTGCGCCGTATTGAGGGCCAGGTTCGTGGCATCCAACAGATGCTCGGTGAGGAGCGCGACTGCAGAGACGTCGTTACTCAAATCTCTGCGGCTAATAAAGCCCTGGAACAAGTGGGCTTCAACCTGGTGGCAGCTGGTCTCACCTGGTGCATATCGAATCCCGAGCAGTCTAAAAAAGAGGGCTACTCCATTGAAGACGTACAAAAAATGTTCGTGAAATTGGCCTAGCGGCACACTAATCCCGACCTAGTTGGTC
>JBAXNF010000026.1:0-16049 GCA_037133935.1 bacterium
GCTAATACTTGAGTATTAGTGTTATAATGTGACAACGGTTACAGATCAGGGGGATCTGTACATGAATAGGGGGATACATGAAAATACGAAAGAAAGTAGCCGCAGCTTTATCCTGCGGTGCGCTGGTAGGTGCCCTGGCGGTCATCCCGTCAGCAGCAAATGCTGCAGGGTGCACCACTTTTTACAACATTAGAACGTCGAACTCTCGTGGTTCAATGACTTCGTTGCCATTGAACTACGCCATCGACACTGGGATTGACAAAGAATTTTGTGTCAACTTTACTGAAACTCAAGTTTTATCAGGTGCACAAAACCTTGCTCTCTTAGCTGGCAGCGCGGTCGACATTGTGCAAGCCACTATGGACAACGTATTCAGCTGGCGAGCAGTCTCGGATATCACCATTTTCCGCGAGATCATGCAAGTTCCGCTTGCAGACCCTGTCGTCAATAAGACATTTTATGATGCAAAAAATATGTCGACATTGAAGACGTTTAAGGACAAAATACAAGCGCTCTCATCTGCTCGACTTGGCGTTACCTCCGTTGGTGGATCAGGTGAAACAGCATGGAAGCAAGCGTTCCTCCACACAGGGGTGACATTCACGGGAGCATTTGTTGGTGGCGCAACGAACACCGCAACCATTGGTGCGCTCATGAAATCAAACAGCATTGATGCTGCTTGGACATGGAGCCCATACACTGAGCAACTAGAGACAGCTGGACTTGCTGTTCCCAATATCTTTAGTACCAAGAATCCAACTCCAGACATGGTGGGTTATATCTACTTAGATATTCCAGGAGTAGTTAACGTTGCTCGTACTGCATGGATTCGTGAAAACCCAGATGCTGCTAAAGCAGTTGACGCGTTGATGGACGAGTCAATTAAGCGAATTAAGAATCCTAAATATTTTGCGTCTGTCGTTGCAAACGTCGTAAAAAATTCTGGGGTCGATGAGCCAACGTCCCAAGCAATGGCTCGCCGTTGGAGCAACTTCTTTAACCTCACTGGAAAAATAAATGGCGAGGCTTGGAACAGAGTTGCAAAATGGAACTACGACAATGGCCTTCTCAAAGTGTTGTACAACGTCAACGATTTCTTGTTTGACGTGTCATCTTCACAAATTAAGCCTATTAAGGTGAAAGGCCTTCTGGCTTTTAATTCCCTTGTGAAGCAGTCGTTAGTGAAGACCTTCAAAGGTTCGAAGTTGTCAATTTCTACCCGAACATCTGATATTTGTGGAGTATCCACGGCAGGCGTGAAAGGCAAGAAAGCGGGGGTCTGTGACGTAACAGTCACGGTGAAGGATCCGAAGAAACTCGCCAACTTCGACCAAGAGCGTTACTCACGCGTCTTTATCACTATTCTGTAATCGTCCCCAATGGGTCGTGGGTGGCCATGAAGTGTCATGGTCACCCACACTTAATCTCCGAGATGAGGCATAGATGACTACTTCTCCCTTTGAAAAAATGGGTGATCTCCAAAAAAAAGCCGGGCGTCCCTCAGCTTTACATCAGGGAAATGTCCGTATTGAAATCATTGAGACCGCGCGCAGGCTTTTTGCAAAAAAAGGTTTCGAGGCTGTCTCAGTTTCTGCAATTGCGGCCGAAGTAGGAGTTGCATCTACAACCATTACTCACCATTTTGGGCCAAAGGAAAACCTATGGCGAGAGGTGTACGCACAGACTTTTCCTGTGGTGTCCTCTGGGCGAGACATCATCGCTGCATCACGTCAGTCCACTTTAAGCATGATGGAAGCTATACGAAAATTGCTCTTACATCACTCTTTATTGCCCCTCACAAAGCCACATCATGTTGAATTCATGTTTCGTGCACTTGTGGAAACATCGAGTATCTCTGCGCTGGGTGATATTTATGCCACGCGAGTGAGGTACCAAGAGGGTTTCTATATGCGACTAGCAGAATTTGGGCGCGAGACCGGCGAACTCAATAAGTTTCCAGACAATAAGCAAGCGGCAAAAATTTTACGGTTTGCTCTTATGGGTTATTACTTTTATTTTGAACACCATGCTCTACCTAGTGCAATTCGTGAATATGAAAATGTCGACAACTTCAAGAAACTTATATCTGAACAAATTGAAGATTTTATGAAGAGTCTTGAATTAGTTATTCGATAAAACACTTTTAAGGACATCTATTTTGAATAATCAATACATACAAGTGAACAATTCCTCTCTGATGTTTGCTGCCGCAGATGGAAAACCAGTTCTTGCACTAGATGATGTTTCTTTGGTTGTACCAGAGGGCCAGTTTCTCGCAATAGTCGGGCCGTCTGGTTGTGGTAAAACAACAATCCTCAATATGTTGGCGGGGCTATTGCGGCCAACACTTGGTTCTGTGCAACGCAATAGTGAAGAAGTAGTAAAACCCTCACTTGACGTCGGCTATATGTTGGCACGCTCGGGTCTTTACCCTTGGCGAACCGCACAGCGCAATATTGAACTGCCACTGGAAATTCGTGGTGTTCCCAAAGCCGAGCGTAAGCAACGCGTGGAAGAACTTCTACAAATGGTGAAACTCGACGGTTTTGGAAGCAAGTTTCCATCACAGCTTTCGCAGGGAATGCGACAACGAGTTTCTATCGCTAGAACCTTGGCAATTGAACCAAAGCTGTGGCTGCTCGACGAGCCATTCAGCGCTCTCGATGCGCAAACTCGAATTACTGTTCAAAATGAGTTTTTACGCCTGTGGGAAGCGACAACGTCAACCGTTATTTTGGTGACGCACGACCTCGCCGAAGCTGTCTTGCTAGCTGACCGAGTCATTGTGATGACTGCGCGACCAGGGAAAATCAAACTTGATCAAATAATTGATATTCCTCGACCACGATTGGTCGATGATCTTATGGATAATGAGAAATTTAAAAATTTAGAGTCCACCATTTGGAAGGAATTGCGTAGTGAGCTCATCTAGTAGCAACACATCTTTAAGCCCAGGAGAAAAACTTCTAGCCGAATATCAAGGTCTTACTCCTCGGCAAAAATTTGTGAAGACTTTTAATTTGCCTATTCAACTTGGAAAACTTGTTTTTATTTTTGGATTTATTTCCATATGGTGGGCTGCATACCACTTCGCATGGATCAACCCCGGTTTTATCGCTTCTCCACGAATGGTATGGAATTGGTACATAGAAAATTACAATAACCACGACTTGTGGTACGACACTTTGGTAACGCTACGAGAAGCATTTTATGGATGGATTATTGGTTCAACACTGGGGGTATTTACCGGACTGATGTTTGCCATTTACCCTAAATTATGGAAAATGGCATCGCCATTGATGACCTTCCTCAATGCTGTGCCACGTACTGCATTGGTTCCCATATTTATTTTATGGTTCGGTGTCGCTGAAACTACGAAGGTGCTGATTGCGTTGACTTTGGTGTATTTCATTGTTATGGATGCAACTCGCAGTGCTGCAGCAATGATTGACCCCGATCTGGAAACAGTCATGACCACGATGGGTGGGCAACGGCGTCATCTTTTTTTCAAGCTCACGCTTCCCGCAGTTTTGTCTTCGGCCTTTGGGTCCATTCGCTTGGCCGCAGTATGGGCCCTATTAGGAGCAACGTTTGCTGAGCTCTTTGGCTCGAGAAACGGGCTCGGAATTCAATACAACGAAGCAGCCAATAAGCTTCTGATGGGAGAAGCATTTGGCATTGTCACCATCATTGCGTTCCTTGCAATCGCCATCAATGTCTTTGTGAAATTAATTGAGAATCGACTAATGCGCTGGAAAGAGACGTCGAATCAGGGCTCGGTGGTGACGGTCTAGAGCCTCGGCTCAGCGTGATTCGCAGATGGCTTCTATGCCATCCCAAAGTGCTGCAGCTTCTGCAATTTCTGTGAAGAATGCCGCCATCGACCCATTTGGGTCAACGAATTCCAAATAGGGAAGCCCGCAGTTTCCACTCAAGTAAAGAAATTCATTTCCTGTGGCAGTCATGCCTTGCTGAACAACCTCAGAACCGAGGCCTTCAAAGTGTTGGCGCGAGCGTTTAATATTTGCCCAGTAACACACGTGGTGCACGCCTGTGCCGCCTGCTTCAAGGAACTCTCGGTAAATGGAAGGCAATGAAAGATCGGGCTGGATGAGTTCAATTTGCTGCCCACCAGTATGGGCAAGGCCCATGCGGGCGCGCATGGTTACTTTTTCACCACGGTACAAAGTGTTCTCCACTTCAACGTGGTACAAAAACCATGGGCCAACACCTTGCACCTCTGCCCACTCGTGGGCTGACTTTTCAATATCATCAACTACAAAAGCAGTTTGGCGAATAGGGCCGAGCCATGTTGGCGCTGTGGCCATTACGACCGTTCACCCATGAAGTAATCGAGCCAGTCGTGGTAGTGCTGAACACGTGCTTCTTCTTCACTGAGTATTTGGCTTGTGAAACCCCGTGAGTGCATACCAGCTTGGACATCGCGAATGAGATGCACGTCTTGGTCGACGGTGATATCCATCGATTTGCGGCCAGCAATGACGTCGTCTTGTTCAAACTCGTCGTGTGTTGGTCGTGGAATGGGCAAAAGATCTTTCGGGTTCGACGGGCGAAATTCAACGCCTGCTCGAGCGGCGACTTCTGGGTTTGGCGCCAATTTAAACGTGTACTTATCCCAAAAGCATTTGTTCGGGTCGGTGGGGTGTGGGCGAGCCCGCATCACCAATGCCGATTCGGGTTGGGCAGTAATCATCATGTTGGGGAACAGGTTGTACTGCTCAATATCGGACAGTCTGTCGTCACTGAGTTCGCTGTAATCGAAACCCAGTTCTGGGCCTTTTTCGCGGCGCATCTTTTGTACATCAAGACGAATTTCGAGGTTGCGGCCGTTGTACAGAGCAGGGTCAACGCCATATTTTTCGAGTTGAACCTTTTGATAGAAGTTCGGCTCTTCGGGAATAGGCAACCGCGAGTTCACGGTGTGGCCAATGATGTTCACACCCGTATGGCCATTTTCAAAAAGTTCTACTTGTGCTGTTGGGCAATCGAACAACATGGCGTGTTGTGGGTGAATGTGCTCTACGTGGTAAAGCTCGCCAAAGTTGTCGTAGACGGCTTTCCAGTTGCAGTCGAGTCGTACAGTCTGGTCGCCAACCAGAGTCATGTTTTCTACGTGGAATGGAGCGACGCGGTCGCCGACCATGCCAAGGTATTCGCGCAGTGGTGCTGCGTTGTTGTCCATGCAGATCCAAACAAGACCGGCAAATGTGTCTACTTGTACTTGTTGCATAGAGCGTTCGTTGCGGTCAACTCCACCACTGAAGCGGTTGTTGTCGGGAACAACTACAAGTTTTCCGTCGAGGCGATACGACCAGCCGTGGTAAGGGCATACAAACTTTGCGACGCATCCATGATCTTCGGTAGCTACTTTTGCGCCGCGATGCTGGCATGCATTGTAAAAGGCAGCAATTTCTCCTTCTTGAGTGCGCGAGATAATGATGGACTCACGACCAAGGTTAAAAACGGAAAAGTCTCCAACGTTTGCAACGTCTCTTTCCAAACACGCAAAGAGCCACATGCGCGGCCACAAGTTGTCGGCTTCGCGTTGCATGTAAGTAGGTGAGAGGTAGCGCTCTGGGGTAATGGGGAGCGGCTCCACGGGCGCGGCTCTATGCACAATTGTCGGTGTTGCTTTCACTTCAGCCATTGTGTCTCCTCGGCAAGTTTCTACTCACCACATCGTACGCCGAATTCTTCCAAAGGGAAATGGTTAGAGGAGCGCGAGTTGCCCACCATCGAGCACAATTTCGGAGCCATTCACCATAGAAGCGACATCAGACGTCAAATAAACAACCGCCTGGGCAATTGCCTGTGGGCTAATAAATTTCCCTGTGGGGTTCAGCGCCGAAAGAGCCGCTGCAACTGCTTCGGGGCCTTGTGCGATGAGGGGTGCGGCAACAGGTGTTTCTGTGGGGCCAGGCGATACCGCATTGACACGAATGTTGTGATGTACGTATTGAATAGCCGCTTGTTTCGTGAGACCCAATACTCCGTGTTTGGCAGCCACATAGGCTGGGCCAGCACGATGACTTCCGCGGTGACTTACAGTGGACGCGTTATTAATAATGACCCCGCCACCAGTTGTCAGCATTGCAGCAATTTCGGCGCGCATGCAACGAAAAACACCAGTGAGGTTGACTGCAAGCATGTCGTCCCAGGAGTCGTCGCTGTATGTATGAAAGTCGTTCATACGATCAAATATGCCAGCGTTGTTAAAAGCAATGTCGAGTTTGCCAAACAGGGATACTGCAGTTTCCACCATGGAGTTGATGTCGCTAGATGAACGCATATCGGCCGCATAAAAAGATGCAGTGCCACCGGCCTCTTGAATTTTGCTCACTACCTGCTCTCCAAGTTCACGTCGGCGACCAACAACGAGTACTTGTGCGCCGGCATCTGCAAGTGCGTAAGCAGTTGCTTCACCTATTCCTGATGTAGCACCAGTAACTAGAGCAGATTTACCTATGTGGCTTTTGTTCGGCACTGCATTATCTCTTTACTACGTTTGCGTTATCTGATCGCCAGATGGGTTGCATGATGCGATGTTGAATACGCCAACCTTCAGTAGTGCGAACAAAAATATCGTCGTAGTAGCCACCAATAATGAAGTTGTCGCCGCCCTCGGTACCAGTTTTTACATGCTGGGCGTGTAACTGGCAACGATGAGTAGCTGTGTCGCCATTGACCACAACTTGATGATTGCCTACAAGGTGTTGAGTGAAATCGAGTCGCAGGAGCGAACCGGAAATGCGCGCAATAATTGCATCGCGTGAATCGCATTGAGTGCCGTTTAACAAGCCCGTTGCATCAGTAGCAAACACATCTTGAAGCGCGTCGAAGTTTCTTGTATCAAGTGCCCACGTATAAGCAATAGCTACGTTGACAATGGCATGAAAATCATCATGGTGCGAGGTCATGGTTACAGGCCTTTACGCCCAGCTTCTTGAACTATTTGGGA
This sequence comes from bacterium, assembly GCA_037133935.1. Taxonomy (GTDB): domain Bacteria; phylum Actinomycetota; class Acidimicrobiia; order Acidimicrobiales; family Ilumatobacteraceae; genus F1-20-MAGs119. The sequence continues at coordinate 6,980 of JBAXNF010000026.1, forward strand.
ACCGAGTTCTACAAATCGGTGGTTGCGGTCGCCAATGACTTCGCCGGCTCCGTCAACAACTAGTACATGGCCATTGACGTAGCTTGCTTCGTCTGATGCCAAAAAAAGTGCTGCATTTGCAATATCGATTGGTTGTCCGGGTCGGCCCATGGGATTTCCTTTGCGTGGGGGAGTTTTCCCTTCCGCAACATTTTTTGCATTTTCTGCCATCAGCCAGGAGGTGAGATCAGTGACGGTTCCGCCGGGAGCAATGGCATTGACCCGAATTCCATATTGACCGAGTTCGGTTGCCGTGCTTTGGGTAAGGCCCACTACGCCATGTTTTGCAGCGGTGTACACGTGTGGCCCGAGGCCGGCACGTAAGCCTGCCGTGCTGGTGGTGTTGATGATGTTTCCACCGTTACCGCTAGCAATCATTGCCTTCGCTGCATATTTAATTCCATAAAAAACACTGTTCAGCAAAACACCAATTGTGCGACTCCACTCATCACCAGAAATATCGACGATGGGTCCGATAGCGCCAAGAATTCCTGCGTTGTTCACCATGCAATCAATGTGGCCAAAATGAGCAACAGCTGCATCAACTGTGGCTTTCACATCATCTTCACACGCAACATCAGCCTGAATAAAGATTGCCTTGTCTCCAAATTGAGTAGTGAAATTGGCACCCACTTCTCGCTGAATATCGGATATGACACAACGTGCACCCTCTGCAATAAACCGCTCCACCATTCCGGCACCAATTCCACGTGCACCACCAGTGATGACTGCTACTTTTCCTTCAAGACGACCGGCCATAGTGGTTCCTTTGTATGGGGCAATTACTGCACTTTTTAGAAACGGTAGCCGTCGGGTACATGAAGTAGATAAGTTGGAGAGATGTCCTCTAAGCCATCAGTTTCCATTCCATCCACTAACCCTCCTGCTGACCTCGTCATTGAAGACCTCACTGTGGGTACTGGCAAGGAAGCCACCAAAGGCACCAACGTAGAAGTGCACTACGTAGGCGTTGCATGGAGCACCGGCAAGCAATTCGATGCAAGCTGGGATCGCAATGAAGCCTTTGAGTTTCGTCTTGGCGCCGGCCAAGTCATTGCCGGCTGGGACCAAGGCGTTACAGGTATGAAAGTGGGGGGTCGTCGTTCGCTCACTATTCCTGCGCATTTGGGCTATGGCAATCAGGGCGCTGGTGGAGTCATTAAAGGTGGCGAAACTCTCGTTTTCATTGTTGATCTACTGAACGTCAACTAATTGTGTGAGGTAGGCTTGCCCTACGAAATAGATGCGCACCAGCGCGTCGCTTCAATGTGCTGTAAGTGTCATGTTGAAGGTAATCGAGACTTACATTTGGTGACTTATGAATATCCTCGTAGTGGGAGCAGGAGGTGTAGGAGCCTCGATGGCTTCTATCGCCGAGACCAGGTCGTTCTTTACGTCTTTCGTATTGGCCGACATCACGAAGGCCCGTGCAGAAGAGGCCATTGCTGAACTCGACGACCCCGGAAGATTCGTGGCCGAACAGGTTGATGCTCGTAATGAAGCAGACCTTGTTGCCCTCATTCAACGCGTGAATGCCGACATTGTTATTAATGCTTGTGACCCACGTTTGAACGACCCTATTTTCAATGCGGCGTTTACAGCCGGTTGCAGCTATATCGACATGGCGATGAACTTAAGTACGCCGCACCCCACTAACCCGTATGAAGAAGTGGGAACTCCCCTTGGTGCAAATCAAATTGCTTCCGATGAAAAGTGGCGCGAGCGTGGCATCTTGGCGTTGGTGGGAATGGGTGTAGAGCCCGGGCTCAGCGATATTTTTGCGCGTTATGCAGCCGATCACTTATTCGACACCATCGATGAAATTGGCGTGCGCGACGGCTCTAACTTGTCGATTGATGGTCTAGATTTTGCACCAACATTTTCTATTTGGACCACTATCGAAGAATGTTTGAATCCACCTATTGTCTGGGACTCCACACGTGGTTTGTATACAACCGATTGCTTTAGTGAGCCCGAAGTGTTCCACTTTCCAGCAGGAATCGGCCCTATTGAGTGTGTGAACGTTGAGCACGAAGAAGTGATTCTTGTTCCACGCGAAGTCGACTGCAACCGCGTGACTTTTAAATATGGACTTGGTGCCGAATTCATCGACTGGCTCAAAACGTTTGCCTACTTAGGTCTCGACAGCACGGAAAAAATTCGCGTTGGCGACGTAAGCGTTTCTCCGCGCGATGTTTTGGCGTCAGTATTGCCAAACCCAGCAAAATTGGGTCACCTCATGCACGGCAAAACCTGTGCAGGCACATGGGTACGCGGCACCTACGACGGAGCCCCAAGAGAGGTATATCTGTACCACGTTGCAGATAACGAGATCACTATGCGGGAGTGGGGTTCGCAAGCAGTGTTGTGGCAAACAGCGGTGTGCCCAGTGGTCGCCCTGGAATTGCTGTGCAACGGAAGTTGGAAGGCCACCGGCGTTCGTGGCCCGGAAGCTTTCGATGCGGTGCCATTTTTGAACCTATTAAGTGACTACAGCACGCATCACGGCATGGTGGAAATGGGTCCTGGTTTGTGGCCGAGCCCAAAGCCCACCGGGCAGCCAGGCTGGGATCGTCCTGTCCGACGCGCCGTAGTGCCGAGTTGAAGCCTATTATTTGAGGTATGACAGCTACAGAAGCACGTTTTCGTCAAGCACCTGGTATTTCTTACCAGCAAATTCTTGATACCGATAGCCACGAAGTGCCGGAAGTTTTACGCCTCGAGTCATCCCCGTATTTGGGTTCGGCCGATGTCGATATTCAGCGCTTCATTTCGCGTGAGTGGCATGAAATGGAACGTGACCTCATGTGGAGCAAAGTGTGGCAATTCGCTTGCCGCGAAGAGCACATACCCAACGATGGCGATTACATCGTCTATGAGATTTGCAACAAGTCCTACATTGTTATTCGTCAGGCTGATGGATCCATTAAATCTTTTGTGAATGCATGCTTGCATCGTGGTCGTCAGCTGAAGCAGTACGACGGCAAGTGCAGTGAAATTCGTTGTTCATTTCACGGTTTTACTTGGGCAACAGAAGGCCACCTCACCGAGATTCCCGCCGGATGGGATTTCGAACACGTCACCCCAAGCGAGTTTTCTTTGCCAGAAGTGCAAGTAGGAACATGGGCAGGCTTCGTTTTCATTAACCCCGACCCGCGCGCACAGTCATTTGAAAGTTTTCTTGGAGAGTTGCCGCAGCATTTTGAACGCTGGGATCTTGGTGGACGTTACGTGCAGGCGCATGTTGCTAAGAAACTCAATTGTAACTGGAAAATCGCGCAAGAGGCATTCAGCGAGGCGTATCACGTGAATGCAACTCATCCTCAAATTCTTGGGTACCTTGCAGATACCAGTAGTCAAGTTGATGTGTGGGGAAATTTCAGTCGTGTGATTACTCCAGGTGGACTGCAAAGCCCACTGTTAAATTACACCGTTGACGAAAACGACATTATGCGCATCATGATGGACGTTCGTGTTGATGAAGAATCTGCAGTTGTTGTTCCTGAAGGAAAAACCGCTCGAGAAATAGCTGCCATTGCCACGCGCGATCGCTGGCGCCCCATTGTTGGAGACGCAGTAGATGACTGGTGCGATGGTGAGTATCTTGATGCCATTGACTACACGTTGTTCCCTAACTTCCACCCATGGGGTGCGTATAACCGCATTGTGTACCGATTCCGCCCATTAGGTGACAACCATCGCCAATCCCTCATGGAGTGCTTCTTCATGTCGCCATTTTCTGGTGAGCGCCCTGACCCAGTGGAAATGCATCTGCTCGATTTTGATGAGTCATGGTCGAGTGCTGAAGAGTTGGGCAACTTGGGCAAAGTATTCGATCAGGACGTTTTCAATATGGAACGTGTGCAAATTGGTCTGGAAACCACTGTGAAGCCAGGAGTGACTTTGGCGAACTACCAAGAATCAAAAGTGCGTTGGTTCCACAACATGCTCGATCGGTACTTGGGGGTTTAGGAAATGAATGGTTTAACACATCCAGTATCGAAGTTTATCTACGAAAAAGATGCTGATGGAAACATCAAAGTCACCGACGGAAATCGTTCGGGTCTATTTCGGCTAGACGGGAAATGGATTTCCGGGGAAATCTTTGAATGTGACCCACAAATGTGCGGCTGGGTAAGTGGCCCGCGTTATGCGAACCATCGCCTCGATACCACTGCCGATAAGCACTAGTTCTGGTTGCTCGAGACTTTAAAACGTATCGAGCAGCGCAATGCAGTCGAGATCGCCAATGGCGGTGCTTGAGCGCGTCACCATTGCAGTCATGAATGCTTTGCCACGCTCATTTGACGGGTCGAGGGTTCCGGCAATAACGGTGGCGTACAGCCACAGGTACATCACGGCACGACGGTATTCATCCCATGCCTGCTCAGCGGAGTAGTTCTTCACACCATTCTTCAGAAGCTCGCTGTGCCACATTGCAACAAGAGCTCGCTCATTGTCGCGGCGATCGGTAACGCTCATATTGTGGCTTAACAAATACGCAAGATCTTGTACGCCTTTGGAACGCAATGTGCCTTGCCAGTCGAGAACAGCCATTGGGGCATGGTCGGGCTCAACGCCAAACATGAGGTTGTCCATACGCCAGTCGCCGTGCACCAACGTGTGTGGGTGAGAAACAATCCACGCTTGCATTTTGGGAACTGTTGCGAGGAACTTGTCTTTGTTGTTCTTCAACTCGGGGCTAATGACATCACCAAAAATGGCAACCATTGCATCCCAACCCGCTATAGCGCCTTGCAGCAATGCATCGGAGTGGACACTCGGATAGTGATACGGAACAAATTCAAATTCATCGGACTCAACTTTTTCCCAAAATGCTGAGTGGAGCTTGCCCATTTCAATAATCGACATTTCGGCCTGCTTTACGCTGCAGCCTTCCACTTGGTCGCCGAGGGCATAACTAGAAAGGTCTTCCATCACCATGATGAATGATGAAGCAGAAGTGGTGTGAGCGAAATACAACTTGGGAAGGCGCAATCCGGCCTTTGGCCCCAGTAACTGGCAAAAACGCACTTCACGTTCATACACATTGAACGTGGTGGCAACAGCCAAGTTTCCTTCCACTTCCGTGGGGTATTTCACCACTACCGACTGTGGTGCATTTCCTGCATCACCCGAATAGGTAGGCGTGATGACTTCAATGAGACCGAGCATTCCCACACCCACACCGACGGGGCGACGAGTAATGCTCACAATTCCTGCACCTGCTGGCATGGTGTTGCTCGACTTCAGTGCCGCCGCTAACCAGTCGGTAGTGATTTCATCGGGACGTAGCGGGTAGTTGTTTGCATCAATTGTCATATAGCAAAAATAGCATTTCCCACAGCAGGAAAAAACCACACCAAAGTTGTAGTTACCGATAAGTACGGAAAAACTCGGCCACATCGTTGGCAACGAGTTCTGGTTGTTCTGCTGCTGCGAAGTGTCCGCCCGCTGGCATGCGGGTCCAGCGTTGAATGTTGGCAACACGTTCTGCTGCACGGCGCGGAAGAAAAATAAGATCGCCAGGGAATACAGCCATAGCGGTGGGCGCCTCCATAGTGGGCGTGCGATTGTGCTCGGGTTGCCATGGTTCATTTGTGCGCCCGTAATACATGCGACACGAACTGCCAAATGTTTCGGTGAACCAATAGATGCTCACCAATGTTGCAAGTTCTTCCATAGTGAATGCACGCTCTACATCACGGTGCCCGTTTGCATCGGCTGAGTCACTCCACAGGCGTCGACGTTCAATGAGCCATGCTGCCATGCCTGCAGGAGAGTCGTGCATTGCATAGGCGAGTGTTTCGGGTTCTATGCCTTGCACGGTGTAGTGGCTTGTTGCTGTGGCCATGCGAGTTTTCATGAGTTCTGGATAATGCTTTTCTTCTTCGTCGTAATCGCTAGCAGTGATGTCGGCACGATTCAGACCAAAAAACATGGGCAAGGTGATGTGTGCCCCATGAAGCGATGGTGCATGAGCATGCGCGAGTTCTGCAGTAACAATGGCACCCCAGTCGCCACCATGAGCACAGTACGTGGGGTAACCAAGAACTTCGGTCATGAGTTTGTTCCACAAGTGTGCAACATCACGCGTAGAGAGATGACCTACAGGAAGCGGCGAGGAGTAACCGAAACCAGGTAGTGAGGGAACGACGACATCAAATGAATCGAGTGGTGAGCCACCAAATAATTCGGGATGGGCAAGTTGCTGGGCAACATCGCGGTAATCCCAGTAGCTCCATGGCCAGCCATGAGTGGTGATGATGGGCAGTGGAGCAGGACCACTTCCTTTCAGGTGCACAAAGTGCAATGGAATGCCATCAATTTCGACCCGATAGTTGGGCAGCGCATTCATTTTTGCGACTTGTTGTTCCCAGCTGAATTCATGACGCCAATAGTGCAAGAACGATTGAAACCATTCTTGCTGCATGCCATATTTCCATTGCTCATTTGCCACACCGAGAGGAAAGCGCGTGTTGTCGAGTCGGTGGTGGAGGTCTGCAACTGCTGCAGCGCTGTACGGAATGGTAAATGGCTGTGGAATGGGGGGCATGTTCTATTTCTTTTTTTCTCGACCGCCGTATTGGTAACTGCGTTCAGTGCGGCCACCGGCAACAAGAATGTTTTGGCCTGTTACCCACGATGATGCTGGCGATGCAAGATACAAAACTGCTGCACCAATATCGTCGGGAGTTCCTAAGCGCCGTAGTGGAATAGTTGAGGCAATGGCATCGAGGTCGGCTGCAATGCCAAGAACTTCCAAAAATGCTTCTGTAGCAATTGGCCCAGGTGAAACGGTATTCACCCGAATATCACGCTCGGCGAGTTCAAGGGCAAGAGTAAGGGTGAGGTTAATCATTCCTGCTTTAGATGCTGCATAGGGGCCAGTCATTGGCGAACCGCGCATGCCGGCACCAGATGCAATGTTGATGATGACTCCACCATTTGGCATATTTTCTGCTGCGGCTTTTGCACCCTGAAATGCGGAAGTGAGATTCAGTTCGAGTTGGTTGCGAAAAACTTCATCGGGCGTATCAATTAATAGACGAGTTGTTTTTTCATCGGAACCACCAACGTTGTTGACCCATACGTCGAGGCGACCAAATTCTTTAATAGTTGCTGCGGCAATGTTTTCAGAAAAATCACGAATATCTCCAGCAACGGTGAGGGCACGTTGGCCGCGTTCACGAACGCCTGCAGCCGTTTCATCGAGGTCACTTTGGCGCCGCGAGTTCAGAACAACATCGCAGCCAGCATCGGCGAGTGCCCATGCAATGCCGCGACCAATACCTTGGCCGGATCCGGTGACTACAGCTACTTTGCCGTCCATGTGAAATGTGTCGAGAATGCTCATGGCACGACAATAGTGGCGTTGGATAAGTGGTTGGGCAGGCGGAGTTCAGAAAAGAACTACGCTCTGCGAACAGGGATATTTCATAAGGAGCACATATGGCCGGTGTATTAGGAAACTTGCAAGGAAAAACCGCAGTCATTACTGGTGGTGCGTCGGGAATTGGTTTAGCAATGGCCCAGCGCTTTGGCGCAGAAGGCATGAACGTAGTGATTGCCGATGTTGAACAAGGCGCACTCGATGCCGCAAGCGATTTGTTGAACGATGCAGGTATTGCGTGTGCTGCAATGCGATGCGATGTGTCCGATCGTCATGCTGTTGAGGCACTTGCCGATTTTTCTTATGAAGAGTTTGGTGCAGTTCATATTTTGTGCAACAACGCAGGCGTCGTGCATCGTGACCTCACATGGGAAGCATCAATTGAATCGTGGGAGTGGGTACTTGGTGTTGACCTCTGGGGCCCCATTTATGGAGTGCACTCTTTCGTGCCGCGCATGCTCGCCTCTGGCGAACCTGGTCATGTGGTGAACACCGCTTCAACCGCAGGCATTTTGGCGTTCCCCAGCATTGCTTCCTATGACGTCGCAAAACAGGGAGTAGTTGCATTGTCTGAAGCGTTGCTTGCCGATGCCATGGCAGCCAACGTGCCGTTGCGGGCGTCGGTGCTGTGCCCCGGAGTCGTGCGCACCAAAATTGGTTTCAGCGAGCGCAACCGCCCAGGTGGCGTGAAGGGTGAAGCCTTCGGCACCCAAGGTCTCACCACTGCAACCGAAGCGATTGACCCTGAAGATGTTGCCGACCAAGTGCTCGAGGCCATTAACAACGGAACCTTTTGGATTATGACCCACCCGCGCTACGTGGAGTTAGTGAAAGAACGGGCAGAAGGCATGCTGACGGGTGGTATACCGCCCATTCCGCGACCCATTTAGACAAGTCTGCGGCAAATTGAGAATTTCCTCAGTTCTCATAGTGTGACTCAGGCCTCACCTCAGGTAGTTTTTCACGAGTACGAAAGTGAACTGACGGTAAACGCCGCCAGCGCCAGGGGGAGACATCGTGTTATCTGACAAATGGATTATTGACCGCACTCCATCAAAGCGTTTTCCTAGTTATACGCGCGGTAACGCTGCCGACGTGCTGGCCGACCCTGTGAGCCCATTGGGGTGGAGTCTGTGCTGGGAAAAAGGCGTTGTGCTTGGGTGCAAAGTGGGCTTCGTCACTTTTGGCGTTTTTGAACACGAAGATTACGGCACGCCGCCAGAAACATTCGGACTCTTTGGTGGCTACTTCTATAACTCACTCATGCAGGCTCGGCTCATGGGTGTACGTATGCCAGGTGCAAGCCCAGAGGCTATTGACGCAGCATATTTCGACGACAACCCCGATGTGCCGCCATACGTTGCAGAGCCATGGCACGAAAGCGCTGTTCATGAAGCGAGGCTTGGCGAAACCATGGCTTATGTCATGGGCTCAACGGTGCATCCACCCGTAGAGGAACAAAAAATTCTCGCCATAAAAATTCGTGCAGAGCGGCCAAACCTTTCTGCGTTGAGCGATGCAGAACTCGTTGCACGTGCACGCAGCATGGCCCCTGTCTTGGTCACAACATTTGAACAACACGTGTGGTCGTCGCTTGGTGCTTCGCTTGGGCCAGGAGCCGTGCAAGCAATTACTGCA
>JBAXNF010000027.1:0-16040 GCA_037133935.1 bacterium
AAGTGCACGTTGTATGTTGACACCTCAAAAGATTCAACGTCACAACACATTGTGCTGATGGGCGACAGCAATGCAGAAATGCTTATTCCTACTTTTGTAAAACTTGCACGCGAGAAACACTTCACATTCTCGGCACTCACACGCTCGGGTTGTCCATGGCAACCTGGTCTAATGTGGGCAGCGCGCGATGAAACACTTATTACTCGTTGTAAAAAATCTCGTGCAGAGTGGTACGACACTCTTCTTCCAGCGCTGAAACCCGACATCATCATTGTTACTCATGTCTCTAGAGACCCCGGCTCGCGACCAGATGCTTTTTATGTACCAGAAACTCCAACACAAGACGATCTTTCTACTGTTGTCGCACAACGCACGTCAGAAGCACTCGATGCACTATTGAAGATTGCAACAAGAGTGGCCATTCTTGAACCACTTCCCTTTGCCTCATTTGACCCCACACAATGCTTGTCTGGAGCAACTGCAATTTCTTCATGTGCGTATGAGGCCAACACCACACCTTTCCCTACCGAATTGATTTATCGATCAGAAGCAAAAAGTCGTCAAAACGTGTTCAGCGTTGACTACGACACTTTTGCTTGCCCTTACTTGCCTATCTGTGTTCCTTTCCTCGATCAGCAATATGTCTTTCGTAATCAGTTCCATCTCAGCGAACTATGGATCGCCGCTCATCAAGAAAAACTCTGGAATATCCTCATGAGTAGCGGAAAATGGTCGCAATACTCCCCAGCACGTGTGAACACCATTAAATGACCTAGCGTGAAGCGTGTCATTTTCTTCATCGCAAGCATTCTCTGCAAATGATGGAGCGAAAGAAAAAGGCGTAGCGAGTGGTCGTGAATTTATTCTTCTCACCACCGCACTCATGGCAAGTAGTGCACTTGCCATAGATCTCATGTTGCCGGCGTTTCCCAAGATGCGCGAGGAATACGGCATGCGCCCCGACTCATCACAGGTCAGCTGGATCGTGACGGCCTTCTTTTTGGGTCTAGCAGTGGGCCCTTGGCTCTATGGCCCAGCGTCCGACAAATATGGCCGACGCGGTTTGTTGTTTGCAGGGCTCGCTTTATATTCCCTAGGCGGCATCCTTGCCAGCGTTGCGCCGTCGTGGGGTTGGGTTATTGCCGCACGTGTCATTTGGGGGCTCGGTGCTGCTGCAGCACGTTCATTGAGCACCGCAATGATTCGTGACCGTTTTGCAGGCACCGTCATGGCTCAGTTGATGTCAACCATCACTGCTGTTTTCTTGCTTGTTCCTATTCTTGCTCCCAGCCTCGGTGCAGGCCTCATAAAAATTGCACCATGGCGCATTGTGTTCTGGTTCCCTAGCGTTGTCGGAGTGCTCCTCATGCTGTGGGCGCGTCGACTTCCTGAAACTCTGGCAATAGATAATCGCCGACCATTTACCTGGAGTTCAGTCAGCAAGGCCGGCAAAGAGGTACTTACTCATCGCCAAACTGTGAGCTTCACCCTTGCCATGACATTTCTCTTTGCCGTCATGACCACATACCTTGCGGGTTCCGAAGTGATTGTTGAAGATATTTATGGCTACGGCAATTGGTTCCCACTCATTTTTGGAGTTGTGGCGTGCTTACTGGCCATCAACTCTTTAAATAATGCGCGCATTGTTAAACGCATTGGTATTACTGCATTACTTCGCCGCATGTCACTCATTGGGCTCGTTACCTCGACAGGGCTCGTTGTGGTTTCCTTCACCGGAAAAGAGCATCCGCAATTTTGGGTGTTCTACCTCGCCATAGCGTGCGTTTTACCTATTGCTCAAGGTCTTGTACCAAATTGCAATGCAGCTGCAATGATGCCAGTGCCCCACGTTGCCGGCACCGCAACGGCCATTATTGGCACATTTTCTACAGCAGGTGCGGCGCTTCTTGGCAGCGTTGCAACAAGCGCATTCAACGGAACAGTGAAGCCGTTTGCGTTCATTATTGCAATGTTCATTTTTATTGCCACAGCATTCATCTGGTGGGGTTCAAGTGGTGAAAATGAGGGGCTAGGATCTTCCTCATGACATCAGTGCACAACATCCCCGTAACAACAATTTCTGGCGCTAACACCACCTTGGGCGACTTCGCCGGGTCGGTCATGTTGGTTGTGAACGTCGCTTCACAGTGCGGCCTCACACCTCAGTACGAAGCTCTCGAGAGCCTCCACCAAACATACAAAGACAAAGGTTTTTCAGTTCTTGGTTTTCCTGCCAACAACTTTGGCGCTCAGGAGCCCGGCACCGATGCTGAAATTGCAGAATTCTGCAGCACAAAGTTCGACGTGAAGTTCCCGATGTTCTCCAAAATCAGTGTTGTCGGTGACGACAAGCACCCTTTGTACTCAGCACTCACTGCTGCTGCACCTCGTGCAGAAGGCGACCCGGACGCATTCCGTGATCGCCTCAAAGGTTTTGGCATGACTCCAAACCAAGATCCCGACGTGTTGTGGAACTTCGAGAAGTTTCTTGTGAACCGTCAAGGTGAAGTGGTGAAGCGTTTTGCTCCAACAACTGCTCCCGACGATTCTGCACTCACTGCAGCTATTGAAGCTGAACTCGCTAAATAATTATTCTGCGAGAATTTAGTCGTCGCTAGACGGGGCCTAGTGGAACGTAATTTCCCAGTGGTTGTTCACAATGCACACTTGTGCCTCTTTTCAAGTATCCCGACTGAACAACAACGCCCATAATTCCTGCGCGTCGCAGAAGGTTTCCATCTGCGTCATAATCGATAACGGCGCCTCGTAATCCTTCTTGGTATGAATCAAGTTGAGTGCATGGGTTACGCAGACCTGTCACTTCAACAATTGCTCCACCATCAAAGACGAGACGTGTGCCGACAGAGAGTTCTAAAAGTGGAATTCCTTTTGTGGTGATATTTTCACCCATTGACCCCATTTCTACCGCAAACCCTCGCTCACGCAATTCGTCAATCAGCTCACCGTGTACAAGATGAACCTGGCGCAAATTAGGTTGGTTTGGGTCTCGCGCAATACGAGATAAATGCTGAACTGTGACCCCTGCATGAGCATCACCTTTCACTCCATAGTTTTCTATTAATTCAATTTCATCAACAGAAGCTTTTGAAAACTCGTGCTTCGCTGATAGATGAACTCCAAGAACTTCTCCATACATCGGCATATCTTTATCCGTCATTTTTAGAGAGTAAAGCGGTAAATATTGGTTTCTCGCTGCACAAAACCAATGCGCTGATACAAACGGTTCGCTGCTTCGCGCGACGGACGCGATGTCAGTTCAACGGTAATGGCACCACGGCTGCGTGCTTCGGCAATTGCTGCCATATTCAAAGCTTCCCCCACACCGTGGCCACGTGCGTCAGCATCAACCACTACGTCTTCAATCCAGGCCCGCACGCCGGTGGGAATGCGAAAAGTTGCCAGGGTAAGCGCCCCAGCGATTTTCCCATTCACGCGCGCGATGAATAAAACAGATGCTTCTGAGGCAATGATTGCATTCAAGTCGGCCCGGCTTGGCGGCGGGTTCGACTGCGAAAGCTGGGGAATAAGAACAGCCATTGCGTGAACAAGCTCGTCGGTTGATTCTGTTGCAATCTCAATAGTGGCGCTCATTATTTCCCTTCGTTGTCACTAACAATAGAGGGCTTTCATCTTCACAGTGAGGTCAATTTTCCTCTACTCTACGTATTGATGATTATTTCAAGCACCACACTCAGCGTTCCAGAATTTCTTGCAGCCACTGGCTGGGAAGCAAAACCTGAGGGTTTATGCCGTGGCGAACTCTGCGTTCCTGCACCTGGGGCACTCGCCAATAGTGTTGTCAACGTCACCGTTGCTGCCGAGAAACTAGGAATGCCACTTGTTCACGATGCCTCGCACAATGTGTGGGCGCTTGGTGTTGCCACTGCAACGGGTCGCGCGCTCGCAAGTGCGAAAGCGTTTTTTCCTTCATCGCTCATCGACGCAATGGGACGTGCATTCGATTTCTCTTCACTGCGAGGTCGACGCATCATCATGGTGGCCTGGGCGAGTTGGTGAGGCTGTCGAACAGCTCTGCCCGGGTGGCAAGCACTGCACGAAGAAATTGAATCACTTGGCGTCAGCGTGGTTACTGTTGCGCTCGACATCAACCCTGCACACGCCACACCGTGGATAGAGCTCGCCAAGCCCACACATCCATCGCTCATTGACACCACGCACGTCACCGATGAACTCTTCGGGTTCATCAATGTGCCCATGGCCGTGTGGATTGACGAAAATGGAATGTTGGTGCGTCCCGCCGAAGCTGCATCTATTGAACGCAGTCCTCTGCGCGATCGAGAAGTTCCCACCGGCCTTCCGCCACGTATTGAACAGATGTACCGCGAAGTGAAGTCAATTCCCGACGACTCAGAGGAGTACCGCTCAGCAATTCTCGATTGGGCACGCCATGGCGCAGCAAGTAAGTACGCCATGACCCCCGAACAAGTGGTTTCCGCATCACAACCTGTGTCTGGTAGCCAATCGCGTGCAGCTGCATGTTTTGCCCTGGGCGAATACCTGCATCGCACCGTCGGCCACGATGCTGCAGTGCCGTGGTGGCGCGAGGCGCACGCCTTGTACCCCGAGAATTGGACCTACAAACGCCAAGCATGGACGCTTGTGACCACTCCAGAAGGCGCCACAGAAAACGACCTCATGCAAGGCCCAAATGAGGTGTACACAGGGAACTGGCTCGACGACGTTATTGCCGCAGGCGGGGGCGGTTCCTACTCGGTTCGACCACAGTTGGAGTGAGTTGTAGATAGCGTCAACACGAATGGGAAACTCGCCCCACATCCGTTGGATCTCTGAACCCACGCTGGTGAACCCCACCGTCATCGCGGCTTTTACGGGGTGGAACGACGCCGCCGATGCTGCGTCAAGTGCAGTCCAAAACTTGGTCAAAGGTTGGGGTGCAACGGCACTTGCTGAAATTGAACCCGAGTTCTTCACAGACTTCGCCACCATTCGACCACAGGTGCGCTTATCCGATGGTCGCATACGAAACATTGTTTGGCCAGCAACAGGTTTGTGGCATGTACGTTCCGCAGGGTCCGACGTCATTCTCATTCTTGGGCCCGAACCCGCATTGCGCTGGCGCTTATTTAGCGAACAAATTGTCAGTGTCATTGAAAAATACAATGCGTCTTTATTTCTCACACTCGGTGCGCTTCTTGCCGACGTGCCCCACTCGCGTCCGGTGCAGCTCATTGGCACCGCAACCGACGACAACTTGGTAGACCGCTTCGACCTTCAACGCTCGCGCTATGAAGGACCCACCGGAATCGTCGGCGTGCTCAACGATGCGTGTTCCAAAGCGTCTATTCCTTCTGCTTCGTTATGGGCTGCCGTACCCGCATATGCCGGGCAAATTAGTTCACCGAAAGCTTCTGTTGCGCTTATGCAACGTGCGTGCGACATCATCGGCACACCTGCCCCCGTTGGCCACATGATGAGCCGTATCGATGCCTACGAACTACAACTCAATTCCATGCTTGACGATGACGACGACCTCCGCGCGTACGTCTCTCGTTTAGAAAGTATGAGTGATGCTGGCATCACCATTGAAGACGACGATGACGACTTTGATTTCGATGAAGACGATTCACAATTACAGTTTGACTTTGCAATGGACTCCGGAGATGATGCGCCAGACCCTGCCGACGCAGAAATGCTGATGGAAGAAGTTGAACAGTTCTTACGCGATCAAGACAAATAATTTAATTTTCGGGTTGGCGCCATACCGGCTGCCGGGGTGTATCAAACGTTGCACCCGTGTGTTTTCCATCAATAGCATTAAACGCCATCGGCCCCCACCATTGCACGCCCGCTGCTGGTGACGGCAAGTTGTCGCGTCCGAACCAACCTACGTCTGATGCCTCTAATGGGTGTCTATTCAATGAACCACCAGTTGCGCGACATCTGAATAACAACATGTACATGCCAAAGCGCGAGAAGCCCATACGCATTCCATCGATTACGCCAAGCAGTTCGAGCACTTCACATTCAATGCCAGTTTCTTCGTGCACTTCTTTCATTGCAACTTCGGCCGGCGAATAGCCCACATCGGCCCAACCGGTGGGATACAGCCAAACACCACTATCGGCCCGTTTCATGAGCAGAATTTCCCCGTTGTCGTTGCCCACAATGGCGCCTACTGCAACTTTGGGAGTGACGTAACCAGGAATTCCTTCGCCAATGTTTTCCATCCACTCTTGAACAAAGTGGTCTTGTTCGCGGCGTACTTCAATGGCTTCTTCAGATGCGGCTTTAATATCGCTTGCTACGTGGAGCACTTCTTCGTATCGCTCGCGTTCATACAAACTTTGAGTAAAGCCCATTCCTGTTCGCGCAATACCGGCAAGAGTTTCGCTCCACCGCAAGAGATCACGTTGAAAGTCTTCTGGGCCAAGTTCGCTCACAATCTGAGACTACTTCGTTACGGCAAAGAGGATGGCACGTTCCACTTCGCTTTGGTGCACGGGGTCGGTCACTTTTTGCCCATCGGTGGTGCGCACATAAAATGTGTCGACTACTTCGTTCCCCAGTGTTTGCACTCGAGCGTGCCGTATATCGAGCCCAGTGTCGGCAATGGTTTTTGTAATGCTGTACAAAATACCCACGCGGTCTGGGGCACGAACTTCAAGCAATGTGCTGTTTGATGATGCGGCGTTGTCAAACCTCACCGTTGGAGCAGCGGGTGCCACAGCAGTGCGCACTCGGCGCACTTTGTATGTTTCTGCACGTTCGGCGAGTCGTGCCTCAAGTGCCATTTGATTTTTCAACGCACGTTCCAAACTGTCAACAATGCGAGCCCATTCAATAGGACGATCTTTGGGGGGCAACACGCGAAATTCTGATGCAGCCATTGCAGTTTCTGCTTCACGCTCATCACTGTGTGCTTCGGCGCCCAAAACGTCTAGACCATGGAGTGCCATTACTCCAGCCACCTTGCTAAATGTTCCTGGGCGGTCGGGGCTCACAACAGTGATGGAATCTTCAGTTGTGCAAACTGCAAAACGTCCTTCGGCCATCATCTCAAGAACTTCAGCATCGGGGAAGAGTTTCCAAATAACATCACGTACGTCGCCGCCACCCAACACATGGTGCACTCGCCCGGTGAGTTCATACACCAAGCCCGCTTTCCAATCGCTCCATGCCGAGACACCAGTAGCTTTTGAATCGGCTTCTGTGAGAGCTCGCAACAGGTCGAGCGCTACTGAAGATTTAATAAGTGTGGCAACTCCGGTAATTGTTGCGTCATCACTCAGGTCTCGCCGCGTAGCAGTGTCGGCGAGTAGCAAGTGGTGTTGAATGAGGCTCGAAACAATTGCTGTGTCTTCTGGTGACAAGCCCATTCGCGGCCCGATGTAAGCAAACATTTCGATGCCCACTTCTGTATGGTCACCGGGGTAGCCCTTGCCAATATCGTGAAAGAGTGCACCCAGCATTAACAAGTCGGCTCTTGACACCGTGTCAACAAGAGCAGCTGCATTTGCAACTGTTTGCCACAAATGTCGGTCGACGGTGAAGCGGTGATACGCATTGCGTTGTGGCTTACTGCGAACCGGTGCCCACTCGGGTAATACCTTGGTAATGAGATCACGCTGATCTATTGCTTCAAGTACTGGTATTGCTCGCTCGCCCTCTAAAAGCAGTGCCACGAGGTCAGCGCTCGCTCCGGCAGGCCACGGGTCTGGCCACACTGGAGTTTCTTCACCTAAACGATTTAACGATGCACGGTCAATGCGAGCCCCTAGTCGCGCCGCAGCTGTGGCAACACGAAGTACCAATGTTGGGTCTGTTGCAGGGTCTGCATCACTTTCTAAATGCACCTCACCCCCACGCATTTCTACTCCGGGAGCAATGCGGCGCGGTGGCTCATTGGCATTTGCGGGAGGGTCAATGCGAGCCCACGCTTCATCTGCAATCCACGCAATACGACGAGCGGCCGTAGAAACTTGTGCCATTAATGCATCGGCATCACGTGATCCAATACGTGCAGCCACTGCATCTTGATCTTCAAGACGTAAGACGTCGCCCACTCGCTGTGCATTAATGTGCAACGCAACACGTGATGTAAGCAATACTTCATTTGAACGCTTCAGTTCTTGCTTATCTCCACCTGACAACGCAAGACCAGCATCAATTGCCCACAGCAGTGCGTGAATATCGCGCAGGCCACCGAGGCCCTCTTTAAGGTTTGGTTCGAGCAAGAACGCCACTTCACCCGCAGTTGCGTGCCGCTCGAGAACGCGAGCGTGCAGGTCACGTAACGAGTCGCGCCCACGCTTACGCCACCACTCACGCGCATCATTAATGCAGTCATTGGCAAGACTTTCATCGCCGGTAACAAACCTTGCTGTCACTAGCGCAGTTGCAGTATCAAGATCTGTTTCGCCAAGCTGTCGTGTCTCTTTTGGAGTGCGCACTGCATGACCAACTTTTAACCCAAGGTCCCACAACGGATACCACAGCGCAGATGCGAAGTCGTCAACTTTTTTAACGTTCTTATGCAGCAGTAAAAGATCAAGATCGCTATACGGGGCGAGCTCTCCTCGGCCATAACCACCCACAGCAATGAGTGCAATGTCTTTCGTGATGCCAGTGTTCTTCACGGCATCGTTAAACAAGGCACGTAACAATTCATCGGTGACTTCAGAAAGTGCGGCACAAAACTGCACCCCCGAGGCAGGATCAGTTTTTCCCCAAGCCGAAATGAGTTCGGTGCGCTTTGCCGAGAACTCACTTGCCGTCATCATGGTTTATCTAGTTTTCCCTCTTCACGGCGCCGTTGCAACACTTTGTGTGCTTTTGCGGCACCCCATATAACACCAGGCTCCAACAATGACTCATGAACATCGTTCCAGTGGGCTGGAGATAAGCCAAATACGTCGTCGGGCATCATTCGTGCATCCATCTCGTCGCGTACCGTCGGAGGAACCCCAAATTCCTGTAGCACACGAGTGGGAAAAGTCACCGCATTACGCAAGACCTGTAATGGGTTGATGCGCTGTTCATCGACATCTTTGCTCAGTTCTCTGAGCAACTCACCTGCAACATATGCCCGTCCTTGTTGAGCGGCAAGTTGGGCGGCGGCAACCAACTTTTCTTCTACCGCTAAGCGAGGTGTGCCGAGTTGCTGTACATACGTTTTTGCTACACACCGCACAAGCCACTCATGTGTTGCTGCATCAATAACAGCAATGAGGTCTGCGGTAGCTGATTCAAGTGTGACTGACATTAGCGATGCTCATATACAAGAAGACCTGCAACGGTCCACACAATTTTATAGTTGCGATGCAACGCCCGTAGCGATGCTCCCGATGCATCACACACAGCCGGCACCTGGTAGCGAACAACAAATCGTGGAGCGTCTTCTCCTTCTAAGAAATTCCATAACTGTGCAAGACCACCTGGCATCAGGCGCGCTTCATAACCCCAGAGATATGGGAAGGGTGGGTCAATGTCGAGATTTCCATAGAGCCCGGCACTCGCGCACATTGCATAAATTGTGTCGCCCGGTTCGCGCATTGCATTGAACCATGCTGCAACACGCTCATCTTTTGCTAATCGTGAGTCGTCGTGCAGTTCATGGCCAATACGGTTACGGGGAATTGCCACCGCCGTTGCGGTATGAATGAGCGGGCTCACAATAAGCGCTGCTAACAAAAGGTTTCGCAGCCACTTTTGGTTGGCATATGAAATCATTGCTCCTGCAAATGTTCCAATGGGCAACATCAAAATAATCCAATAGTGACGAAAGAACTGCCCACCCATTGCAAATGCGGCAAACGAGATAAAGAGCCATGTAGCCAAAATTGCCATTGTGCGAAATGCCACCCTGCGCACCTCAAGAATCCCCACCAAAATGACTCCGAATAAAATAGGCAACAACAACGGCAGGGCGATTGCCAAAGTGTGTTGGAATCGCCCAAAGTCGGCATTGACCAACGCGCTACGCAATTCAAAGCGATACATCACAATGGCGTACCACCAGCGGTACCAACCGGTGAGCGCGCCGTGAATCATCATTGCCCCAATTGATGTGGCAACCCCTAAAAACATTGTTGGTAAAGAAAGCCAGCCGTGTATTTTCTTCCAACGCGACATGAGCGACATTGCACCAACTGCTACTACCGCCGTTAAAAATGCATCGAAGCCACTTTGCTTAATACCGACAGCACAACCGCCCACCACGCCCGATGCGTAGAGTAACCAAAAACGTGGAGCAGTTCTTCCCCACACAGCTTTCATAGCAAGTGCCAGCGATACTGCGCCCACGCTGCAACTGAGCAATTCTGCATTTGCAATGAAACCTTCAAATTGTGGAACGCTGAGCAACACTCCAACAATAAGTACTGTTCCCATACGCGCTTTGTCGCCCACCAAAGTGCTCGCAATACTTCCGCAAGCTGCCGCACCTAAAAGACACGCTGCTATTGCCAAAATGCGCACGCCTTCTGGAGTGCCTAAGCCAATGGTGACCAAACCGCGGTAGAGAACAAAGAGCCCCTGCGGACGATCGGCCCAAATATCTTTATATAGGACCGCCCCTCTGCTCCACGCCCGCGCCATTGCGAGAGCGCCACCTTCATCGGAAGTGATGGGCGAAAAGATAAAGCGCAGCCGCATGAGCACAATGAGGGAAAAACCTGGGAGGTATGCCCACACGCGATTGAGCCACTGATACTTCTTTAGCATGCAGTTTTCAAGGTTAATCGCCGTATGGGCTATTTAAAGATCTTCAATGATCTTTTGGATAAGCAAAAGCGAAGAATACGAGGGTTACTGCCACCCACAATGCAAGGGCCAGCCATACGCGTTGGAAGGCAACTGCAGACCCAGCGACTCCTGCTGTTCCTGAGACTGCAATCACCATTGCAACACCCATTGCACCTCCCATTTGTCGGAAGGTCAGATTTGTTCCATTGGCAACACCAAACTTTTCGTGGTCAATGCCCATTAATGCAGCGCCCGTCAATGTTGACCATGCCAACCCGAGACCAATTCCATATAACACCGCAAAAGGGAAATAGTGGGTGAGGTAATTTACATTCTCATCGAGATAGACAAAAAGCCCAAGTAGACCCAAGCCACTCAGCAACATCCCCGAGCTAATAATTCGTTTCATCCAACCTCTGTCGGAGTACCTTCCGGAAATGGTGGCAGTTAAAAAGATAACGACTGGAGTTGGCATGATGGAACATCCACTTTTCAATACTGACCAGTGCCACACCGTTTGCATAAATAGTGGAGCCGTAAACCAGAATCCAGCTACTGGCAAATTAAATGCAAAAGTTGCAATGGACGCCGAGGTGAATCGCCGATGTTGAAAGAGTGAAAGATCTATGAGTGGTTCGGCATGTCGACTTGATCGAAGCACTACATAGGTAAGAAAAATAACTGCACTCGCAAAACAACTAATGATTCCTGGGCTCGACCAACCCCACTTATGACCTTGCAATACTCCAAGTGTTAAGGATGCAAGCCCAATGGTTCCGAGGGGTACCGACACCATGTCGAGTCGAGTTCCTGTACTTTGACCTTGCGATTCGCGCAGTACCTTGCGCCCAAGCAGAACCACAATGGCTACCGCAGGTACGTTCATAAAAAAAATCCAGCGCCATCCGGCAAACTCAATAACTGCCGCGCCTAATGGTGGCCCTAGGCCACCCGCTAAAGCAGCAATAGAACCCCATACACCAATAGCCAAACTTCTTTTCTCCGCAGGGAACTCGGGCAATGCCAATGCAATAGAGGTGGGAATCATGAGCGCGCCACCAATGCTTTGAATGCACCGCGCAAAAATGAGCACCCCTACACCTGATGCGAGGCCGGCACCCATGCTGCCAATAGCAAACAAACTAATTCCAAACAGAAAAACTTTTTTGCGTCCGAATAAATCTGCAACACGTCCTGCTAACAACAAAAGTGAAGCGGTACCAATGGAGTAACTCGTTAATGCCCACGCCAGTGTTGTACGAGCAACATTGGGGAAATCTTGTTCGATTGTAGGGAAGGCAACATTTAATACGGTGGAGTCAAAGATGACAAAAAACTGTCCGAATGACGTCAGCAGCAATGCATACCAAGCACGACGCGGGATGACCGAAGAAGAAACGGCCCCCACCGCTGAGTTGTTCATTCGCTCATCTTTACCGACGAGGCGCACTTCAAGCGCAGTGGAGAAGAGTTCTAAACTGTGTGGACGAGTTCTTCAACAGGTGTCAGCACACCGGTATAGAACTCACCAAACTCTGCATAAATTGCTGAAGCCTTGTCGAATCGCATCGTGTAAACAACTTCTTTGAGATCATCTGGATGCACTGCAAACAAAGTGACTCCCCACTCAAAAGCATCGAGGCCAGTGGATCCAGTGACTAATTGCGTTACACGCGGGCCAAACTTGCGACCACTCACACCATGCTCTTGCATATGCGCATGGCGCTCTTCAAATGGCAAGGTGAACCAATTCTCGTCTGCATTGCGGCGCTTTGACATGGGGTAGAAGCAAAAAGCATTTTTTCCTGGCACAGGAATTTTTGGATACAAACGTGCATCGAGCATTTCTTGTGGCACACCAATGGCGTACTCACTTACTTCAGTGAGCGACACATAAGAATCGACTACTGCTAATCCTGCAGCTTGAATGGCCGATTGAAACGAACGCAATTCACGCATATCGGAAGCCAGCGCCATAAATGCCATATCGCACTTGTGGCCAAGCATGGAAACCGTAATAATTGTGAGGCCTTTTGCTTCTGCCGCTTTCACTGCATGCACAGTTGCTTCACGGTCGAACTGGGCTTCTGGCTTACAAAATAAATGCAGCACTGCCATTCCGATTGAGGGTGACATTGGCTCGCTTGGGGTCACTGAGGTCATGAGTACAGGTTACCTGTTTGCCGCAATGATGGCTTGTGCTGCGCGATCTGCCGAGCCTGCACTTGCCCACAAGAAAAACGAGGGCTCCACCAATTCCAGTTCCATTAGTTGCGGTTGTCCATTATTTTGTGGAATGAGGTCAACTCGCGCATACAACGGCATTGCTCCAAATTTTTCTTCTACACACCGTAAAACCTGCTGAGCAGTTGCTTGTTCCGCATCAGAGGCTTCGCGTTCACCCACATCTTCGGCGGCGTACAGCCCATTCGACATATCGGGTCGATGTTGCAAAATTGCACCTTTGCGAAAGGCGTGGCTGTACACACCGTTCAAATACACCAGGCCGGTTTCACCTGCCCCATCAATTGCGTGCTGATATTCCTGCACCATCGCTGTTGCGCCGCTTTCCACAATGCGAGAAATATGAGAAGAAACGGTAATCATTTCTTTTCTGACATCGCGATATCGGCACGTGTCGTGTGAGCCAGCAGAAATACTTGGCTTCACAACTACATCCATGGCATGTTGCGTGATGTGAATTTCTGCAGCACTCGAAACAAATTGTGTGGGAACAACAGCGATACCCAATGCACTCAATTCACCAAGATATTTTTTGTCGCTGTTCCACTCCACCACTTCGCTGGAGTTACATACCGTGGTGAGTTGCGATACTCGCCGCAGCCATTGTAAAAATTCATTACGCCGCAAGTGGTAGTCCCATGTGCTGCGCAATACGAGTAACGAGTATTGAGACCAGTCAACAGATGCATCGTGCCAGTCCACAAAATGAAACTGGGTGCCGGCTCTTTCGAGTGCGGCACCCAGTAACGGTAAATCGGTATCTAGTTCACGTGCGACTGCGGCGGTAACAAGACCAATCACAATGCACTACAAACTTTTATTCTCAGTAATCTTCCATGCCTCCACCCGACATTCCGGATGATGCTTCAGGCTTATCGGCAATGACGCACTCTGTGGTGAGGAAAAGAGCAGCAATTGAGGCCGCGTTCTGCAATGCAGAGCGCGTTACTTTTGCTGCGTCAATAACACCAAGCTTGACGAGGTCTTCGTAGACGCCGGTTGCTGCGTTCAAGCCTTCGTTGCCCTTCAGCGACTTGACTTTTTCTACAACAACGCCACCTTCCATGCCAGCATTTTCAGCAATTTGCTTCAATGGGCCTTCGAGTGAGCGACCAACCAAACGAGCACCAGTTGCTTCGTCACCGGTGAGCTTGTCGGCTACTGCATATACAGCTGCTTGTGCACGAAGAAGTGCAACGCCACCGCCAGGCACAACGCCTTCTTCAATTGCGGCTTTTGTGGTGCTTACTGCGTCTTCAATGCGGTGCTTCTTTTCTTTGAGCTCCACTTCAGTTGCAGCGCCAACTTTGAGAACCGCAACGCCACCTGACAACTTTGCCAAGCGCTCTTGCAGTTTTTCACGGTCGTAATCGGAATCGGTGTTGTCAATTTCGGCTTTGATTTGGCTAATGCGACCCTTGATGTCGTCTTCGCTGCCGGCACCTTCGATGATGGTTGTTTCATCTTTGGTAATGACAAC
Source organism: bacterium (assembly GCA_037133935.1). Lineage (GTDB taxonomy): Bacteria > Actinomycetota > Acidimicrobiia > Acidimicrobiales > Ilumatobacteraceae > F1-20-MAGs119. The sequence goes on from JBAXNF010000027.1 coordinate 14,471, forward strand.
TTTCTTAGCGCGACCCAAAAGATCGAGAGTCACGTTTTCTAGTTTCAAACCAACTTCTTCGCTGATGACCTGGCCACCAGTAAGAATGGCCATGTCTTGCAACATTGCCTTACGACGATCGCCAAAGCCTGGGGCTTTTACTGCGGCGCTCTTGAAAGTTCCGCGGATTTTGTTGACAACCAAAGTTGCGAGTGCTTCGCCTTCAACATCTTCAGCGATGATGATAAGTGTGCGGCCGCTCTGCATGACTTTTTCAAGAATCGGCAACATGTCGCGCACGTTGGTGATTTTTGAGGCAACAAACAAGATGTATGGATCTTCAAGTGAAGCTTCCATACGGTCTGTGTCGGTCACGAAATATGGTGAGATGTAACCCTTGTCGAAACGCATACCTTCAACGAGGTCCATCTCCATGCCAAATGTCTGGCTCTCTTCAACGGTAATAACGCCGTCTTTGCCCACCTTGTCGATGGCCTCAGAGATCATTTGACCAATTTCTTCATCGGCTGACGAAATGGAAGCAACCTGAGCAATTTGCTCTTTTGAGTCAACTTCTTTTGCCAAAGCCTTGATGCTGCCAATGGCGGCTTCAACGGCGGCTTCAATACCTTTTTTGAGGCTCATTGGGTTCGCGCCAGCGGCAACGTTACGCAAGCCTTCACGCACCATGGTCCAGGCCAAAACGGTGGCTGTTGTGGTTCCGTCACCGGCAACATCGTCGGTCTTTTTGGCAACTTCCTTCACCAATTCGGCGCCAATGCGCTCGTATGGATCTTCGAGCTCAATGTCTTTCGCAATAGACACACCGTCGTTTGTAATGGTGGGAGCGCCCCACTTTTTGTCGAGCACAACGTTGCGGCCTTTTGGTCCGAGCGTGACGCGTACAGCATCGGCCAACTTGTTCATACCAGCTTCAAGACCGCGACGGGCCTCTTCATCAAAAGCAATCAACTTTGCCATTGGATTCCTCCATTAGGTGGGGTTCGCACTCGGGATATTCGAGTTCTAGCACTCTACCGCCGAGAGTGCTAACCCACCAACGCTGGTCCGACCCCTTTTCACCCACAAAGCCACCCCAAAAAGCGGGCTGCATGCTAAGAAATAGTCCATGTTTAATAATTCAAAGTCCTCGTCCGTGACATCTGGCCCTCGCTTTCATTTGCCCCGCAAAATGAGCCTCTTCGCCCTGACTATCGTCGCGCTGCTCGCTTCTGGCGTTGGCACGGTTCACGCGGCAAACGGAACCGCCCCCACCGTTACTTGGAACGTCACCAGCCTCGCTGCATCTTCATCTGTGAAGGTTTCCACCATCGCAACATCAAATTCGACAGGAACAAAATCTTGGAAGGTCTCGGGAAGTTGCACATTGAAAAGCACCACCCTCACCACAAAAGCATCTGGTAGTTGCAAGGTCACTGTGTCTATTGCTGCAAAGGGTAATTACAAAAGCAAGCAGACCAGTCGTACTTTCACCATCACGACAGCAGTTCTCAGCACAAACATCGCGGTCGGCTGTTCCTCAGATGTGAAGTTCCCCAATTTGTCGGCTGCGCCAGGAGCTGGGGGCAAT
>JBAXNF010000028.1:0-15745 GCA_037133935.1 bacterium
CCCTAAAAGTGCGGCCCCACGGCGGGTGAGAGGTACCCGAATGATGTATCCGTCGTAGCCGTCGGCTTTCGGGGTCATGCGAATGGTGAACTCTTGAATGCGTTGGGGTTCAAAGAGTTCAATGAGCACCTGGTTCGGCCCAAGAGTGGCGGGGCTCACCGAGAATCGCACATGGAAACGATCGTTGCGCAGGTCTTGTACGTAGGCGTACACCGGGCCGCCACTGGCAGGTTTTGTGTCGAAATAAATAGGTGTGGTGGACATCATCCACGCCGTGAGACCGAGCACCACCACGCCGGCGGTGGCTTGTGAACCCACAGCGCGGCGCAGATGAGCCGCCGGGCGCATTTCCAGAGTGTTGGCGCGAGCAAGGCGAGTTCCGATAAAGAACCGAGAGGTGAACATGGCATAGGTCATGAAACCAACGGCTGCAATTTTCAGCAGCAAAATACGGCCATGGGCATTGGACAACAAGGCGAAGCCGTCGTAACGGTAGGTACTGACGATGCCAGTAAAAACAACAACAGCAATGGCTCGAGGTGCGAGTCGGCTGAACCCGCGTACCGCTTGTACGAGATCGGAGTCGCCAGAACCAATGAGAACAACTCGCACTAAGAGAACGAGTCCACCAAACCACATGGAAACAGCGAGCATGTGCACGCCGGCATTCACGTGGCCGAGCACTTCAATACGTCCACCAGTGCGATCGAGTCCGAAGACAAGACACATGAGTATGAGTGAAGCAACGCTGATTCCTTGTGTGCCGGGGTCAAGAATGCGCTCGGGGTTCCAGGCAACAAACCCAACGGCTCCAACAAAAATGCAGCGCAGCAGAATTCCCCAACCGGGTAGTGACTCAGTAAGTTCGCGCCAGGCGTTCGGACTCAATGATGCCGTCACGCCTTTGCCGGTGAGTTGAGCGGTGGTGAATACAAGAACGGCGAAAGTAACAAGGGCTGCAAAGATCCAGGTAACACGCAAAAAACGCTTGCATACTGGGTATTCCACACCTTCTGGCCACGCAAAAAGTATGAGTGCAAACGAGCCGAACAAGGTTCCGATGAGAACATACGACAAGGTGCGAAAAAGCCCTAACGGCCCGCCCACTCGTGGCCACGACGATGTGCTGGCGGTTGATGCTGTGCCAGGAACAACGGTGACGGGAGTTTCGCCGCCAGGAATGCTTGACGTAGAGGTAGTGGGCAATGCAATGGCAGAAGTGAAGTTGTACGCGCCGCTACTGCCGTCGGGAAGCGCCCAACTCACTGTGCAGGTGCCGGCGGAAGGAACTTGGGTGAGTGGCGTGCTGACCGTTTTTATATCGGCGCCAAGTTGTGCCGCACCGAGGTTGACAATGTTCCCGTTACAAACGAGTGAAATACCCATTTGCTCAATGTCTTTCGGGTTAGTGAAAGTGTTGACAAAAACTAATTGCAACTGAGTGGGGGCAACTGACACCACTTCGCTGGGGGCGGGGTTAGACGACGACAAGGTGTTATCGCCAGCAGCATGGGAAATGCTTGGGAAAAAGAGGCTGGAACCGGTGGCGAGGAGGCCCCCCGCAATGATGATCTTCCTCAAAAAACGGCCCATGACCTCTAGACGGTAGCCAATGGAAGGCCAAGGGCCATATCACCTACTCGGTAGGCTCAATGAAATGGCCGTTCAATCGCTCTATCGACGTTACCGGCCGCGGCGCTTTAGCGAGTTGCGCGGGCAAGACCATGTGGTGCGCGCCTTGCGTAATGCAGTCATCAATGAGCGTGAGGGTCAGGCATATCTCTTTTCTGGTCCGCGTGGAACGGGTAAGACCTCTACTGCGCGCATCTTGGCAAAAGTGCTCAACTGCGAGACCCCCGTTGAAGGCGAACCCTGTTGTACGTGCCCTTCTTGTGTGGCCGTTGAAGCGGGCACTAGTTATGACGTCATTGAGTTAGATGCTGCGAGCAACAACGGTGTCGACGACATTCGCGAGCTCATCGACCATGCAGCGCTTGGCAACCCCGGACGGCATCGTGTTTTCATTCTCGACGAAGTGCACATGTTGTCTAAGGGCGCTGAAGCAGCATTGTTGAAAACGTTGGAAGAACCACCAAGCCATGTGGTGTTTGTTTTAGCTACAACCGACCCGCAAAAAGTAAGTGAAACCATTCGCAGTCGTACGCAACACTTGCAGTTTCATTTACTTCCCATGCACGACCTTGAAGAACATGTCAAATTTGTTATTGCCGATGCAGGACTCTCCGTCACTCCAGAAGCAATTGCACAAGTGTTAGTGCAAGGTGGAGGAAGTGCTCGCGACACATTGTCGGCACTTGAACTTGTTGCAGCAAGCGGAGGCGAAGCCGATCACTCTGTCAACCTCGACGAATTCATTGAAGCAATTATTGAAAACGACCCTGCCCGTGCTTTGGCTGCAGTTGCGTTTGCAGTGCAACAAGGTCGCGACCCGCGTTCGCTTTCTGAAGAACTCATTCGTTACTTGCGCGACGGATTTCTTTCACAAATGGCTCCAGAACTTGTGCAACTTCCTGCAGAGCGCATTGACTATGTTGCACAGTGGGCACAGCGCATGGGTAATGCCGCCATTGTGCGTTCCATGGAAGTTCTTGGAGACATGTTGGTAGAAATGCGCCGTGCGCCCGATGCACGACTTTTATTTGAAGTAGCAATGGTGCGCATTTCTCATGTTGCAGAATCTGGCGACTCATCAGCGTTGCTTGCACGTATTGAACGCTTGGAAAAATTAGTGGAACGCGGCGCAGTTGTAACTGCACAAGCAGCCCCCACGCCGCCACCGGTAGACCCCACCACGGGGCGAGCAAAACTTGGCGGAGCAGTTCGGCAAAGTACAGGCAACACTGGCCCCATTGCGCGACCACAAACACCCAGTGCACCACCTGCAACTGTTGTAACAGCCACTCCAACGCCGGCCAAGCCTGTTGGCACCGTTGGCGAAATGTGGCCAAGTGTTTTAGCTTCGCTGAAGCCATTAGTGCGTGCGTTGTATAGCCCGTGTGTTGTTGGAGTGTCGTCGGTAGATGCAGTTACTTTGAACGCACCAAACACTGTGCATAAAGAACGTTGTGCCGATCACCTTGTAGTCGTTGTTGGTGCGTATGAGGCAGCAATGGGCGTTGCAATAACCGTTTCGCTCGGTGTAAGTGAGGGAACGGCAAAAGACCCCACCGATCGGTTATCTAAGGCACGTAAACCAGTGCCTGAAACCGATGAAGTTCCGCACGACAATATTGACCCCAATGAATTAATTGATGCACCACTTGTTTCCGTTGTGTCACCACTCGATCAAATTACAAAAGCATTTCCCGGCACGCGTGTGGTGAACGAAGGTAAAAATAAGTGAGCGCTTATACGCCGCCAGTTCAATCACTCATCGACGAACTAGGTCGACTACCCGGTATTGGCCCGAAGTCGGCACAGCGCATTGCGTTTCATTTGCTGAAGCTACCGAGCGACGATGTGCGTCGACTTGCACATTCCATTACTGACGCAAAAGAAAAAGCACGGTTCTGCGACATTTGCTTCAACATTGCAGAAAATACTTTGTGTCCTATTTGCGAAGACCAACGACGCGATTCAACGGTGTTGTGTGTTGTGGAAGATTCACGCGATGTGGTTGCCATTGAAAAGACTGGCGCCTTTCGTGGCCGCTATCACGTGTTGCAAGGTGCAATTCACCCGATGGAAGGTATTGGCCCCGAGCAATTGAAAATTCGTGAATTGCTCAGCCGACTCATTCCAGAAAATGTGCAAGAAATTATTGTGTGTACCAACCCCACAGTTGAGGGTGACGTGACGGCAATGTATTTAGCGCGCACCATGAAAACTCTTGCAGTGAAAGTAACGCGTATTGCCAGCGGGCTTCCTGTTGGTGGCGATTTGGAATATGCAGACGAACTCACGCTAGGGCGTGCTATTGAAGGACGTCAACTTTTACACGACTAAATTTTGTGCAATGGGTGATGATTTGTAAATGGTGTGCTTGCCACTCAGTACGTAAGCCAAAATGCACACAATGCAATACGCAGGAAGAGCATTCCAGCCAAAAAGCTCAATACCAATGACTACGCAGGTAAGCGGTGTATTTGATGCTGCTGCAAAAACTGCAATGAGGCCGAGAGCTGCAAAGAGCGGAATTGATGCGTGAGTAACGCGTGCAAATTGTGCGCCTGCGAGCGCGCCAATAATGAAAAGAGGAAATACTTCACCGCCTACAAAGCCTGTTCCCAGTGACACTGCGGTGAAGAGAAGTTTCCACAAACATGCAAGTGCTGCAATGCCTACAGCACCGGTGAGAGCGCTTTCTAGGAGGCTCGTGGAAATACCGAGGTATGCCCGCGTGCCAGACAATGCTGTGAGAGCCAAAATAATGCATCCGCCTACGACGGGGCGTAGTGGCGGAAATTTAATTGTTTGTGCCATTGCATTTTTGATGCGATGCTCAAGTTGGATGTATGCAATGGCAATGAGTGCGAACACGCACGATGCAACTAAGCAACGCCACAACACCGACCACCCGAAGTGCAGACTTTCAATGTTGGGAGTGGCGAAGTGTTTCACCCCGCATGCTTCCACTGTGAAAAAAGCAATAGCGCTTGCTGCAAATGCGGGGAGTACTGCAGATTTGTGTAGCCGTGTTTTGCGCTGAATTTCGAGACCAAAAAATGCTCCTGCAATAGGAACACCGAAGAGCCCACCGAACGCTGCTGCTACAGCAATGACCAGAAAAACTCGTCGTGTACTGTCACTCGCTGAATGAGCTCGAGCAATTGCATCGGTCACACTCGCAGTTATTTGCACAATGGCACCTTCACGGCCTACCGATGCGCCAACGAGGTGCGAGGCAACACTGCCCGTCCAAATCATTGGCGCCATGCGGGCCGGAACTTTCGCCCCGGGAACATGGATGGCATCGAGTACCAAACTGGTGCCGCCGGTGATGGGGTGTCCCCACTTGTAGTACGTGAAACCAACTAAGCCGCCGCCAATGGGTAAAAGAAATATCAACCACTCACTATTAATGCGTGTAGTGGTTGCCCAATTAAGGGATCCTAGAAATGCAGCAGAGAGTAAGCCACCTACTATGCCAATGACGACGGCAGCGAAAAAGAAGAGGAAGTACTGTTTAGAGCGAGCGAACAATGAGCGCATCGCCTTGTCCGCCACCGCCGCAGAGCGATACGGCACCAAGGCCACCACCACGACGACGCAGTTCATGCAAAACGGTAAGTGCCAAGCGGTTTCCGCTCATGCCGATGGGGTGACCGAGCGCAATGGCGCCTCCGTTGACGTTCACGATGCTGTCGCTGATGCCGAGTTCTTTCATGGAAGCAATACCCACTGCGGCGAATGCTTCGTTAATTTCAAAGAGGTTGATGTCGGATATTTTAAGACCAGCACGACCTAGTGCTTTCAAAATGGCGTTGCTTGGTTGATGCAGTAGCGAAGCATTGTCGGGTCCTGCAACCATTCCATACGACACCACTTCTCCGAGTGGCTTCACGCCGCGTGCTTCTGCAGCTTTTTTGCTCATGACAACAACAGCACTTGCACCATCGCTGAGTTGCGAAGCGTTACCTGCAGTAATGGCACCATCTTTTTCAAATGCTGGCTTCAATGTTCCGAGCGAGTCCATTGTGGTGTTACCGCGCACGCCTTCGTCAGTGCTGATAACAACCGGATCACCTTTACGTTGCGGAATGGTGATGGGCACAATTTCATCGGTAAATTTGCCGGCTGCAATTGCTGCTGCTGCGCGAACATTGCTTTGTACGGCGAATTGATCTTGTACATCGCGACCAATGCCACCTGCTGTGTAGCGCTCGGTACCCAAGCCCATCAGGCAAGCATCGAATGCGCACCACAAACCGTCTTTAATAATGGCGTCGGAGAGTTCGGTGTTGCCGTAGCGAAAACCGCTGCGAGCACCAGAGGCAATGTAAGGAGCATTGGTCATGCTTTCCATTCCGCCAGCAATAACAATGTCGGCTTCTCCAGCCGCAATCATTTGGTCGGCGAGGTAAATGGTATTCAGACCCGACAAACACACTTTGTTGATGTTGACCGAAGGAACGCTCATGGGAATTCCGGCGTTCACTGCTGCTTGGCGTGAAGGAACTTGACCTTGACCGGCCATGAGGACCTGGCCCATGAGAACGTGTTCAACTTCTTCAGGTTTCACACCGGCTCGAGCGAGAGCTTCAGCAATGGCGAAGCCTCCGAGTTCGGCTGCAGAGAAGCCAGCGAGTGCACCGCTGAGCTTTCCGATAGGGGTACGTGCTCCGGCGACAATGTATGAACCTGACATGTTGTAAAGGCTACCCATTTTGCTGGATGTTGGCGTGGTGAAGCCGTGACTCTTCAGTAACCTCGCATCGTGGAAGTTATTAGAAAAGCCATTTTGTCGGGGGCCGATGCCGCAGCAATTGCCGCCCTGCCCATCCCTGCAACGTATCGGGGGGCTCATGTGCGCCTTGCCGATGTCGAGATGTTTGCCGGGCTTGAATCTCATGAAAAAGACCCTCGCAAGAGCATTCATTTAGGTGAGGTGCCCACGCCAGAACTTGCACCCGATGAGGTGTATGTCGCTGTCATGGCTTCCTCCATCAACTTCAATACCGTATGGACAAGTATTTTTGAACCCATCCATACTTTTGGCCCCATGCAACGCTTGGGTCGCGAAAGTGAATTAGCCAAGCGTCACGATCGTGACTATCAAGTAATTGGTAGCGATGCATCGGGTGTCGTGTTGAAGGTGGGCGCTGCTGTGCGCACATGGAAACCTGGCGACAAAGTAACCGTGCATTGCAACCACGTAGACGACCAAGATCAAAGTGCACACAACGACTCGATGATGGCAAGCAACCAACGCATCTGGGGTTACGAAACAAACTTTGGTGGGCTCGCCGACATGGCAGTGGTAAAAGCAAACCAACTCATGCCAAAGCCTGCGCATCTTTCATGGGAAGAAGCAGCAGTGAACGCACTGTGCAACAGCACGAGCTATCGCATGTTGGTGTCGCAAAATGGTGCACGCATGAAACAAGGTGATGTTGTTCTCATTTGGGGTGCAACAGGTGGTATTGGTGCATACGCTGTTCAGTATGTGTTGAACGGTGGTGGCATTCCTGTTGGTGTCGTCAGTTCGCCAGATAAGGCACAGATCTTGCGTGAAATGGGTTGCGAAGCAGTCATTGATCGCAAAGCTGCCAACTATAAGTTCTTCAATGAAGATGGCTCGCACAATGAAAAGGAATGGCGTCGCTTGGGTAGCGATATTCGCGCGCTTGTTGGCGAAGACCCCGACATCGTGTTCGAACATCCGGGCCGTTCCACTTTTGGTGCGTCAATGTATGTGGTGAAGCGCGGTGGCACGGTTGTGACCTGTGCAGCCACCAGCGGGTTCATGCTCGAGTTCGACAATCGCCATTTTTGGATGCGCCTGAAGAAGCTTGTAGGCAGCCATTTTGCGAATTATCGCGAAGCGTGGGAGGCCAACCGGCTCATTAGCAAAGGGATGATTCACCCTGTGATGTCGCAGGTATTTTCCCTCGAAAACGTTGGAGAAGCTGCTTACCAGGTGCATCACAACATGCACGAAGGCAAAATAGGCATCTTGTGCCTGGCCCCTGAAGAGGGCTTAGGCATTGACGACCCCGAACTGCGCGCCAAAGTGGGCGAAGAAAATATCAACCGATTCCGCCGCACAGGCGTGTGACGTGAGACGATAGAGACATGCTGTTAACTGAAATTGATCACGTAGCAATTGCTGTCAAAGACCTCGATGCTGCCATCGACTATTACCGCCGTGCATTTGGTGCCGAGGTAGAACATCGCGAAATTGTGGAAAGCGATGGAGTAGAAGAAGCACTGTTGAAAGTTGCAGAAAGTTATGTGCAATTACTCACGCCAACAAATGAAAATTCACCCGTTGCAAAATCTATTGAAAAGCGCGGCGAAGGACTACACCACATTGGTTATCGCGTTGAGAATTGCGCTGTTGCATTGCAAGCAATGATTGATGCAGGTGCAATTGCACTCGACAAAGCTCCACGGCCTGGTAGCCGCGGTACCACGGTTGCTTTCATTCATCCGAAGAGCAGCTTTGGCACACTCATTGAATTAGTGCAGGAATAAGACCACGGTTCTTTTCGCAGCATTGTTGGGCCTCATTGGCGGCGCTTGGGTAGTACTCACTGCACAGCGCAATATTGCTCGTATCCAGCACTCTTCATTTCACTTTGGAATAGCTGAGCGCTGTGCAATTGTTTTTTGCACCATTGACATCGCAATGTTGCTCGCAAAGTCGGCCGACCGTTGGTTCGCAACCATTGGTCTCGTCGTCATTGGCTGTGGTCTCATTGCAATTGGCGTCATCGATGCACTCACCCACCGTGTACCGCGATACATCAACGGTCTTGCCGTCACGCTAGGAGTTCCACTCTTAGTTCTCGATGCAATTATTCATTGGGATCTCGGCAATATTCTGCGCGCAGGCGTTGGTGCTGTGGCGCTCTTTGCATTTTTCATTGGGTTGAAATCAATTGCTCAAGGAAGTTTTGGCAAAGGTGATGTGCTTTTAGCCCCTCTAGTTGGGTTTGCACTTGCGCACAACAGCTGGGGAGCATTAGTTAGTGGCGTGGTGGGCATCTTCCTCATTGGTGGAGTAGTGAGCGCAGCTTTATTGTTCACGGGTCGCGTATCTCGCAAGAGCCGAATTGCCTTTGGTCCGTACATTGTTGTTGGAACTTTGCTCGCTCTCGTCATCTAGAAAATCCTGCGTCGTTTATCTTCTAGGATGCATGCATGAGCGAACTTGAAGACCGACTCGCCGTTGGCGACATCATCATCCGTTATGCCGATTCCATTGATCAACTCGACTACGACCGGTATTGCACCTGTTTTACCGACGACGTTGTGGTGACCGGTTTCGGAGCCGAACCCATTGTTGGCTTAAGCGCGTATCGCCCCTGGGTAACAGCAGCACGCAACAAATATGGCCGCACACAACATCTCATTGGCAATATTCAAGTAACTGTGAATGGAGACACCGCAACGTTGCGCAGTTATGTGCAAGCAACCCATGAGTTGCCTGCCGACCCAGACCACCTCATTATTTTGTGGGCTGCATATAACGACAAGTTGGTGCGCACCAGTGAAGGGTGGAAAATTACGCATCATGAATTGGAGCGACTCGTCAATGTGCGGCGCGTTTCTGCGGCGTCACTATAAATTTGAGAAAGTATAAAGTCACGTGAAAGTTCATCTAGTTGACGGAACCTACGAGTTGTATCGCCAGCACTATGGCCAGGCAACGAAACATGCGACACCACCACCGTTTGCGGCCACTATTGGAGTTCTTGCGTCAACACTTCAACTTATTGCCGACGGCGCTACACATATTGGTGTTGCCTCCGATCATATTATTGAAAGCTTTCGTAATGATCTTTACGAGGGATACAAAACAAGTGAGGGTATGGAGCCGGTCATACTGCATCAAATTCCTCTAGTGGAAGACGCATTGCGAGCCATGGGTGTTGTGGTGTGGGCTATGGAAGAATTTGAAGCCGATGATGCACTGGGTTCGGCAGCGCGTGTTGCTGCAAATGACAAACGGGTACAGCAAGTAGTCATGCTGACTCCCGATAAAGATCTAGGTCAGTGCGTTGAAGGCAAGCGAGTAGTGCAATTCGACAGACGCAACAATGTCATTATTGACGATGCTGCAGTGCGCGAAAAATTCGGCGTTGGGCCAGCATCAATTGCCGACTACTTGGCTTTAGTGGGCGATACTTCAGATGGCTTCCCCGGTCTTGCTGGTTGGGGAGCAAAAAGTGCAGCAACAGTGCTGGCAAAGTTTGAACACATAGAGGCAATTCCCGACGATGAAACAACATGGGATATTGCAGTACGCGGAGCAGCAAAGCTGGGGCTTACGTTGCGCGAGAATCGCGAACTTGCCGCGCTATTCAAAAAAATTGCCACAGTCGTGACCACTGTGGAAGTAGGAGAAGTAGACGACTGGCAATGGCGTGGGCCTACTGCAGAATTTTCCGCACTGTGTGACGAATTGGGGAGTCCACAACTCGCGAAACGAGCAGCAACGTTGGCTCAGTCGCGTTAACAACGACTGAGGCACCGGCCAGGCGATCTGCGGCACACGCCTTGTCCCGATGGAGGCTGCTGCCTTCCGGCCCTGACCTGGTTTGCGGGCAGACGTTGCACAGGACCCGACCGGCACCTCACTCGCTGCTGAAGTCAGGCTATCGCTCGGTAGCCTCACGTCCGCTAGTGAATTTTAGGAAGGGTGCGAGAGCGGCCGAATCGGCACGCTTGGAAAGCGTGTGAAGTGAAAGCTTCCGTGGGTTCGAATCCCACCCCTTCCGCCATGACAGACATGTCGAACATCCATCTTGAAGCGATGCAAGCGGCTCTTGATGAAGCGCGCCTTGCTTTCGCACATGGCGACGTGCCGGTGGGTGCTGTGGTGCTTCACAACGGCGAAGTGATCGCCCGCCGCCACAACGAACGTGAACTGACCAACGACCCAACCGCACATGCCGAAGTATTGGCATTGCGCGATGCAAGCCAAAAGCTTGGTAGCTGGCGTTTAGATGAGTGCACTCTTGTCGTCACTCTTGAACCATGTGTCATGTGTGCGGGTGCCGCGCAATCTTCTCGCATTGGCCGACTTGTCTATGGAGCTGCCAACTTTGAAGCAGGCGCAACAGCCAGTTTGTACAACGTGATGAGTGATCCTCGCCTTGGTCATAATCCGCCTGTAGAACACGGGCTGCTTGCCGAAGAGTCAGCAGCACTGTTGAAAGAGTTCTTCGCCTCTAAACGTTCGTAGTACCGATAACCTTTGAAACGGAAGGGTGCCAGAGCGGACGAATGGAACGGTCTCGAACACCGTCGTGGTGTCACAGCCACCGTGGGTTCAAATCCCACCTCTTCCGCCAATAGAAGTGGTTCTCGGCGCGGTGTGTCCCGATTTGCGTGACATACCGCGCCGAGAACACTCTGGGGTTATGAGCAGGTCGACTCGTTCTTCGGGGCCTTTAGTGTGACGAGATAATTGTCCACTAAACCGTTCACACATTTTCCTGTTCCGTACCCTGTGTGTTGATTCCCCGTTACCACGATGAGGCGGCCATCATCCATGGCAGATGCCATCTTGCGCGACGATGCAAGCGGCGTTGCAGCATCACCAGTAGTGCCCACCACCACAATAGGAACGTTGCCTGCATTGGCTACTTCTACTTGAGGTATTGAAGGAACTGGCCACAGTGCACAGTTGTAACCAGCTGAAAAATAGGCACCGAGGCGAGGTGCTGCTGCGGTGAACTGTGGAAGATAGGAGTCGAGTTCTTCTATTGTTGTTGCACCTTGGTCGTCAATGCAAGAAATTGCGGTGAAGGCCTCCAACAAGTTGTCGTATGTGCCGTCGCTGCGGCGTTGGTAGTAGTCGTCGTACAGCGCAAGCAACCCAGTGGCATCGGGAACTTTAGGGTCGGTTGCGTCGGCGAGTGCTTCTGCAAATGTTGGCCACAAGGAGTCGGAATACATTGCGTCGACTGCAGCGGTATATGCAATGCCTTCGTTTACTAGTGTCCGTTTTGAGCTGACAAATAGCGGGTCGCGCTCGAGGCGCACCATGAGTTTGTCGAATATCTCTTCGGGTTTTTGCTTGTTGTAAATAGGGCAAGTTTCACGCGTAGCACAATCGGCAAAAAACGCATTGAGCTGACCTTCAAAGCCAGCGGCCTGGTCGAGCCCGCCTTGCAAAAACGAAGCGTTGGGGTCAGCGGCACCATCGAAAACTGCAGCACGCACGGTGTTGGGGAAAAGGTTGACCCATTGTGCACCAAGTTCGCTGCCATAGGAAAAACCGAAAAATGAAATAGTTTTTTCATCGAGTGCCCGACGAATCATGTCGATGTCTCGAGCGCTGGCAATAGTGGAAATATACGGCAAAATCTTGCCACTCTTCTTTTCACATTCGGCATTAAAGCGTCGAGCGTCGTCGACTAGTGCAAGTTTTTCTTCCGGGGTATTCGGCGTGACGTCGGAAGCGAAATATGAATCGTATTCATCTACGCAGTCAACAAAGGGTGTGGATGCCCCTGTTCCCCGAGGGTCAAAAGCAACGATGTCGAAATGATCAAGAATGGTTTGTGAGAAATAAAAGCCAGCATCGGGCGCCATTGAAGCGCTTTCTGCGCCTGGCCCACCGCGGTTAACAATGAGTGAGCCAATGCGTTTTTTTGCATCTTCGGCGCTGTGTACTTTCAGACTCAAAGTAAATGTGCCGATGGCGGGGTCTTCGTAGCTGTACGGAACCTTGATGATTCCGCACTTGATGCCCTTCGGCTCACTTGGGGAACACTTGTCCCACACGATGGGGCTGAGCGGCAATGGAACCGTCGTACTGGGGGCAACCGTCGCGGGGGTAGTGGTTTTCACCTCGGTGTCGTCGACGATGAGATTGAGGGTTTCCACAGTGGTGGCAGATGAGGACCCACAGGCAGAAGTGAGCAAGGCGCCCACAAGAAGAAATGGGGCGATGAAGCAACGACGCATATGTTCATAGGCTACGACCTCTAGCCTGATCTACGTGCGCATGAACCCTCACATGATGTTGCCGGGTGACTCCGATGCAGTTTCTGGAACGAAAATCGAACGGCAGTCGTTACGGCGAGCATGGGTTTTTGCCGCACCGTACAAGTGGGCCATTGTCGGATTTTTGACGTCAATACTTGTATCGGCACTGATGGCGCTTGGCCCACCACTTCTTTTTCGGGCGATTCTGGACCATTCTATTCCGCAGAGGAACAAAGGACAGATCACCGTCTTGGCGGCTTTTCTTGTCGCTGCGGCATTAGGAGACGCGGTGCTAGCCATTTTACAACGCTGGTATTCCTCGCGCATCGGCGAAGGTCTCATTTATGACCTGCGTGTTGCGCTGTTCGACAAAGTGCAGCAAATGCCCATTGCGTTTTTTACACGCACACAAACGGGCTCGCTCATTAGCCGGCTCAACAACGACGTTGTTGGTGCGCAAACCGCGGTCACCAGCACGTTAGGCAGTGTGGTGTCGAATGTCGTTGTTCTTCTTACCACTTTGGCAGCAATGCTCACCCTTGAGTGGCGTCTCACACTTTTGTCGCTCATCGTTTTGCCGGTCTTTATTATTCCGGCGAAAAGAGTTGGAGCAAAACTTCAAACTATTGCGCGTGAACAAATGGGCTTGAACGCTGAAATGAATACGCAAATGACCGAGCGTTTCAATGTGTCGGGTGCGCTACTCGTGAAACTCTTTGGTCGACATAGTGAAGAGGTAGGCGCATTTTCACGGCGAGCGGGAAGAGTGCGTGATATCGGTATTCGCTCCGCTTTGTACGGGCGCATCTTTTTCGTTGCTCTTGGGCTTGTAGGCGCTGTTGGTGCGGCAGCAATTTATGGTGTGGGTGCTCATTTAGTAGTTGATGGCGGTATTACCGCAGGAACTCTTGTAGCAATGGCCGCATTTGTTCAACGCATCTACCAGCCTCTCACTGGCCTAACAAATGCTCGTATTGATTTGATGACAGCGTTTGTGAGCTTTGAGAGAGTTTTCGAAGTACTTGATGCTCCGGTATCTATTCAAGATGCACCTGGCGCAGTTGACCTTGTAAGTGCGCGCGGCGAACTTGAACTATGCAATGTCACTTTCCGCTACCCACCTGGTCGGTCCGTTTCTATTGCATCGTTAGAAGCAGCAGGCGTAATGCAAGGTGTTGACCCCGATACCGATGTTCTGCAAAACATCAGCCTGCATGTACAACCAGGTGAAACTATTGCACTCGTTGGAGTGAGCGGTGCCGGAAAAAGTACGCTCGCTTCGCTTGTTCCACGTTTGTACGACGCAACAGCTGGGTCTATTCTCATCGACGGACAAGATGTTAAAAATCTCACGCGACGCTCGGTGCAAAATGCAATTGGAGTGGTATCTCAAGACCCTCATCTTTTCCATGAAAGCATTGGCGCAAATTTGCGCTACGCAAAACCCGATGCAACAGATGACGAATTACGCGCAGCATGCGAAGGTGCACAAATTTATGACACCATCTCGGCGCTTCCCGAAGGGTTTAATACTTTGGTGGGGGAACGCGGTTACCGCATGTCGGGTGGAGAGAAGCAGCGTCTTGCTATTGCGCGGTTGCTCTTAAAAGACCCAGCCATCATGATTCTTGATGAGGCAACAAGCCACCTTGATAATGAAAATGAAGCCGCAGTCCAAGTGGCCTTAGAAGGAGCACTTCGTGGGCGCACTGCACTAGTTATTGCACACCGTTTGTCTACGGTGCGTCGCGCTGACCGCATTGTGGTACTCGATGCTGGTCATTTGGTAGAGGAAGGAACACACGAGGAATTAATGGAACGCAACGGCCTCTACGCAGCGCAAGTGCGCGCAGGTGAGTTAGGTCAATGAACGACGAGCTCGACCTCGGTGCAACTACTGAAGCATTTGGTGTGCGGCAATTCATTGGCAAAGTGAACAACGCCATGAAGAACACTTTCACACCAGGCATTTGGGTTCATGGCGAAATTGAGTCGTGGTCGAATCGTACGCAGCACGCATATTTTCAACTTGTTGAACGTGATGACAAGGGAACAGCAACTATTCATGTTTCCCTTTTTGCTAACAATCTTCGCCGCTTGCAACCACTACTGCGCCAGCATCGTCTCACTTTGCAAGATGGCGTGAAAGTAAAAGTATTTGGAGTTCCCGATGTCTACGACGGCAGCGGAAAATTCAGTTTAAAAATTTCTGACATTGACCCTCGTTTTACCCTCGGAGACCTTGCCGCTGCGCGTGACGAAATTGTGAAGCGCCTCATTGCCGGTGGCCTCTACGATGAAAACCGCGAGCGTGAATTGCCTGCGGTGCCTTTGCGCTTAGGCATTATTACCAGTGTGGGTTCAGCTGCTTGGCACGATGCAATGCATGAATTAGAAGAGTCGGGAATTGGCTTCGATATCAAAGTGGCCAACGTGCGCGTGCAAGGCGATGAAGCCATTCCCATGATTGTTGAGGCAATTTGGGCTCTTGGTTCCCGCGACGATCTCGATGTTATTTTGCTCATGCGTGGCGGAGGGTCACGCACTGACCTGGCGTGTTTCGATGCAGAAGAAATTGCTGTTGCCATTGCGCAGTGCGGGCTGCCTGTATTCACAGGTATTGGCCACGAAATTGACCACAGCATCGCCGACGAAGTTGCCTATGCCGCTTATAAAACTCCCACGGCCTGTGCCTCAGCAATATGTGAACTAGTGAACGAATTCGTTGAAGAAACAGAAGATGCCTGGGGCAGCATTGCTGGCATAGCCCAGCAACAATTGGCATTGGCCGAAAGTCGTTTGAATGAGCGGGGGAATGCCATTCGTACAAAAGCAATTACCGCAGTGGAACGTGCCCACACCCATGTGGCGCTCAGCGCGAATCGGCTTGCTACGCGGCCTCTCTCGTTATTAACTACGGGCGAGTCTCAAATTGATTATTTGGCAGAGCGCGTGCGTCTTTTAGACCCGGTCAATACCATGGCTCGCGGGTGGAGCATTACGCGTACAACAGCCGGCGTCACATTGCGTAAAGCGGGCGATGCAGTGTCGGGTGACGACATTGTCACCACTTTTTCCGATGGCACCGTTGTGAGTACGGTGAAATAAGTAGCAAGGGGAA
>JBAXNF010000029.1:0-15288 GCA_037133935.1 bacterium
TTGCAGTCCTGCGCAACACCCGTTACTTTTTCTCGTGCAATCTCGGCTCCTCAGCGCGTAGCCTAAAGGCGGCGTCCGGGTGGCGGAATAGGCAGACGCGGGGGGCTTAAACCCCCCTGGCTAGAAATAGCCGTATGGGTTCAAGTCCCATCCCGGGCACTACTACATCGCTTTAGGCAAAAAGTTTCGTCGCTAACGTGGCGAAACTGCTCTCGGTAAACGGGCTCACTTCCACACGGTCTATGCCGGCCTCAGCAAGGCGAAACATCGACTCCGACACTTTCGCTGCCGAGCCGTAAAACCCGCCAAGAAACGAATCGCCCAACATGTTCTCTACTGCTTTGGTGCGTGGGTCGTCGCCAACACTGCACAAAATAAACACGCTGAGCGGAACCGTGGGGTTCACTGCGCGCACCTGTTGCACGAGGTCGTATAAATGCGACTCGGGAACCGTGGCCATTGCCGGAAGGTCAACAGTTCCGTTGCGCGTAATGCCAGAGATGAGTTTAATTTCCACGCGGTCGGCAATAGGTGCAATTCCTTTAATAGTGCGTGGTCCACCTAACGATGCCACCAGTGGAGGAGGTCCAGCAGCAGGCATGGGTCCAATTTTGGGAACATTCATGTTGTAGTGCTTGCCAGTAAAAGTACAACCACCCGTATCGAAAAGTTCGCGCACAATATGTGCCGCCTCGATGTACATTCCGGCGCGCTCATTGGGGCTTGGGTAGCGAATGCTCGAGCCTTCTGCTTCTGCTTTTTCCCAACCAGCACCGAGACCTGCTTCAAAACGCCCGTGAGAGACTGACTGCATTTGCAGAGATGCTTGTGCGAATTCAACGGGTGAGCGAAATAAATTATTCGCAAACGAAGTGGTGAGCTTTACGTTCTTTGTGGCGGCCGCCATGGTGGCAAGCGTGACCCACACATGGGGGTAGCTCTTGTTGGGGCTAAAGAAGTGGTCTGCACAGCCAAGTACGTTCCAGCCTTCCGCTTCGCGTGTTTGGGCCCAAACGACGGGGTCCTCTTCAGCGGTCATGAGGTTGGCAATGAATTCCATTTCACCATCATTGCCGATGCGGTACTACGTGCAGGGAGTCGGGGTAGGTGTAGTTGCGCTGAAGCGATCGGCAATCCACTGTTGAATATCGGCTGACGCACTGAACAGAACATCAACGTGTGAAGTACCGGGATAGGTCTTGCGTTGAATGTTGTAGCCACCCGTTGCGCAGGCGCGCTGCAGGTATTGAAGTGATGTAGCAGCGGGAATGAGTTCATCATTTTCACCGTGGTACACAAAAATAGGAACGTTTGTTGGCGTATTTCCTGGCGTGTTCTCGGCAAGATGCGTTAGTAATGGTTCGGTGTTGAGGGTGTCAGACAGAAGATACGTCTTCACATCGGTACCGCGTGCTTTCGTAATGACCTCGGTGCATGTGCTTTCTGCAAGGGCAACCATGTCGAGACCTTTTTGGGTCATCACTTTTGACAAGTCAATATCGGGGTATGCGGCGTGAAAACCTGCGGCCACCATGAACATAAAACCAAATGAATCGGTGGTGGTGAAGACCCCACTTAATTTGTCGAGTTCAACAACGGGGGCACCGCCAATTGCGCCTACTACCTGCGCATCGGGTGCGTACTTTGGCGCAACTTCTGCGGCCATGAGTGCAGCGCCACCACCTTGTGAATGACCCCACACCACCGACTTGCCACTCGATTCCGTGAGTTGACGTGCTGCGTGAATGATGTCGAGCATGCTGCGCGCTTCGCTGACGCCCACAACATACGGGTGCACACCTGCGGTGCCGAGGCCCTCGTAGTCGGTTGCAGCAAAGATGTACCCGTTCGACACCAAAATATTGGCAATGACCCCGGTCTCTCCTGAGCCATTGCTCTTGCTCGGGGCACATTCATCGGCAATACCGGTGGTGCCATGTGCATAGGAAACCAACGGGTTGCCTGCGGTGGGGGTGTTGGGAACCCACACCATGCCACTGACTGCAACTGGTGCATCGGAAACTGAACGTGATGCATAAAGAACGGTGAATGCGGTGAAATCGTTCGTGGTGGAAACAATTGAGGAGTGGATGAGGTCGCCGGGCTGCAAGGTGCTGAGGTTGTCCGGTGCGATGTAGAAATTTGCCGAGACTGTGGTGGCCGGAGCTGTAGCTGCTGGGCCAGAAGTGCTGGTAGTGCTCGCTGTGGTTGATGGCGCATCTGAAGTACTGGAACCACATGCAGAAAGGACAACACAAGCGGCAATGGAAATACAGACAGACGAGGAGAAACGGCGCATGTCATGAGGTTATGCGAAATTGGCGATGAAATGGGTGGGCATCGTGGCAACATCTAGGGATGCATCCGTTTCTCGCCACTGCTCAGTCGATGCTGCCCCAGGTGCTCAGCGATATTGAAGCAATTGTCAATATTGAGTCGCCTTCTCGCAACGCAAGTCAAGTAGCAAAAAGTGCCGCAATGTTAGAGAGCATTATTCAACGTGTTGCACAACGCTCTTCCGTACTTGTCGACTCTGATGTTGGCCCGCATGTGTTGGTGCCATCACGTGGTGTCGCGCGCATTTTGTTATTAGGTCACCACGACACCGTGCACCCCATAGGAACTCTCGCTGTGCGGCCCTTCAGTAATGATGGCAAGGTATTGCGTGGGCCAGGTGTATTCGATATGGCTACAGGAGTTGTGCAAGCAATATACGCAATGGCAATTCTCGAGAGTTCAGGAGTTGACACTTCAGGAATTGAAATGTTGTGGACCTCCGATGAAGAAATCGGTTCCTCCACAAGTCGTGCACTCATTGAAGAACACGCACAAGCACTCGGTAAAAATAGCGCTGTACTTGTGCTTGAACCAAGTGCCGATGGTGGTGCATTGAAAATTGCGCGAAAGGGAACAGGCACATTTGACGTGCGCATTACAGGCCGTGCTTCACATGCTGGGTTAGAGCCAGAAAAAGGAATTAACGCTCTTCTTGAACTAGCGCACCAGGTGCAACGCATTTCAACATTTGGCAACGCTGAACTTGGCACCACGGTCACTCCAACGGTGGCCAGCGCAGGAACAACCGATAACACAGTTCCTGCGGAAGCACATGTGTTGGTCGATGCTCGCGTTGTGGTGCCCGAAGAAAAAATGCGTGTAGAGAAATTGATGTCTTCGCTTGTTCCTGTTGTGCCTGGGGCAAGTATTTCTGTCAGCGGTTCTCTACACCGCCCACCCATGCATTCTTCAATGTCGGAAGAATTGTTTGCACTCGCGGTTGAATCTCAACGTGCGGTAATGGGCGAAAGCATTAGTGGAGTTTCTGTGGGCGGTGGCTCCGATGGCAACTTCACTGCAGCACTTGGCATTCGTACACTCGATGGTTTAGGTGCGGTGGGTGGCGGTGCTCATGGTGAAACAGAACATGTTGTTGTTGAAAGCATTGCACCACGCATAGCGCTTCTTGCAGAAATTATGCAGCGCGTACTTGCGCAGTAGTTATTTCTTGCCTGGGTCTAGCCCCAGTAATCCACCTGCACCAAGCGTTCCGGTTTTGCGGTAGACCTCTAGCTTCTCGCGACTGTCGTCGATGTCGAGATTACGCATGGTGAGTTGACCAATGCGGTCGAGCGGGCCAAATGGTGCATCGTCAACGCGCTCCATGCTGAGGCGCTCGGGTGCATAGGTGAGATGCGGGCCCGCAGTATTGACCAAGGTGTAGTCGTCGCCACGGCGCAAGCGCACGGTCACGGTTCCGGTGACTGCACTTCCCACCCAACGCATGAGCGGTTCGCGCAACATGAGGGCTTGTGGGTCGAACCAGCGGCCTTCATAGAGCAAACGGCCCAAACGGCGGCCCATAGTGCGGTAGTTCTCGAGAGTGTTTTCGTTATGAATTCCGCTGACGAGGCGTTCGTAGCCAATGTGCAAGAGCGCAAGCCCTGGTGATTCGTAAATACCGCGGCTTTTTGCCTCGATGATGCGGTTCTCAATTTGGTCGCTCATGCCAAGACCGTGGCGACCACCAATGGCGTTTGCTTCATGAACTAAATCGGTTTGCGTTTCAAACTTTTTGCCGTTGAGCGAAACTGGCCAGCCTTCAACGAATTCCATAGTGACAGTTTCTTCGGTAATAGAAACGTCGCTCTTCCAATGTGCGACGCCCATGATGGGCTCTACAAGGTCCATGCCGTTGTCGAGTTCTTCAAGCAATTTTGCTTCATGCGTCGCACCCCAAATATTGGCGTCGGTGGAGTACGCCTTTTCTTTGCTGGCGCGGTAAGGCAACTTGCGAGAAGCGAGAAATTCACTCATTTCGCTTCTACCGCCTAATTCATCAACAAAGGTGGGGTCGAGCCATGGCTTGTAAATGCGCAATGACGGGTTCACCATGAGCCCGTAGCGATAGAAACGCTCGATGTCGTTTCCTTTGTATGTGGAACCATCGCCCCAAATATCGACATTGTCGCTTTGCATTGCACGCACAAGAAGAGTGCCTGTTACTGCACGACCAAGAGGAGTGGTGTTGAAATATGTTTTGCCCGCAGTGGAAATATGGAATGCACCGCATTGCAATGCAATGAGACCTTCGCGAACAAGTTCTTCGCGGCAATCAATGAGGCGAGCAAGTTCTGCCCCGTACTCTTTGGCGCGATCAGGTATTTGGTCGAGCTCTGGTTCATCGGGTTGGCCAAGGTCTGCTGTGTAGCAATATGGCAACGCGCCTTTTTCTCGCATCCATGCAACTGCCGCTGAAGTATCGAGCCCGCCAGAAAAAGCAATACCCACACGTTCCCCTGCAGGGAGTTGCGTGAGTACTTTCGAGCGCGAGGCTGTGGAATCTTTACCAGACATGGCTCTTACCGTACCGAGTGGAAGCACCTGTGGCGATGTTATTAACGATTTCGGAGCCGCGGGGCTCTTACTTGTGCGCTATGGCTTTGCAATCCATTCAGACAGTCGTGTGTGAAAGTGGCGAATTTTGGTTTCCTGATAGTTGGCCAAGGTAACCCCAGGTTTTTTCATGCTCTTCAAGCCCTTTTGAACCTTTGGCAAGTTGAACGTGTCTTGGTTGAAGACGCGTGCAAGGAGCCCAAGCTCAGGAGCTTCTGCCCAGTCGTCGTCAACGCCGAGCCAATGGATGGGCACTGCTGGTGGTTTCGGTTGAGACTCGTCGTATGGCTCGAGGTACATGCATTCCATCACCGACATGTCGTGGCGATCTTCGTATGGGCGAAAGCGGTAACAAATGCGGTTGTATGCGCCC
Source organism: bacterium (assembly GCA_037133935.1). Classification (GTDB taxonomy): domain Bacteria; phylum Actinomycetota; class Acidimicrobiia; order Acidimicrobiales; family Ilumatobacteraceae; genus F1-20-MAGs119. The sequence continues at coordinate 5,267 of JBAXNF010000029.1, forward strand.
CACGGGTGAAAGTTGGGGAACAACGTGTAATAAATGCTGTCACTTAATTCGGCATCGCTCACTTCGTCGGCCTTGTCGCCAAGAACCTCTTTCAATGTTGCGCGTCCTCCGTCGCCGGCGGTTGACCGAGCAGTAGCTCCATCTGCGAGAGTGAGAATTGGCGGCTCATCAAGTCTGCGGTCAGACATTGCATCAAACATCTCTTGTTCAGTCGGGATCCACTTGATGTGTGGGCTCGGCGTTCCATTCGGGGTGATTGCGCGTGAATAATTATCTTTCCAGTCGTACTGGGAATTTGCATCGCCGATGGCGGCTAACAATTGCGGGTGAGTTGCTACAACGTGGAATGCCTCGCTGAATGCATCTTGCACTATTTTCCAGTTGCACGGGAAAATGCGGGCGACGTGGACGCTCTTGTAGCGCTTCTCTAATGGCCACTTTTCAAAGTGCCAACCAAAGTCACCAAGAAATGATGAAAAGGACTCACAGTCTGGGTCGAGGTTGACGAATACGAATCCGCCCCACGTTGCTACTTTCACTTCAGGAAGACCCCATTGATCTTTTTCTATATGAGGAAAGTCCCACTCGCAGGGAACTTGCTTCAATGATCCATCGAGATTCCAGCAAAAGCCATGAAATGGGCAGCGCAGTTCTTGCGCATTGCCGTCGTACTCACGCAGTTGCCGACCACGATGCAGACAAGCGTTGTGATAGGTCTTAATTTCATTTTCTGAGGTGCGAACAACGAGCAGAGAGATCTCACAGATTTCGTATACCAGCGTGTCGCCAACTTCGGGAATGTCTTCTTCGCGGCAAGCCATTTGCCAAACGCGCTTCCACATTTTTTCTTTTTCAAGTTCGTGAAATTCACGGCTTGTATAACGCGACACGGGAATGTCTTCATCGCCAAGCCAGCCGCCGCTTTGCCAACGTAAAACTTCAGGAACAGGACGAGAGTCGCGCTCGTGAAGATCTTGATAGTTCACACCCGGTGAGCGAGCAGAAGTTTTGTCGTTCGATGTAATGCTCATTTGCTTCCTTTGTCGTCGATAAGTGATTGTGCGCCTGCGCGGGGATTCGAGGGAACTTGGCGACCGGCGATCCATACGCAAATATGCGGGTCACATTGTTTGATGGCACCTGTGACGTATCGACCTTCACTGGTGAACTCGCCTGTTGCCCCATCTTTTTGAACAAGGACGGTGCCATTGTCAGTGAGGTCGTAAAGAGCCCCAGATAATGGATGTTTGATCGTGCGCATGTGTAGCCCCCACCACTCTCAATTTCTCTCCACGCTAGTGCTGAAGAATGATGCGAGGCTTTACTGGACTGTTGTGCTGCGGGGGCGTAGCCCGACGCCGGCTGTACAAGCAAGGCTGGCGGCAAGAGTAGAAATGGCCAATACGAACGCGGCAAGGGCCGAGCCTGTGGTGCCAGACAGGTCGAAGCAGGCGCTCACAATGTGGGCAATGCCAACTAGAACTGCCACAGATAGGGCGAAACGCGACTGTTTAATAGCGAGTGCCATGACCACAATGGCACTGCAGTAAATGAGAGCAATGGTGAAAAAGAGGTGCATTCCATGGGCATCGACCCACCACAAGCGTTTGCCAGTGCGTTGGCTAGATGCTGCAAGAAAACCCATCGCAACGGCGAAAAGTGCCCACGTGAGAAAGAGAACACGGTTCCACACGCGGGTGAGTGGTGTGCTGAAATACCGCACTAAATCGCCGTTCGCCATACGCCCACGCTACTGCCACAAGGCGAATGAGCGGTGTCGCGCATGGGGTCTGCGCCACTAGCCTAACTACCGCTATGAGCGCCGCACATTTCAAGAAACTTTCCATATTTTTCCCAATGTGGAACGAAGAGGAATACCTCGAACGTGCTCTCTCGGCCGGCCGCGAACTCTGTGATGTGCTCATTGCTGACGGTGAAATTGAAACTTATGAGCTCATCATTATTGACGATGCCTCAACCGATAAAACTCCCCAAATTGCCGACGCCGCTGCCGAGGCCGACCCTCGTGTCAAAGTGGTGCATCACCCTGTTAATCGCAAACTAGGTGGTTCCATGAAGACCGGTTTCGCTACTGCAACTGGTGACCTCGTTCTGTACACCGATGCCGATCTTCCCTTTGACATGCTTGAAGTGCGCCGCGCCGTGCGTCTCATGCATTACTACGAAGCCGACATTGTGAGTGCTTTTCGTTTTGACCGAACTGGTGAAGGTTATATTCGGTCTGTCTATTCCACTTTCTATAACGGGCTTGTGCGAGTTTTTTTCGGCGTAAAAATGCGCGATATCAACTTTGCATTCAAACTTTGCCGCGGATCCATTTTTGAAAAAATTGAATTGAAAAGCGAAGGATCATTCATAGATGCTGAGCTTGTCATTCGTGCAAAGAAGTTAGGCATGAACGTCATTCAGTTTGGTGTTGATTACTTTCCGCGTACACGTGGTGTTTCTACGCTGAGTTCAATGTCGGTTATTCGCAAAATTCTCGGGGAAATGTTCACTTTACGTAAAGAGCTTCGAGCAATTGAATCAGACTGAAAATTTCCCTCCAGAGTTTGATGTCGCGCCGAGTCACGTGCGTCGCTGGTGGCCTGCTGCGGTGGCCGCAGTGCTACTTGTCGGAGTAATTGCCTTTGGGGTTGTTGCGAATAGTGGTACTGACGGCCCCAGCACAACGACAACCATTGCGAGCGGCCCAACAACAACTGCTCCTGGGCTGAATCGCACTTTGAAGGCCGGCATGAAAGGCCCAGATGTTCGTCGACTGCAACAAAGGTTGAAAGACCTTTCCTTTGACCCCAACCTTATTGATGGTGATTTTGGCTACAACACCACGCAGTCGGTGTGGGCCTTTGAAAAGCTCGTCTTGAAAACGCCGCGTAAAAAAGTGACTGGCTCCATCACCCCCGAGTCATGGCAGTTGTTGCAACAAGACAACCTCATTGTGCCGCGTCGTCCGCAGGCACCTACAGAGTCGCACGTTGAGATCTACCTTCCTGAGCAAGTGCTGGTGGTATTCAAAAAGGGCAAGCCAATTTTAGTAACGCATATTTCCACGGGCACCGGAGAAGACTGGTGTGAAGAAGTGACCATCGACCCAGGTGAACAAGGCAACCCGGGTACCGAGCCACTGAAAAAAGGTATCTGCGGAAATGCGGTAACGCCTGGTGGGTTTTATTACTTCTACAACCGCAAGTCGGGAACGCGGCAAAGCAAACTTGGCACAATGTGGAACCCGGTGTATTTCAACGGCGGCATTGCAGTACACGGTGCTGCGCAGGTACCCAATGCGCCTGCTTCTCACGGGTGTGTGCGTATTCCCATGCACGTGTCGGAATATTTCCAAACACTTGTTGCCTATGGCGATCGCGTCTATGTATTCGACGGTGTCAATGAGCCAGAACAATACGGCGCACCTGTTCCTCCGGCCGACAAGCCCGACCCGGACTACACCACCACAACAAGTTCAACAACGACAACTTCAACTGTTGTGCAAACAACGACCACCGTAAAGCAGAAACCAACAACGACAGTTCCGGCTCCAGTGCCTACGGCAACAACGTCTAGCGTTGCTCCAGCGCCTGCAAGCACGCTGCCCTGAAATGTGAGGAACAATGGAACGAGTGCCCTACGACGAATTCTCATTGTTTCATGAGAACATTGCCGAGTATTCCTTAACGGCATCTGCGCAACCACAGGTGCAGCGCATCGTGCATCAACTTGCCGATGGTCGCACTGTGAGTGCACTGAAGTGGGGAAGTGCAGAACCACAAATGGTTTTTGTTCATGGTGGGTCGCAAAATGCGCACACATGGGACACCGTGCTTCTAGACCTTGGTGTACCAGCACTCGCCATCGATCTACCTGGCCACGGGCACTCATCATGGCGAGACGACGCCATGTATTCGCCACATTCCATGGCAGTCGATATTGCCGAGGTCATTGAGCTTCATGCTTCGTGGGCAAAAGCAGTGGTGGGCATGTCGCTAGGTGGTCTCACCTCGTTGGCTCTTGCCGGCCACGCGCCGCACTTGGTAAAAGAACTCGTGCTTGTCGATATCACGCCGGGCGTGAACGGCGATAAGGCAAAAGCAATTCTCGACTTTGTTAATGGGCCGCAAACTTTTGCCTCCTTTGATGACTTGTTGAAGCGCACCATTGAGCACAACCCCACCCGCACTATTGAGTCGTTGCGCCGTGGCATTTTGCATAATGCCAAACAACTCGACGACGGGTCATGGCAATGGCGTTACGACCGCCGCAGTCATATACGCAGTGAAAACTCAGAGCCCATCTCGGGTGATGCGCTGGACAAATTGTGGGACCTCATTGGGTCATTGGAATGCCCCCTCACGTTGTTGCGCGGAGGAACCTCGCCTGTGGTTGACGATGCCGATGTTGCCGAGTTGTTACGGCGCCAGGAACGAGCACAGGTACTTGTCATCGACGGGGCTGGTCACAGCATTCAGGGCGACAAACCCCGCGAGCTAGCTGCCTTCCTAGCCACCAAAGGTGCATAGCGGAGCCAAGTTTTAGTGCCTAGGCGGCATTTTCGTTCGCAGCTCGCCGTTCGACCACCTTGGTGAGACCCTTTTTCTGATAGGAAAGCAGGGCAATATTGTTTTTGAAGACTATTGATAAACCCACATCCCGTTTTCGGATTTGTAAAGGCATACGAGACCCTATGGCAACAACTAATCGTCCCGATTCACCTGATCGTGAAACCCTCGTACAGATGTACGAGATCCAAAACAAGATCAAAACCACCGACGAGCGTTTTCGCTCAATGTTGACAAGTGGTCAAATTCAATTGATCTATTACTCGCCTCGCGGACAAGAGTGCATTAGCGCCGGTTATGCCGTGCACCTTCGCCCCGACGACTACGTGGTCACCATTTATCGCGGACTCCACGACCACCTTGCAAAGGGTGTTCCCATGCGTGAACTCTGGGCAGAGTTCCTTGGTCGTTCCACAGGAACATGCAAGGGCAAGGGTGGCCCAATGCACATCACGCACCCCGACTCGGGCTTGGTAGTGACCACCGGCATCGTGGGTTCTGGTATTCCCATTGCAAACGGTTTCGGACTCGCAGCACAGCTTGCAGGAACCGACCAGGTCACCGTGGTGAACTTTGGTGATGGTGCATCAAACATCGGCGCCTTCCACGAGGGCATGAACATGGCCGCTGTATGGAAACTGCCTGTCATTTTCCTTTGCCAGAACAACCTTTACGGCGAGCACACACCAATGTCTATGTCAACTGGTGTTGAGTATATCTCAGAGCGCGCCGCAGCATACGGAATGCCTGGAGTAACAGTGAACGGTAACGATCCTGTTGCAATGTGGCATGCCGCTGGCGAAGCAATTGCCCGTGCCCGTGCAGGTGAGGGACCAACTCTCATTGAAGCTCGTACGTATCGTTTCTATGGTCACCTCATGGGTGATGCCATGGAGTACATGCCAAAAGAAGAGCGCAAAGCCGCAATGGCTGCCGACCCAGTACCAGCATTTCGTGCTTGGTTGCTAGAGAACGGTCATGCAACTGAAGCACAGCTTGCTGAAATTGAAGACAAGATCGTTGCAATGGTGGATGATGCAGTGGAGTTCGCAATGAACAGCCCTGAACCGTCACTCGACGAGTTGTACACAGACGTCTACGAAGAAATCACTAAGTGAGAGACAACCATGACTACTACTGAACCCCGCATTATTCCAATGGGCATCGCGCTCAACGAAGCTATGGACATCGCAATGGGTCTCGACGAGAAAGTTTTCTTGTTGGGCGAAGACATTGCCGAACCATCTGGTGGCGTGTACAAAATCACCAAGGGCCTCTCAACAAAATACGGAACACATCGTGTGCGTAAGACTCCTATTTCTGAAGCTGCCATCATTGGTGCAGCAGTAGGCGCAGCCATTGCTGGTTATAAGCCTGTTGCTGAAATCATGATCATGGACTTCATTGCCGTATGTCTCGACCAAATCACCAACCACGCAGCGAAAATTCGCTACATGTCAGGTGGTCAAACCACAGTTCCTATGGTTATTCGCACCAGCGCTGGTGCTGGTCGTCAGTTTGGCGCGCAGCACTCAGAAATGCTTGAAGCATGGGCAGTGCATACACCTGGGCTCAAGGTAGTTGTTCCTTCGAACCCTGCCGATGCCAAAGGTTTGCTCATCAGTTCAATCTTCGATCCAGACCCAGTGCTCTTTGTTGAGCCAATGCTTATGTATTGGGATCCTCAGTATGCATGTGATGTCCCAGTGGGCGACAATCGCATTCCACTTGGCAAGGCAAACATTGTGCGCGAAGGAAAAGACGTCACCGTCATTTCTTACGGCAAGCAAGTGCACGACGCTGTGAAAGCAGCCGACATTCTTGCTGCCGAGGGCGTGTCTGTTGAAGTCATCGACTTGCGCACCCTTGTTCCACTCGATGAGGCAACTGTTCTTGCGTCGGTATCAAAAACCAAGCGCGCCGTTGTTGTTCACGAAGCGGTTACACGCTGTGGTTTTGGTGCTGAATTGTCGAGCCGTATTCACGAAGAACTGTTCGGCACACTTGCTGCACCAGTTGCTCGTGTTGGTGGACAAAACACTCCGGTGCCATACGCAAAGAACTTGGAAACAGCATTTGTTCCCCAGGTTGCCGACATCGTTGCAGCAATCAAATCACTCAATAAATAAAAGGCATTCTCCTAGCCAATGAGGCGGGTGAGTTCTTTTACTTCAGATTTTTGAGCTGAGGCCATGACCTTGGCAAGAGCAATTACTTCACTGTTTTTGCCATGCATGCCCGCATGTTCTGCCATGTGAATTCCGCCGTTGTGGTGGGCAATCATGAGTTGTCCAAAAAGAGCATCTACTTCTTTGCCGCGAGTATTACGAAGTTGTTGTAACTGCGCATCGGTGGCGTAGCCCGGCATTTGGTTGAGGGGGAGTGGTTCATTCATCCACCCCATTACTTGGTCTGTTTCGTTTGTTTCAGATGCTTTGAATTGGCGCAACATTTGCACCATGCGACCCGACTCTGCAGATTGAGCCACAATAATTTCGCGTGCGATGAGTCGCAACACGCTGCGCGATGGAAGACCCTCAGGAGTGCCTGCACTAGATGTATCGATGTAGACGAGGCTCATCACCACTGCCTGTTCATGGTGAAGACGCATGTCTTGAAGAAAGCCAATGTCGGCCCCGTTGTGTGCCCCTCGGCCGCGAGACTCGCCAACGGTGAAGGCAATAGCCCCGGAGAGCACAATGCCGGCCACAACCAGAAGCACGATATTGAGTGGGTTCATCCACCACGGGAGGGGCTGAGGGTCAGAATTTTGGGCTTCTGGGGCTGGCGAAGAATCCATAATTCGTAGTGTGCCATGAAAATCCGATAGAACAAGAGCCATGTCTACCCCCATCAGCATTCCAAAGCTCGGCGTTTCCATGACCGAAGGCACACTCGTTGAATGGCTCGTCGCCGATGGCGACGCCGTGACCCCTGGCGATGTGTTGTACCGCATTGAAACCGACAAAGTCGAAAACGAAATTGAAGCTCCAGTAGCCGGCACTGTTCACATCACTGGTGAAGAGGGTGAAACCTACGAAGTAGGCACCCAAATTGGCAGCATCGACTAAATCGCACACATAGAAAAGAGTCATCTCATGGAGATCTCAGGCAAGCACGCTCTCGTTACTGGCGCCGGCGCAGGCATTGGTCGCGCAACAGTCATTGCGCTCGCGCAAAAAGGCGCCAAAGTGGTTGCAGCTGATATCAACGAAGATGGTGTGAAAGAAACTGCTGCACTTGTTCAAAAGGCAGTGCCTGGTGCCAACGTGGTCACACTGAAAGCAGATGTATCAACGGCTGCTGGTGTACGTGCCATGTTTGCTGCGGCAACTGCAGCCTTTGGTGGTCTCGACATTGTGCACAACAATGCTGGCCTCATTTGTGGTGAACCACTGTGGCCCGATGCTGCCCTCGAAAAAATCTCTGCAGTTATTGCAGTGAACCTGGGCGGCGTTGCTATGGGTACTCAAGAGGCCATTAAGGCTCTGCGTGCACGTGGTGGAGGCGCCATTGTAAATACGGCTTCCGTGGCCGCGTTGCAGGCCATGCCTACCGACCCTGTGTATTCAGCAACAAAAGCTGGCGTGGTGCGCATTGTGGAAAGTTGTGCTGGGTTCGCATCTGAAGGAATTCGCATTAACGCAGTACTTCCGGGCATGGTCGACACCGACATGACCATGAAGCAAACAGGCGACGGTACTCGCCCGGCAGCATGGCTTGCACCAGTTCTTGCGTCAACGGTCATGCTTACTCCAGAAGACATAGCTGTCGCAGTAATTGCGCTCATTGAAGATGACACCGCCGCTGGCCAAGCAAAAATTGTTGGCAACGTGGGGCGCGACTACAAGTAAATAATTACTTGCGAGCGAGGCGTTGTGCCTCGCTGAATGCAACGTCTTTGTCAACACGAGGTTCTGGTGGAAGGCCTAGTACGCGCTCACCAACAATGTTGCGTTGCACTTCGTCGCTACCACCAGCAATGCGGTAACCAGGCGCGCCTAAAATGTGTTCATTCCAAGCGTACGTACCCCATTCGCCATTGTCGGCAACTAAATGCGCGCCAAGAATTTGCGAGATGACATTGCTGATGCGCGTCATGTTGGCGGTCCACATCAACTTGCCAAGGGAACCTTCAGGGCCAGGTGTTTGCCCGGCACGCATGCCAGCAGCAGCACGCCGGTTGGTGAGTTGGGCAACTTTGTGCTGAATGTAAAGATCGGCAAGTGACTGACGAATGATGGGGTCTTTTGCAACACCAGCCCATTCGGCTGTAGCAATGACTTGCTTGTAGGTGCCGCCAGTGTGGCTACTTGTTGAGCCACTCGAGTGGTCGCGTTCAAAGCCAAGACAGGTGAGTGCAACCTTCCAGCCTTCGCCGACGGGTCCGAGTCGAAGCGAGTCGGGAATGCGCACGTCGGTGAGGAATACTTCGTTGAAGTTTGCGCCGCCGCTCATTTGTTTAATGGCACGCACTTCAACGCCAGGGGCATTGAGAGGCACCATAAACGCCGTCATGCCTTTGTGCTTTGGCACATCGAAGTCGTGGCGAGTAATGGCCAGACCCCACTCGGCAAAACGAGCACCAGAGGTCCATACCTTTTGACCATTCAAAATCCATTCATCGCCATCGCGTACTGCGCGAGTAGTGAGTGAAGCAAGGTCGGAACCAGCACTTGGTTCGCTGAACAGTTGGCAGCCACAAATTTCCATGCTCATGAGTGGCTTTACAAACATTTCTTTTTGCTCTGGTGTTCCAAACGCGCCAACGGTGGTGGCAATAAGCCCCATTGAGGTCGGGGGAAGTTCACCAGCACTCGGAATGCGAAACTTTGATTCTTCGGTTGTGTAGGCGCGCACGTATGTAGCGGAAAGGCCACGGCCGCCCACATCTTCTGGCCAGTTGATCATGGCGTAGCCGGCATCGAACTTTTTGCGCTGCCATGCCTTCACTGCATTCAGACGTTCAAGCTCGTGCTCATCGGTGAAGTTATGGAAGATGGCAACATTGTCGGAACCTTGGCCCCATTGCACTTCTTGCTCTTCGTCGTCAGATGTGCCTGCTTCAGGCAGGGCCTCGGCGTTTTGCTCGAGCCAAACGCGGGCTTCTTTACGGAACTGGTCGATATCGGGAAGGTCTGTCACGATCTAGACGCTAGTAGCGCACGGTTTCCTGTGCGACATCGAAGCCCAAACTTCGCGCCGGACCGAGAAACTCGTTGAGAAAAGGGTCACCTCGGTACACTTTGACGACGGTCCGCCGTGCAGTAATGCCCTACAAACAATTGAGTGAGGTTTTTTGTGTCTACCCCAACCCTGACCGCTGGCGTAAAGGCCACAGTTCTTGTTGATCTTTTGCCAAAGTCCAGCGTCCGCTCCCGTGCCATTACACGTGACGTCGTTTTGGTACTTGGTTTCGCGCTGCTCACTGCAGCTGCAGCTCAG
>JBAXNF010000030.1:0-15273 GCA_037133935.1 bacterium
ATCCACTAATGTGAGTTCTCGGGTAGACATCAGCGCATCGGAAGTGACAACACCCCATCCACCTGCGGTGGTTAAAATTACTGTGCGTCCACCTTTGGGCAGTGGTTGAGTAGCAAAACATGCCGCTGTATCGAATGCTTCTTCAACATTCTTTGCCCTGCTGATACCGCTCTGGCGACACGCCCCATCGAATACTTTGTCGTTTGCCGCAAGAGCACCTGTATGGCTAGCAGCTGCTTTAGCCCCTGCTTCTGTTGCTCCACCTTTCATGACAACCAATGGCATTTTCATTGTTACTTCCTGAAGTTGCGCCATTAAATGTGATCCGTCGAAAATGCCTTCCAGGTAGGCGAGTCCAACTGATGTTTCTGTATCGGTTGAATACCATTTCAAGTAATCAGCCACCGACACGCAAGCGGCATTTCCGGCAGAGACCGCACGACTTACTCCGACTCCACTTTGACGCGAATAATTCAGGAAGCTGGAAACGAAGTTTCCGCTTTGACTAGAAACACCGATACGGCCCCGGGGAGGATACGGCGCAACGATCTGCGCACACAGTTGCGATGGAGTACTTACCACGCCTTGGCCATTTGGACCCGCGAGCAAGATTCCTAGTTCGTTAGCTAATGAAATGAGTTCCTTTTCTAAGCGAATTCCTTCATCTCCTGCTTCGCCATAACCAGCAGAGGTGAGAAAGGCGGCCTTAATGCCCCGACGTGCACACGCCCGAAGAATTTCTGGGTTCGCGCTACTTGGTGTGCACACGAAAACAAGATCTGCAGCGTCTTTGGGAATGTCATCCAAACTTGACACCGTTTGTATTCCTAGTACCTCTTCTTCAGAGAGATTGGTACCAAATACTGCTCCGGAATAACCACTTGCCAAAATATTGTGAACGGACACAAATCCAAATTTGCCTGGATGACTCGAAGCACCGGTCACCACAACACCCTTTGGCTCGAAAAGAGCACGGAAATGTTCATCATCTAGAACCGATGAAGCAATTGTTTGATTTGTTGGCGTGGTGAATGCGTCTTCAATTTCCACGAGTGCGTCCACAGCCACCAATTCGCCCGCACTAGTAACAAGTAATGGGTTGAGATCGATAGATGCAATATCGGAGCGTTCAACACTGACATTTGACAATGCCAATAACACGCGCACCAGTGCGTCAATAGAGACCGCAGGTTCACCACGAAATTCTCCAAGCAACTTTTGCGAACGTAGTTCAGCCACCATTTCATGGGCATCATGTGAACTCAGTGGAACCGGGCGAAATACAACGTCTGCGATTGCTTCTGCCAGAACGCCACCAACTCCAAGCATGACATTGGGACCAAATTGAGCATCGCGAACAACGCCTGCAATGAATTCTCGGCTGCTTTTGACCATGGGAGCAATAAGAACTTCCACTTCCCCATCGGCAGGTACAGCCGCAGCAAGTAATTCATCGACAGCCTTACTCACGTCGTCATTTGTCTGAAGATTCAACTTGACGAGCCCACGCTCGGTTTTGTGTGCAATTGATGGTCCGCAGAGCTTTGCTACCACAGGCAAACTCATTTGAGCCAATACTCCAGGTACTTCGGAGCTGCTAGCGACGACTCTCTCTTGCAAAATAGGGAGACCATGCCGCGCAAGGATTTCTTTACTGGCGAATTCTGACAAAGTGCTCATGGCGAAAGATTAGTTCTTTAACCACAATCAACTGGGCTCACAGAGTGCGCCTTGAGTATATTTCCTTCCATGCATCTCGTTTCTAGCCTCTTCATGGACAATTTTGAAACTCGACAGGTTGCGGGTCCAGCCACTCGCATCGATATAACAGGGGCATTCTTCTCGACAGTTGCACAGGGTGATCTGCCGCTCACAATCACACCCCATTTTGTCGCTCTCATATTCTGCGAACCTGACGAAAAAGGCGAGGGAATCTTTGAGGTTGTTTTCCGCAAGGGCATTTCACATGACAGCGAGCAAATTGCGCGCAACGTCAATCCATTTCGCGTTGACCCGGGGAAATTCACCTATCGACTCGTGCGTGCCGAACTTGAATTTACAGAATATTGTCAAATTTTCGCTCATTGCCGCCTCAATCAAGATGCGTGGCACATCGTGCCGTTAACCCTTCTCCCCCCTGTCGCCGATTAGTCTTTCGTTGTGACAACAGCACCTTCAGTCGGGTCACTCGACCTCGCGTCTTTCGATGCAAACGCAATTGCCATTATTCGTGGTTTCGCGATGGACGCACCTTTTTATGCGAAAAGTGGCCACCAAGGAACGGCAATGACACTTGCTCCTCTCGCCCACGTCTTGTATTCGCGTGTGATGAACCACAACCCAGCCGACCCACTGTGGTTGAACCGCGACAGATTCATTTTGTCGAATGGTCACGCGTCTATTTTGCAATACGCGAACCTTTTTCTTAACGGCTATGGCTTGGAGATTGGCGACATTAAAGACTTTCGTCAATTGGGTTCCTTAACCCCTGGGCACCCAGAGGTTGGTCACACCACCGGAGTTGAGGTCACGACCGGACCGCTCGGCCAAGGTTTTGCAAATGCAGTTGGCATGGCAATTGCCGAATCGCACTTGCGTTCTCAACTGGGTAGCGAGCTCATTGACCATCACACCTATGTGCTTGTTGGTGACGGTTGCCTAATGGAAGGCATCAGCCACGAAGCGGGCTCTTTGGCGGGTCATTTGCAGCTCGATCACTTGGTGGCAATATTTGATGCGAATAAAATCACCATTGACGGAGCATTAGACCTCACAAGTTCAGACAATGTTGCAGACCGCTTCCGCTCGTATCAGTGGAATGTCATCGAGTGCACAGATATTTCGCAGGACTGCGATGCCTTAGAGAAAGTCCTCTTGCAAGCGCGCGGGCACGCCGGACAACCGACTCTTATTATTTTGCCAACACATATTGGTTTCCCATCACCAGATTTCACCGACAAACATGCAGCTCATGGAAATCCATTTATGGAAGAGCACATCGCGCGAACCAAAGAAATAATTGGTATGCCCAATAAGCCATTTTGGGCGCCTTTCGAAATTGTTCAGCAACACAGAGAGCATGCTCTGAACCGCAATAAGGGTGCTTATGCGCAGTGGCAAAGTGTCTCAGGAGAGAACACAGCAGAACTCGCTGCTTACTCCTCTCGAGAAATGGTTCAGAAGATGTCATCGGTGTTGCCAGTATTTGGCGCAAATGAAACTCCCGCAACACGAGTCGCCATTCAAAAAGTTCTTGAAGAAGCCGCAAAGGTATTGCCACAATTACTTTCTGGCGCTGCCGACCTCACAGGCAATACCGGGGCAAAGCTCGCGGGAGAAGTTGCATTCAGCGGCTCAAACCCTTCGGGCAAACAGTTGTATTACGGAATCAGAGAGCACGCCATGGGCTCTATTGCCAACGGTATGGCGTTGCATGGAATGGTGCTTCCCGTTGTGGGCACATTCTTCGTGTTCGCCGATTACATGCGACCATCGCTACGCCTTGCAGCGCTCAGCAAGGCCAAAGTTGTGTTTATCTTCAGCCACGACTCGGTAGGGGTAGGCGAAGATGGGCCAACACACCAACCAGTAGAACAATTGGCCTCTTTGCGTATCATCCCAGGTTTGCAGGTCATACGTCCTTGTGACGGTAACGAAACTGCCGCAGCATGGATGCAGGCTCTTGCGTTCGATGGTCCGACAGCACTCATCTTGAGCCGTCAAAACCTCCCCATCATCAGCGATGGCTCCGCTGTGCAAACGGGTGCTGCAATTATCCGCTCCGTCGAGCAGCCCGATCTTGTTTTAATGGGAACGGGCAGCGAAGTATCTGTGTGCCTAGAAGCTGCTGAAATATTGGCGAGTCGTGGGGTGTCGGCCAACGTGGTATCGGCGCCGTGTTTCTCACTATTCGACAAACAGCCAACAGATTTCAAGGCCCGAGTGCTTCCCCACGACATCCCCATTATTGGAGTTGAGGCTGGCGTATCTTTCGGATGGGAAAAATACGTCGACGACATGGTGAGCATCGAAAGTTTCGGAACAAGTGCCCCGGGAGCTCAGGCGCTAGAGCATTTTGGCATTTCAGCGAGCAACGTCGCCGATCGCGCAATTCAACTACATTCATAGGTATGGCTGAAAGTTCCACGTCGCGTCTTATAGATCTGTACGAAAAATATGGCCAAAGTCCATGGCTCGACAATTTGCGGCGCAGTTATATAACAACAGGGCAATTAGAGCGCTACTTAGAAATGGGAGTCAGGGGTTTAACCTCAAACCCAACAATATTCCAAAAAGCAATTCAAGACTCTTCGGACTACGACGAACAATTATCTGAATTGGCGCATCATCACTTGTCGGTTACCGACACTTACTGGGCACTCGTCCTCAAAGATATTGCGGATGCCGCCGACATATTCGCACATCTGTTCCAAAAGAGCAATGGCCAAGATGGCCAGGTGAGCGTTGAGGTTGACCCTCACCTTTCATACGATGAACACGCAACCATACAGGCTGCTATCGAACTGCGTGAGCGTCTGACAGCACCGAACGTACTCATTAAAATACCTGCTACTAAAAATGGGTTGATAGCAATTGAAGACCTTGTGTCGCAAGGATTCAGCATCAATGTCACTCTTATTTTTAGTTTGGAACGCTATATCGAAGTGCTTGAGGCGTATGTCTCCGGACTAGAAACTCTTGCCACACGGTTGCCCGAGAAGGTGAAAGATGTGGTGGGTGTAGCTTCATTTTTCATCAGTCGCGTTGATGCAGTTGTCGATACAGAACTTTCCGCATTAGACACAGATATCTCACGCAAATATGCCGGTAGGGCTGCAATTTTGCAGGCTCAAATGGCCTACCTTCACTTTTTGAGCGTTCAACAATCGCAACGCTGGAAGAAATTGGAACAAATCGGAGCTCATTTACAGCGTCCCCTTTGGGCGAGCACCTCAACTAAAAACCCTTTGTACAGAGACACCCTCTATGTGGACGAGCTCATCGGGCGTAACACGGTGAACACAATTCCAGAAGACACAATGCTTGCCTTCTACGATCATGGGGTGGCTAGCCAGTCACTTGACGAGATGTCTATCAACACTCCAGGGTTGTGGAAAGAGTTCTTATCTACTGGTATTGATTTACAGTCCATCTCGCATAAGTTGGAAGCCGATGGTGTGCGTTCATTTGAACACAGCTTCGACGTGCTACTTGAAGCACTGCAGGTAAAAATAGAGAACATTCATGCTCGATAATACGGATCGAAGCAAGATTGAAGAACTGTGTCAAAAGCTTCTAGCCGAACTCCATCCGTATTTGGAACCTCAAAAATCTCAATTATTTCTTGAGGAAATAATTAATGATTCGCTGCATTTTGTCCTTGATCACCCAAATGGCCTCGATGCTAAAATACTGAAAACAACTATCCAAGAGATGCGGGCGGCTTTTAGTGTGTTCGCTCCGTTTGCAGACAACAAGAAGGCAACCATCTTTGGCAGCGCGCGAGTTCTGGAAAATGAACCTCTCTACACCCATACGGTAGAGGTGGCAGCTGAACTGGCCCGGCATGACTGGATGGTCGTAACGGGCGCAGGCCCAGGAATTATGGAAGCTGGAATGAAAGGAGCTGGCGCCGATAAGAGCATCGGTGTGTCCATTCGGCTACCAATGGAAAATGAAGCAAATGCCCTCATTGCAAATGACTCAAAACATGTCAGCATGCGCTATTTTTTCACACGCAAACTCATGTTGGTTAAGGAATCTCACGCATTTATATGCCTTCCGGGCGGATTCGGCACGCTTGATGAAACATTTGAATTGCTCACTCTTGTGCAAACTGGTAAGAGCATGCCTGTGCCTATTGTTTTTCTCGATGCACCAGGCGATACGTATTGGGAGCAAGTAAACACTTTCATACAAAACGAACTGGTATCGAGAGGACTGGTATCGGGAGCAGACATGGCATTGTTTTTCATTACGAACAACATCCATGAGGCAGTTCGTGAAATTAGAAGTTTCTACACCAATTACCACTCGTTGCGTTATATCGGGAAATCGCTCGTCATACGTCTTCAAAAACTTATTACAGATGAGCAACTAGAAATCGTTAACCAAGAGTTCGACTACTTATGTACTGAGGGTTCAATAGAACGTGCTGAGACTCATAAAATTGAACATAGAGATCATGACCACCCAGAACTACCTCGAATAAAGTTCTCTTTTACAAAGGTTGAATACGGAGATCTGCGACGGTTAATTAACCGCCTCAATAGCTTCTACCCTATTATTTCGTCCTGAAGTAGGCGAATAGTTTTAGCTAGATGCCCTCTCGCTTTTTGAACGCGTTTTTCAAAACCAATTGCATCTGTCTTCCCGTCTAGTGCGTCGAGCAGAAGCGATTGCGACAGATCGCTCAAATGTTCCGTCATCGCCTCTAGTTGAGAAACTACTTCGTCACATTGTTCACGAAAATTGCTCATCAAATAACTCCTATTGCGTTGAGGGAACTTAATGACTGAGCCAAAAGAGTCACTGGGTGCACAATCGCTACATCAATTTTCCCTCCCGATAGAAAAGATAAACAACCCGGATTCGCAGAAGCTATGAAACTGATGGTCTCTGGCGCAACGGAGTTTATTACTCTGTTTACTTCGTCAAGTTTTCTTCCACGTACCGCAGTAGCCATTGCCGGTTGGCTAAAACTAAATGAGCCTCCAGCTCCGCAGCACAGGCCGTCGTCTTCCATTTGAGTAACAGTAAAACTGATTTCCAATAATTCCTTCACCTCTTTAGATATACCTTGCACATGGCGCAAATGACATGGTTCTTGGATGAGAACGGTTTCGTTTCGCCGAACGAGTAAGTGTTGTAAATCTGTAATGTGGCGATACAGCAGTTCATTGATATCCAATACGACACGACTTCCAGCCAAGGCATTTTTTAACGATGCAGAACAACCAGCTGAGTTCACTACGATTGTAGAAACACTTTCAGATTGTTGCATTTTACGTTGCATTTTTAACGCAGACTTAGTGAAACCTGCGTGTTCGTGCAGCGCTCCACAGCAGCCATATTCGTCTCCGGAGATCTTTACTGAATAGCCAAGGGCTTCCAGCAACGTGATGGTATCTAAGTGAATATTTCGATACCAAGCGTCCATAACGCATCCTGTGAACAGCAGAACTTCTTTCCCAGAGCGAACTTGTGGTTTCTTATTAAACCGTGGTCTGTGAAAATCTATTTTTGGCACAGATATTTGTTTTGGAACAATTTTAAGTTTCTGTGCGATGGATATCACTCGGGTGAACAGGCGCAAGCAACGCATGTGGGTCACGACATACAGCCCACAACGCAAAGGAGCATCACGCCATCGCCATCCAGAATGCATTTCGGCTTTAACTGGTGAAATAATTGAGTGGTACTGCACACCAGATGGGCAAGCGGGCTCGCATCCCATGCATTGAATACACGTGTCTAAAGCCTGAACAATTTCTTTCGTTAGTTCAAGATCTCCGTGCTTCACTGAACGAATGAGGTTGATGCGTCCTCGCGGACTGTAGATATCTTCTCCAGTAACTCTGTATGTAGGACAATGTGGCAAACATAGTCCACAATTAACGCAGGTATTGAGGTCTTTTTCATCAACCAACTGAAAGATTCCCTGAGTTTTGTTCATGTAAAAAGGTTCCTCTGTATGGCAATGTGCCTGTTCAACTTATTGGTCGGGTCGAATTGCTTACGTATATCCCACTCAATGGAGTGAGGTAGGTCTTGTGACAGCCGATGTAAATTCGTTAGAGAAGTGGAGTGAATAAAATTTGGGCTCTCGCACAATGCAAAGCCATGCAGGTGCGAAATCTCTTGCTCGACATCTAGTTTGTGTCCTTCTAACAGCACATACATCACACCATCGACACGCGTGACGACAGCGGGTCTGTACAAATTGCTGATTTGCTCTGAAGCAACAGGTTCTGGCGACTGCACCCATTGTGATACTTGAGGAATTGGCTCTGTGCGCATCGTTACCTCAACTATCAAACCCAAAAGCCCCCAGCTGCTCACCAGTAGCTTCACAAGGTCAAAGCCCGACACATTTTTCACCACCTGTCCCCCGCCTTGGAACAGACTTCCATCGGCTGCAACGACGGTGCACCGCAACACATTATTGGGAAGTGTCTGATGATGGGATTCCCGCAAGCCATTACGGCAAGTAGCGATGGCTCCGCCGATGGTCCCCCATTCAGGAATAACAATGCGCTGTCGCACTCGCTGCAACTCGGTGTTGATTTCGTTCATTGTGGTGCCAGCAAAAATTGAAATCATCAACTCATCTGGCTCGTAAGAAATGATTCCCGAGGGCGCCTTCAGGGCGCAAGCATCGGGGCTACTACTTGCCACACCCGTACTGTTTGTGCCAACAATATTTACAACGTCGCTATTTGCCATCTGATACTGCAGATCATCGACAACACTTCCTAAATTCACTGGTTGCCTCAACATGTCACATCCAACTTCCGGGTGGAATGGACGATGTATCTGCGCAGCCTGAACCCCGCGGCAAAACCTTGTGTGGGTTGGAAATGCCCTCAGGGTCGAAAGCAGAACGCAATTTTTGTTGGAACAAGAGGTCGTTCTCGGTGAACATCCATCTCATGAAGTCTCGTTTCTCAAGACCAATACCGTGCTCACCCGATAATACCCCGCCAGCTTCTAAAGAGACCCGAACAATTTCTGATCCGGCACGATGAACACGGTCCATCACGCCATCCACTCTCTTATCGAACATCAAAATGGGGTGCAAGTTGCCATCACCTGCATGGAAAACGTTCATCACTTGCAGTTGCTCTTCAGTAGCAATTGCCGATACTTGCGATAGCACTTCGGCCAATTTCTTTCGCGGTACCACTGTGTCGTGCAGGTAGTAGTTAGGTTGAATACGTGCAATTGCCCCAAACGCTGTTTTGCGCCCTTTCCATATGAGGGCTCGTTCTGCAGCGCTCTGTGCGACCTTAAAACTTGTTGCTCCGAAACGTAAAACAATGTCTTTCACTTGTCGAGAGCCATCTGATACAGAATGTTCAAGACCGTCAATTTCAACAATGAGCATCGCTGCGGCGTCGAGGGGGAAACCTGCATGAACGTACTCTTCTACCGCTCGAGTAATGGGGGCGTCCATCATTTCTAATGCACTGGGAATGATGCCGTGAGCAATAATGGCACTGACCGCCATGGCACCCTCGTGTACCGAGGCAAAACCAACAACCATTGTCGAAACGTGTGGTGGGTTTTGCACAAGGCGCACCTCAATAGCAGTTGCAATACCAAACATTCCTTCACTACCAATAAAGGCACCGCGCAGATCAAAGAGTGAATTCTCGGCATCGAGAATGCATACTTCACCTGAAGGCAGCACTACTTCGAGTTCAAGAATATGGGCAGAGGTGACACCCTCTGACAGACAATGAGGTCCACCAGAGTTGTTTGCAACATTGCCACCGATGGTGCAACTTTGCTGGCTTGAGGGGTCAGGAGCAAAGTGCAAGCCATGGCGTGACGTGTGACGAGACAAGTCAGCGTTCAACACCCCAGGTTCAACCCATGCCGCACGTCGGTGTACGTCCACGCTACGAATATTGTTCATTTTCGTCAGGCATATGACCAATGATCCGGCTGTTGGTATGGCTCCGCCTGCCAAGCCAGTGCCTGCACCACGGGCAATGAAGGCCATGCCTTTTGATCTTGCCCAACGCACGGCCTCTTGCACCTCAGCCGTAGAGGTTGGATAACACACGCCAGCAGGGTTCCCCATCATGTTTGACGCATCTTGACCTACGAGAAAGAGCTCCGCAGTGTTTGTGTGAACAACACCTGACATTTCTCTAGAGTACTCACAGGTCAGCTCTAAATTCTTGATGTAATTCGTTAGTTTCGAAGTTTTATCTGTAACGTCTCTACCTGTGTCTATACCTGAAGATCTCCATGAATGGGTAAGTTTCGAAGACCCAGAAGAAGAGCGCACTTATATGTTCGACGTGTCGTACATGCTCTCCAACTGGATGTGCATATATGGGCAAGGTTGCCAAGGAATACTTGAAGAAGCCTCACCCGAACTGATGCAAGGTTGCTGCAGTTTTGGTGCTCACTTCATTGATGCAGACGATGTGAAGACAGTGAAAAAATCTTCAAAACGACTCACTGCTAAGAACTGGCAGTTCAAAGCAAAAGCCGATGAGAAGGGTTGGAGCAAAACCGACAAGAGCGGTACGGTCACCACAAAGCTCGTCGACGGTGCCTGCATCTTTCTCAACCGCCCGGGTTTTGAAGGAGGCGTTGGTTGTGCCTTACACATAGGTGCCACTGAAGCTGGCGAACGCCCGATGGACTGGAAGCCAGACGTATGTTGGCAAGTGCCGATGCGTTCACAAGACACAACAGACGAAGATGGACACGTAGTTACTTTTATTCGCGAATGGAAGCGCCGCGACTGGGGCGAAGGCGGACACGAGTTCCATTGGTGGTGTAACGATGATCGACTCGCCTTTGTTGGCGACAAGCCCGTTTACAAGTACCTCAAAGACGAAATTTCCGAGATGGTCGGCGACAAGGTGTATGCACTTCTCGCGATTGAATTAGACAAGCGCAAATCAACCGCTGTTGGTCACCCAGTTGTATTAACTGAACGACCTAAAAAATAGTAACTATTTCTTAAATGCGCGCTTACGTTCTTCAATTGATAAACCGCGTTTGCGGATGCGAATTGACTTTGGAGTGACTTCCACCAATTCATCGTCGGCGATCCACTCGATTGCTGTTTCCAAACTATGCAAAGTAGGAGCAGCAAGCTTCACGCCGTCGTCGTGACTATGTGTGCGAATGTTATTCTTTTCCTTTTCGCGCACAGCATTAACAACCATTTCGTCGTTACGTGCATTTTCTCCGACAACCATGCCTTCGTAGATTTCAGTACCGGGTTCTACAAATAGAGTGCCGCGCGCCTGCAGGTTGTCGAGTGCATACGCAGTTACTTTGCCCATGCGGTCACCAATCATGGCGCCACCAAGACGTTGCGGAAGTTCTCCTACCCATGGAGTCCAGCCTGCATGGTTCATATGAATGAGAGCAGTTCCACGTGTTTGGGTAATGAGCTCGGAACGAAAACCGATGAGACCTCGTGAAGGAGCCTCGAAGCTGATGATTGTGCGGCCAATATCGCCGGGGCGAATATCGGTTACCCTGCCTTTACGTGGTGCCAAGGTTTGGGTGACAACACCCACATGCTCGTCAGGCACGTCGCATGCGCCATTTTCGAGTGGCTCTTGACGTTTGCCGTCTATCTCTCGCGTGACCACTTGAGGGCGACTCACTTGAAGCTCGTAACCCTCTCGTCGCATATTTTCGATAAGCACAGACAGTTGCAATTCTCCACGGCCAGCAACTTCAATAATTTCTGGAGAATCGGTGTCGGTCAAACGAATTGACACGTTTCCTAATACTTCACGATCGAGACGTTCCTTGAGGTGACGACTGGTGAGGTATTTACCCTCGCGTCCCGCCAAGGGTGAAGTGTTCACTCCAAAACTCATGCGAATAACTGGTTCATCAACGCTAAGTCGTGCCAATGGAACTTGTTGGTCGATAGTGCACAGAGTGTCGCCCACTTGAACTTCTGGAATTCCAGAAACAACAAAGAGGTCACCAGCTTCAACGGAGTCGACTTCACGACGACCAATGCCGTCGAACGCATAAAGCTGCGTGAGGCGACGACGAATGACGTTCTCTGTACCGTCTTCGTTTGGCTTTTGCATTACTGCCACGGTCTCACCCTTTTTCAAGGTTCCGGAATATACGCGACCAATAGCGAGGCGACCCAAATACTCGGAAGCATCGAGGTTGGTTACCAGTGCTTGCAAGATGGCATTTGGGTCGCTTGATGGCGCTGGAAGTGTCAACATGCAATCGAGCAACGCAGACAGGTCGGCATCTGGCGCTGGCATTCCTACGCCAACCATTGCCCTACCTTCGCGCGCCACGGCACTGATGACCTGGAAAGCAAGTTGTACATCAGTCTTCGCGAGATCGAGAAAAAGTTGCTCTACTTCTTCGAGCACTTCTTGGGTGCGGGCGTCGTGACGGTCAACTTTATTCAAAACAACAATGGCAGGAAGATTGGCTTCCATGGCCTTCGACAACACATAACGAGTTTGTGGCAACGGGCCTTCAGCAGCATCAACGAGCAAAACGATGCCGTCAACAATGTGCAGTGCTCGCTCTACTTCCCCGCCGAAGTCAGCGTGACCAGGGGTGTCAACCAAGTTGATACAGGTTCCCTTGTAGGTGATTTGAGCGGCTTTGGCCAAAATAGTGATTCCACGTTCGCGTTCTTGGTCGTCGGAGTCCATTACTCGCTCGACTAAGGCCTGGTGGGCAGCGAACGTACCAGTGGTGCGCAACAAGGCGTCGACAAGCGTGGTCTTTCCATGGTCTACGTGGGCTACAAGGGCAATATTTCTACGTGGGGTCATAATGATCAACAATCAGTAATGGGTGAGGGGCAGCTGCGAGAACTGACTGAATAAGGGGGTGAGCGCGAGAGGCCTAATTTAAAATTCGGAACGTTCGTCGTCTTCGTCTTCTTCGTCGTCGAATCGAACTCCGTATTTCTCGGCGATTGCAGCGTATTCATCATCTTCGCTCTTCGTGCGAGATGTTTGTTCACTGAAACCGAGATCTGCGGCACTAGGCCCAGCTTGCTTTAATTTACGCGCTTCTTCGAAGCGACGATGACGACCCTTTTTCACGAGAGGGCTCCAACCTAACTAACGGCACAACACCGCATTGGATACAACAGTTTTATATTGTATCGCAGGCAGGCCACAGAATGCCGCTAATGCTCGAAGTTCTCCTCTGGGGCAGCCCGCACTAGGCGTAGCCCCCCTTTCCCATCAAAGGAAATGCCAGCTGTACCCTCTCGTAGGTCATCGAGATCAGATCCGATGATCTCGGCTCTCCATCCAATACGCAATCGAGCGTGACTATTGCCACGTAGATAATCGATGATGTCTGCACGGGTAGCGAGCAGAGCAGTTTCAATGCTGGTCTTTCCCGCTACTTCGCTAATCCACGCTGAAATAAGAGTTGCGGCAGGTCGCAAGTCACGGTCGAAATCCTCTACGTCGTTCACCGGGAACTCTGCTGTCACCTCGCGGCCTCTGTTGACCGCAGCCAATATTTCACTAGCAATGGTGCCCTTGAGGTGCCGGCCATCAACACCTCTGCATTGCGATAACTCATCATGATTTTGTGGAGATTTTTGAGAAATTCCCAACAGCGCAAGGTCTGGAAGTACTTGACGGACCGGAACGTCGAGTTTCTGAGCGCGTTCTTCTCGCCACTGCGCCACTGATTGAGCAACACCTCGAGATTTCGGTTTCAGGGTGCGTGCATCTTTCATCCGTAACCAAGCCATCGCAGGGTCAACTGGTTGTGTCGGACGCTTGACCAATTCTGCACATGCATCAAGGGCCCAACTCTCCCGCTGTAATTCTTGTAGCTGAAGACTAATGACTCTGTACAGATCATGAAGGTGTTCAACATCGCTTGCCGCGTATGAACATTGGTCACTGGTGAGCGGGCGCCGCAGCCAGTCGGTGAGACGGTCACCTTTCGGAAGTGAAATTTCTAATTCACGTTGCACCAATGAGGCAAGTGAAGGCGTGGAATAGCCGATGAAACCAGCAGCTATTTGAGTATCAAATATCAATTCTGGTTTTGCTCCACACGCAAGGGAAAGTATCTCGAGGTCTTGCTGAGCTGCATGGACGATTGCTACAGCGCTGTTCTTGAATAAGTCTGCGACCGCAGCAGCAGAGAGATGAGGAGCATCAAGAAGATAAGTATCATCTTCCACGCGAATCTGAATAAGAGCAAGTTGTGGGAAATATGTCTTTTCGCGATGGAACTCTGTATCAATTGCGTAGTTCGGAACGGCCCGCAAACGCTCTGCTAGAGCCAACACAGAATGGTCTTCGTCTACCCAACGATAAGTAGTTTTCATTTATATATTTGGCAATTCACCGAGTACTACATCGAAGCCCGACTGGATCCATGCCCCTGTGCCACCCGCAATGTTTATACAAAGAGCGCCACTTTGTTCAGCGAATTCACATGCCCGCATGCTGCGTCCGCCCACTTGGCAAATGACGTAAGTCGGTTTCTGTGCAAGAAACGGTTCAACGTTATCTTGCACCGTTGAAAGCGGAATTGAAATTGATCCAGGAACGTGGCCAGACTCGTATTCATCTGATTCACGTACATCAATGAGCACAATGTTGGGCAACAAGCCTTGCAGCTCGGCCACCGATATTTCCTCTATCGCCATTTTCCAATGCTAGTCATTTTCATACGTAACGACATCACTACCGTTCATCCGTTATTTCGGGGTAGTTGACATTAACGAGAAATTCATCGGGAAAATTGATGAAATCACACGCACATGCTGACCATAGATTCTTTAAAGAACCACCCGCACCCGATTCAATATGGGCAATAGCGTCTTGGTATCGAGAGCAATGTACGCCAGCCAATACCCAGTGCCGATCTTGAGAACGCTCTGATTCGGCGACAACGATTCCTTCAACGCGAGATGCCTGATCTCGCAATAAGCGAAGATGATCAGGTTGGAGCATCGGCATATCGATTGGCTGAACAATCATTACGTCAAACTGTGCCTGTGCCGCGACGAGCAATAACGAATGCAAACCAGCGACGGGCCCTGAGTAATGGGCACTGTCTGCCACCACTTCCCATGCCGCGTCCGGCGCAGGCCCACCACTCAGAACAATGCGATCGGCGCCGCTACTTACCTCATTGATTCTTTTCAACGAGATGTCTAAGAACGTTTCACCATTACGTTCAGCTAAATACTTCGGGGATCCAAACCGAGAACTTTGTCCCCCGTTCAATATTGCCCACAAAGAATTCATTTGTCTTCGGGAACTCCAGACGGATCCAACTGCAACAAGAACAATCGGCATCGTTCTGCTTCATCGGCTTCGCCGATGTGCTCTGCATTTACTTGCAGCCCCAAGAGACACAGAAGGAAAGCTCTATTGCTTGGATGTTGCCACCTCACGAAACCAGAGCCACGCCAACCATTGGCACGTAGCATGTCGAGGCCGCGGTGATAGCCCACGCGATACGCGGCATAGCTCTCTAACGTGTCTTGGCCGTGTTGGCCATACAGCGCCCATACACTCGGCGACCGCGGCGCGAGGG
>JBAXNF010000031.1:0-15259 GCA_037133935.1 bacterium
GTTAACTGCCGACTTCGCTTCACCCTCGTCCAACCTGCGCGCCTGCAAACGCAATAATGATGAAATGGTTTGTAGGTTATTTTTCACGCGGTGGTGAATTTCTCGAATAGTTGCATCTTTCGACAAGATCAAGCGGTCACGACGACGCAATTCAGAGACATCGCGCAACAAGAGCACTGCGCCGCTTGCATTGTGTGACCCATCTTCTTGGTTCACATTGAGTAACGGCATGCAACGCGCGAGCAAAGTGACCTCTGAGGTTTGATCGAATTCTTCCACCACTGGTTCGTGCCGCTCAAATGCCTGCCGTACTGCACTGTCTGTGAAACCGAGTTCTGCCAGAGTTTGCCCCACACTGTTTGCACCAATGCCCACTCGATGCAACGCCGACACCGCGTTTGGCGACGCATAACGCACCCGAGCCGCTTCATCTATGACCAACACACCGTCGCCGACGCGGGGGGCAACACTTGAGTCGGCTGCTTTGCCCGGAAATGGAAAGAGGCCTTCTTTGATCATGAGTGAAAAGCGATCAAATATTTCCAGATACGTGCGCTCGAGTTCACCTGGCTGACGACTACTGCGAGTAGACCATTCGCGACTGAGTACTGCTATGGGGCGGCCGTTGAAACGCACCGGAATAGCAAACATGCGCGCTTGATGCGCCCCGTCTTCAATGGGAATTTCGCCTTCAATCCATTCACCCGTTGAGAACGCCTGTGCCAGCAGCAACTCTTCGTCTTGTGTTGCCCATGTTGCAACGCGATCGGCAATGTACAAGGTTTGCCCAGTTGCTGCGCGCACATGTGCGCCAATAATCCACTTACCGTCACTTGCCGGCAGGTACAAGAGCAAGTCAGCAAAACAAAAGTCGGCAAGCATCCCCCACTCAGAGATGAGGTTTTGCAAATGAACGATGTCTTCTTTTTCAAGAAGCGTATTTTGTCGTGCTAGGTCACCGAGAGTTGCCATGGCACTGTGGCTTTAGCCGCCGAAGCCCATGCGCTTATCGCTTTCCGGGCTACCAAATTCAACGTAAGCAATTTTTGCACCAGGCACTACTACTTCGCGCCCTTTTTTATCGGTGAGCCACAGAACATCTGTCGCTCCCGAAATTGCGGCATCAACTGCAGCTTTGATTTTTTTTCGCGCTGCAGCATCGTCTTCCACCTCGAGGGTAATTTCACGAGGGCTTTGGGTAACTCCGATTCGAATGTCCATGGGTGAACCTTACGAGATCTTGAGGGCAGAGCTAAAGATCTTCTTCGGTTTTAATTCAGTGGCAATACGCTCAGCCATCTGGTGGAAGATCATTGCGGTCTCACTTGTAGGGTCAACAGCAGTAATGGGGTGTCCGTCGTCGCCACCTTCACGCAATGCGTTCAATAGGGGAATCTGCCCCAAAAGCGGCACATTCAACTCATCAGCAAGCTCTTGCCCACCACCCGAACCAAAAATCTCATATTTCTTGCCATCATCGCCGGTGAACCACGACATGTTTTCAATGACTCCACGAACGGTGAGATTCACTTTTTCTGCCATTGCAGCCGACAATCGTGCAACTTTTTGTGCTGCTTGTTGTGGAGTAGTTACTACGTACACTTCGGCACGTGGCAAATATTGACTGAGGCTCAGTGCAATATCTCCCGTACCTGGCGGCATGTCGACAAGCAAAAAGTCTGGTTCATCCCAGTACACATCGGTGAGGAATTGTTCAAGTGCTTTGTGCAACATTGGCCCACGCCATACAACTGCTTGACCATCGGGAACAAAGTATCCGATGGAAATACAACGCACACCCCAAGCTTCTGGCGGAAGGAGCATTTGGTCAATAGCAACTGGGTCGCGATCTGCACCCAACATGCGGGGAATAGAAAAACCATAAATGTCGGCATCGACAATGCCTACAGAGTGACCTCGTGCCGCAAGTGCAACTGCCAAGTTAGTTGTAACACTGCTTTTTCCTACGCCACCTTTTCCTGAAGAAATGAGAAGAGGTCGCGTTTTTGAACCAGGTTGTGCAAACGGAATACTGCGGCCCTCGGCATGCCCGTGAGCAGTTTGCGAACCAGCAGAAGAGGCCGCATCACCGTGAACAATACGACGCACGTTTTCGCGCTCTGCATCGGTCATTACTCCAAAGGTGAGATTCACATCGCTCACTGATGGGTCGGCACGAAGTGCACCATTCACGCGATTAGTAATTTCATTGCGCAACGGGCACCCAACAATGGTGAGCACAACGGTGAGAGTTACTACGCCTGCGGCCGACACTTCCACGTCGCGCACCATGCCGAGGTCGACAATGGAACGATGAAGTTCTGGGTCTTGTACGGGGCGAAGGGCTTCAATGACTTGCTCAACTGCAATAGGCATAAGGGTGACGTCCAATACGAGAAGGTGGATAAGAGATCTGCGCGGTAATTAGCACTATCGCCATAGGTACAATACCTCCTGTAGGGTAATCAGGTAATGAGTGAGCGCATGAATCGAGAGCAACAAATGTCACCTGGCTCTTTCACAGCCACCGTGAGCGCCATCACATCAGCTTTTGGCGACCCCACTCGACGTGCCGTGTATCTCTTTATTCGCGAAAGTGACAACGGAGCAACTGCAGCACAAGTGGCAGAGCACTTCAACTTGCACCCCAACGTGGCGCGCCATCATCTCGACAAACTTTCTGCGGGTGGCTATGCAGAAGCCTCTGTAGAAAAACCTTATGGCGGTGGTGCCGGGCGCCCGTCGAAGCACTATCGCTGCGTTGGCCCCTCACCCCTCGAAGCACCAGTTGTGCGAAGTGACGATCTTGTTTTAAGTTTGCTCGGCAATGCACTTGAACTTTTACCGCGAGCCGAAGCCGAAATGATGGCAGAAAAAGTGGGCGCACAATACGGACGCGTGCTGGCCACTGGTTTGAGTAGTGAAGATCTTGAACACGGTCAGCGCTCACTCAAAAGCGCAATGCAGACTGTGGCCGATGCGCTCACTGCACATGGCTTTGCCGCTCATACCGATCACCGCAACAATCAGTTGCGTATTGTCAACAACCATTGTCCATTTGGCGACGTTGCTATTGAGCACCCAGTCATTTGTGCAGTCGACCGCGGAATGGTGAAAGGAATGCTCGGTGCGCTTTACGGCGAAACAAACCCCGAGCTACGAGAGTCCATTCCACAAGGCGACACCTTTTGCGCCACAAGCATTTAACGCAAGTGTTTTAGTCGCCCCAAAAACGCTGCTCTAAAAATGGGTCTCCGTACATGTTGTACCCATTGCGCTCCCAAAAACCAGGCGTGTCTCCAACGCATGCTTCCATTCCGCGCAACCATTTCGGCGATTTCCAAAAATACAGGTGCGGCACGAGTAGCCGCACTGGGCCGCCGTGTATGGGCTCAATGTCTTCACCTTCAAAGGCATAGACCACAAGTGATTCTTCTCTCATCACATCGGCCATCGGAAGGTTTGCCGTGTAGCCCTGTTCTGCATGACCCATGAAGTGTGTTGCATTTGCATGCACGCCAGCACGAGCAAAAATATCTTTCACGCGCACGCCAGTCCAATGAGTGTCGAACTTCGACCACTTCGTGACGCAATGAATATCGGTTTCTAAAGTAATGCTCGGCATTTCTTTGAGTTCATCAAAAGTCAAAGTGAACTCGTTGTCTACCGCACCAAACACACGCAAGCTCCACTCGTTGGGCGCATACGAAGGAACGTCGCCAACATGCAGTACGGGAAACCGTTCAGTGAGGTACTGCCCAGGCGGCAGGCGTGCAGGGTCTAAACCCAGTCCCTCTAGTTCTTGTCGATTACGTTCAAAGAATCCCACATACAGAGTCTCACTTAGATGCGTTCACTTCAGCAACTATTGAGTCCACAAATGTTTGTACCTCTGCTGGCGGGTTGGCGTCTTGGCACTTCTTGAGTTCAGTTTTTGCCGTGGCAGTATCGGCCACAAAGCGGTAGCTCACAATGCCTAAAAAGCAATGGGCATCGGGGTATTCGGGGTCTATGAGGGTGGCCCTACCGAGCCCCACAATGGCGGCCTGCACCGCTGCGGTACGAATGTCTTCAGATGCCTCACGCGCGGTAAGAGCCAATAGCCACGCGCGATAAGTGAGTGCCTCTACTTCGTCGGGGCGAGTTTTCAGTACCTCGCTATAGATCTTGATTGCCGCAATAGGGTCGCTGAAGTTCAATTGACGAGCTTGGGCAAGCAAACCTGCCGTGCTGTTGGGAGTGCCACCCGACAATGTTTGACCCGGAAGACGCTGACCCGACTGGCGCGCAACGAGCACTCCGAGACCGACTGCAACACATAGAACTACTGCAACAGTAAGAACGAACTTTTTCCCATTACGAACCGGCACAACGTCAACACTTTCAAGTGGTTCATCGCCCACATCTACGCTGCGCAATACATCGGCTAGGCGCTTTACATAGCTGCTCTTTAATGCTTCGTAATCGGCGTCGTCCATATCGCCTGCTGCATATTCCCGCTCGAGGTCTTCTAGTGAAGTAAACAAAAAGTCGCGATCTTCACCACTCATATGTTCTCGTCATCTTTTACGTCGTTCTTGTGCTGAAGAGCAGCTTCAACAATGGCGAAATCTGCATCTGACGCGTGAAGGAGCGCAGCGTGCTTCCAGCGTCGAAATACAAGGCCCAAACCACATAGCCCGCCCACAAGTGCTACCACGGGCAAAATCCACACCAATGACTCCACACCATCGGTTCGCGGCAACAACACACTCCCTGGAAAATTTCTCTCAATCACGGCAGCAATTTGGTCGTCGCTGTTTTGCCCGGCGGCAACTTCTCTTGCAATTTCATTGCGAATGGCTTCTGCTGCAGGAGCGCGACTGACGTAGATACTTTCACCATTGCAAGTAGGGCAAGCCAACTGTTGCGAGATGGCATCGATGCGCCCCTGCTGTGTGAGCGGGCCTCTATTGCGCAGGGTTCCAAAAGCCAACAAACCAACGGTGAGCAACAGCATCAAAATCCACATGCGCAATGAGTTCAGTTTTTTCATGGTGCAACCAATTCTCTCTGCAATTCAGCCAATTTCGCAGACAGGAAATCACTCGTCACTTCACCGGCAATACGCAATCGCACAAAACCCGATGGATCAATTACCCATGTCTCTGGAACTTTGGCCACACCGAAGGCAACGGCAATGGCGCCGTCAGGGTCGGTGACCTTCGGCCAATCTCCCCCATTTTTTTTAAAAAACTCTGCCACTGCATCATCGCTGTCGTCATTAACAACGGTGATGAGCTCCGCCCTATTTTCCAGTCCACTCTGATTTTTCTGAAACGTAACAAGTTGAGGATGCTCAATACGACATGGCACACAGGTGCTGTTGAAAAAATTCAACACAACCCAAGATCCTTTACGACGCGCAAGGTCGAAAGTTCCCCCTCCAATTAATGGAGAAGATACTGCCGGTGCAGGGTTGCCTAGTAACGGTGTAGAGATGCCTCGCTCGCCTCGAGGCTTCGCTGTCACCAGCAGTATGAAAAATGCCAAAACAACAACGCCAGTGGCAATAGCAACATTGCGCGCTATGCGAGAGTTACGCATCGATGGCCTTGCCCGTATCGACGCGAGCCGACACTGCATCGGTGGGCCGGCGGCGGCGTCCGGGGAACAAGGCAAGCAATGTACCTACCGCCATCATTCCTCCGCCAATCCACATCCACATGACCAAAGGCTTAATAAACACCTTAATTCGTGCTTCGCCTGATTCGCTCTTTACCGGCGGCTCAAGCGTGAGGTACAGGTCATAGCGCCATGACGACTTCACTGAGGGCGTACCAATGTTGTTACCCATCTGCACAAATTTTGTAATTGCTGGCGCATAACTTTTCCCACCATCAATTTGAACTATCGCTTTTACTGCCGTCAGGCGATCCGTCTTCTCATTCTCAAAACCCTTCAGTTCAAAAACGTGCCCGCCAAATTCTGCAGGCGTATTTAACTTCAAGGAAAGCTCCTGCGATCGCGTAAATGAATTCGATGCTGCAAGCGCTACCGCAATGAGAATGACGCCAATATGCACGACCATGCCACCACTTGCGCGGCCAACTAAACCACGCCAACCTTGGCGCCGTGTTGCCAGAACAAGTTGCCGCAACGCCGCGCCGCTAGCAAACCCACCCAAAGTAAATGTTAAAAGTGCAGCTAATCCGTCGGCTCCAACAAGTAGCGAGACCACCAGCGTGCCGATACCACACCACGCTGGCCAAAAAAGTCGCTGACGCAATACTTCTTCAGAGGCTTTACGCCAAGGCAAAACGGGCGCAATTGACATCATGGCAAGCAACGCAATGCCAATGGGCGTTGAGAGTTGGTTAAAGAATGGTTCGCCAATACTAATTTGTCGGTTTTGCAACGCCTCAATGACAAGTGGAAAAACAGTTCCCAACAACACCACAAATGCAAACAATGCAAACAAAACATTATTCACAAGAAATGCGCCTTCGCGCGAAACAGGTGAATCGATACTTCCTGGAGAGCGCAGAGAGTCTCCACGCCACGCAATGAGCCAGAGTGAAACGGCAACTATGATTCCAAAAAAGATAATGAGGTACTTGCCAATATCACTTTCACTAAATGCGTGAACGCTATTCAGTAATCCAGAGCGCGTGAGGAATGTTCCGAGAATGGTGAGACTAAATGTTGCAAGAAGCAACGACAGGTTCCACACACGCAACATGCCTCGGCGTTCTTGCACGAGCACAGAATGGATGTATGCCGTTCCCGTGAGCCACGGCAAGAAACTTGCGTTTTCTACGGGGTCCCATGCCCACACGCCACTCCAACCAAGCACCTCATAGCTCCACCAGCCACCCAAGATGATGCCGAAAGTGAGAAGACCCCATGCACATAAGGTCCACCGCCGTGTTTCGATGAGCCACCCTTCACCCACGCGCCCAGTAACAAGTGCTGCAATAGCGAAGGCAAACGGAATGGTGAAGCCCACGTAGCCCAAATACAAAATGGGTGGGTGGAAAAGAACCAAAATGTGATTTTGTAAAAGTGGGTTTGGTCCTGGCCCATCGGTTACTCCGGCAGCGCCCACTCCGAATGGGTTTGCCGGGGCAAAGCTGAGCAAAAAGAAAAATGCCAGAACAATAAACATCACGGCCATGGCCCACGCAATGAGTGGATCACTCAGTTTTTTACGATACCGCCACACCACAACTGCACATGACAGCGCAAGTGCAAGTACCCAGAGCAAAATTGAACCTTCTAAGGCACTCCACACTGCAGTGAAGTTGTACAACGCTGGAGTAGAACGCGAGCCGTGATCTTGCACATACTTCAATGAAAAATCTCGCGTGATCATTGCATATTCCATTGCCGTCATTGCAGCAAAAGCTGCTAACAGAGCAAGGGCGGCAAACCGAGGAATAAGACGCGCCGTGCGAGCCTCTCCATCATGCAACGACTCGCGGGCGGTGTAAATAGATGCAACGGCGCCAAATGCCGACCCAATGATTCCTACAAGCAGTGCGGCACGACCCAAAGGCCCCGCAAGGCCTTGGTTGACCGCTGTACCTAAAGTTTCGGCAGAGAACACGCAGTTGCCTCGGCTTTATCTATGCGATCTTTATTTTTCGTGGAGTATGCATTGGAATGTTTCACTTCAATGCGGTCACTCAGAAAAACTCCATTCACCATTCGGCCGTGAGCAACGACAGGAATGCATTCTTGAAATACGCCACCTGGGTCACCGTCGTATCGAACATCGAGCGTCTGTTTATTGAACGACATTGAAAAAAGAGTCATTCCCGCCGCTTTTTTCAAACTGCCTTCATCTACGGCACCTTGCACTCGCAAGCGGCGTGTTCCTTCACATCCGCTGCGCACTCCTACCTCGTCGACATTGCAGTAGTAGTCAATAGCAGAAGACAAAAACTTCGTTACCACGACTCCGCCAAACACAAGAATGACAACGAGTAGAAGCGCTGGTTTCCAACGTCGTTTTTGCGAACGCACAGATTGTGCTGCGGGCACAGCTTCTCGCGGTGAGAGGTCGAGCGCATCATCATTTAGCGCCACGGTTTATCACTCTCGGCAATTGCACTATTGAACTTGCGTGCTTGGCGAAACATACGCAAAACATATACACCTACCGCAACAAAGGTGACTGCGTATCCACCAACAATAAAACTGACATGATTCATTAGTTCATCTCATTTCGTCGTTCTTGCAAAGCAGCTTCCAAACCACCGTCATCTATTGCGTCGGCAAGTGTAAGAACACGCTGGCGATGAAGAACCATCCAAGCAAACAGCAACGTAAACACTGCTACCCCGAACAGCAAGGTAAATAGCATGAGGCCATCCATAGTGACATCGCCATTGGGTCGCAGAACCGAAGCTTTTTGGTGCAACGAACGCCATAACACCACACTGAAATGCACAAGTGGAATTTCAAGTACCGCTAGTAGCGCAACTACACCACTGCGCTTTGCGCGCTGCTGATGGCTTCCACCAAGGTCGCGTACTGCCAGGTACCCCACATAGGTAACAAACAGGAACACAGTTGTTGTTAGTCGTGGGTCCCACTGCCAATACGTTCCCCAAGTGAGGCGACCCCACAAGCTGCCGGTCACCAAACTCAGACCCATAAATATGACGCCTACTTCGGCAGATGCACCAGCAATACGGTCGAAGGTGAGGGAATGTTGTTTGCCCCACATATACATTGCCGACGTAACAGCGGTGACAATAAATGCAAGGTATGCCACCCACGCCGTGGGCACGTGAATGTACATGAGGCGCACCGTGCTTCCCTGCACCACGTCTTCGTCTGTGAAGAAGAGCCCAAGCAACGTGAGGAGCACCATGCCGAGGAAAACAACAAGTCCGAGCCCTCGCGAAGCACGGGTGCCCGTTGGTGTAGTTAGTGGTGAGGGGAAGGGTTGAATGCTGTTCATTTTGCTCTACATGTGTTCATCTGAAGTTAGTTGCTTTTGACCATCTCTCACTCTTCGGTGAGCACTCCAAAGGCAAGTGTTCCACCAAAAGTAAAGAGTGCGCCAAATACAGCGAGCAATGCCACCCACGGCCATCCTTCGCCGAGTGTGGCGCCACTGACCCCAAATGCCGATTCAGTGGCTCGGGTAGCCGCAATGAGAACGGGAGCCACAGCGGGCAATAACAACAACGGCAAGAGGGTTTCGCGACCTTTTGCCGCCGCACCCAAACCTCCGTACAACGCCCCCATTGCAGCGATTCCGATGTTGGCCAAGAAACTTACTGTGACGAGAAGCACTGCTCCGCCCCACGACAAGTGCACCTGATAAAGCACCAACGACAACAACACAAGAACACATTCGAAAAGGAGCAGCTGTACAACGAGAGCCACCGACTTACCTAAGAACACACCTGCCGGCGATACGCCAGCAACTTTTATTGCATCGAGTGCGTTGTCTGCCGACTCAATGGCAAATGTGCGCTGAACAATAATTAAGGAAGAAAATAAAACGGCAAGCCATACAAGACCTGGGGCTACACGTTGCAAAATGCCATCGTTGTCGAGTGCAAAAGCAAAAAGCACCATCACAATTCCTGCGAAAGGCAACACTTGGTTTACTAACACCTTGCTGCGCCATTCAATACGTAAATCTTTAGTGGCAATAGCTCGCGCAACTGACATCGTTGAAATGGAGTGCTGTGTCATTGTGCCCCACGTTCCACAATGGCTCCACCAACAACTTCTATACGACGCGTAGCAAGCGCCCCGGCGCGTTCTAGTTCATGTGATGCAACAATGACCGTTGCTCCAGCACTTGTAGCTTCGCGCAAAATATTGTCGATCTCATCTCTTCCCGCAGCATCGAGACCTGCATGGGGTTCATCGAGTAGCCACAATGAAGCACGACGAATAATCAAAATGGCTAATGCGGTTCGCCGGCGCTGACCTGCAGACATTTTTGCAACGGTGGTACCTAAAAGTCGCGTATGCAGACCCATACGTTCGCCAGACAATGCAATTTCTCGTGTTGAGGCACCAACTATCGCACCCCAAAACTGCAAGTTTTCCTGTGCAGTGAGATCAAGATACAACCCATTCGCGTGACCCAGTATTCCTACATGTGCTTGAGCCTCTTTACGCTGAGTTGAAAGGTTGAACCCCAGCACCGATGCTTCGCCTCGTGCCAAAGGCACAAGGCCCGCGCATAGCCGTAACAGAGTTGTTTTGCCTGCGCCATTTGCACCACTAATGAGAACGATTTCACCTTTTTTAACGACAAGCGAAGCTTCGGCAAGAGCGGGAAATGACCCCAGAAGCACCACAGCATTGTGCAGACGTACTGCTTCATCAACGCTGCTCATACCGAGACGCTACCCATCGCCATGGCAGAGGGCAAACGCGCTAATAACTTAAAGAACGATGAATCACAAAACTGCCCGCGTTGTTGGCTTCATCGGCTAGACATTCATCACCACCGGCATTGAAACACGCCGCGATTGCGCTCATTGAAATTCTGAGCTTCAATATTGCCAAAATCATTGTGAAAGGCATGACGCCAAAAGATCTTCAGCGCGGGCCTGGCCACTTCCCCAAAACTCCCATGCCAGGCGAAATGGGCAATTGCCCTAGCGACTTCTCGCAAATTGATACGCAACCGAATTTCACGTCGCGTTACCCAACGCCGCGCAGCAAGTATTGCAACGTATGCGTTACTCGGCATTCCGTTTCTTGTGACGCTTTTCTATTTCTACCGATACATCAACTTGCTTTTGCCCGCTGGAGCATAAGCCGCTTATTAATTTCCGGTGAAACGTGCTTTACGTTTTTCAAGAAAAGCTGTGCGTCCTTCGTGTGCATCGGCACTCGCCCATGCTTGAGCGCGCAACGCTTCAAATGCTGCATCATTAACTATTTTTTCAGCAGCAGCTTCTAGCCCACGTTTGTGCGCTGCAATGGTGATGGGTGCCAAAGTAGCGAGATAACGTGCCCACCCAAGTGCATCAGAAAGCATGCCAAGTTTGTGCACCGCGCCTTGTGTATAAAGTTGTTCGCCACTGTACGTACTCGCGCCGAGCAACATATTGCGCGCAATGGCTCCACCGCATTCCCCGGCAACACGTTCAATGGTCCACTGGTCTACGGCGAGACCAAGTTTTGCTGCCGGAATGCCAAAGACACTTGACGGAGTGGCAACTCGCAGGTCGCATGCAACCGCCAGTTGAGTGCCAGCGCCTAACGCATACCCATGCACCGCAGCCAACGTGATGCACGGCAGCAACGTAAACCCGAGCAAGGTTGCGAAAAGCGCGCTACCAAATTCTTCATCTTCCACCCCAGTGAGGTCGGCACCGGCACAAAACCCTTCTCCCTCACCCGTCAGCACCAGTACCCGGGCTCGACCCCGTGCCTCTTCTTGAAATTGCTTCAAGAGCAGCAACGTGGGGTGATTCACCGCATTGCGCCGTTGTGGACGGCGAATAGTGACCACTGCGACCTCGTCTTGCCACTCGAGAGTGGCAAGAATGCCGTCTTTCTGAGTACCTTTTGTATTGCTCGCCTCTACCATCTGTGAAACCTTATGGCTTTTCTTCCACCAACATCTGCATCACAAGACCCAGTGCGTATTCGTCGCCAGCAATTTGCCAAGTACACACTGCTCGCAAACCGTATGGGCTATTTGTTGTACGCCCTATCGATGGCCGTGTTCGTCATGGCATTTGCCCTGAAATTCACGCCAACCATGGTCACCATCATTACGGTATGTCTTGTCATCGGATCCATTTTGTTGGCACCCTCCATAGTTCTCGGTCATGCCATTAAGGCAGCCGAGCGAGAAGATCGCGAGAATGGCATATGAGCATGACCACACCAGCACGCCTCACCGCTGCAGATCGACGCGAGCAACTGCTCCAAGTGGCCCTCACTGTTTTTGCACAGCGCGGTTATCACACAACATCAATGAACGACATTGCCGATGCTGCTGGTGTCACAAAGCCGGTTTTATACCAGCACTTCGACTCCAAGCGTGCGCTTTATACTGCTGTGCTCGATGCTGTTGGCAAAAGCATGATCCATGCCATTACCGCAGCTACAAAAAGCGTGCCCACTGGCAAGGCACAAACTGCTGCTGGAATGGTCGCCTACTTTGAATGGCTCTCGAGTGACCCAAATGCCTTCTCATTGCTCTTTGGTGGGGGCACCCGCCGCGATGAAGAATTCGCAGCAGTTGCCCACAACGTTGAAAAGTCGGTTGCCGAACTCATTGCACCTCTCATTGAAGCTGGGGTCGATGCCGACTACCAGCGCATGGTTGCACACGCGCTGATTGGCATGAGCGAAGGTGTTGCACGTCACCTCATTCAACGCGGCGAACCTTTCGACGCTCATATGGTTGGCGAGCAACTTGCCTCACTGGCATGGGCTGGGCTGAGGGCAGTTGGGCGCAAGCCCGAGTAGGCTCGTGTTATGGCCTCACCAGGCGAACACCATCCCGCATTCGAAGAGTACTGCGAATGCATCTATGAACTTCTTGAAGAAAACGTAGAAGTCATTCAAGCGCGCATCGTTGAGCGCCTTCAAGTTTCTCGACCTTCTGTATCGGAAATGATGAAGCGCATGGAGGCCGAAGGTCTTGTTGCGCTTTCTGGCTCAAGCATTGCACTCACCGAAACTGGCGAGAAACTTGCGCTGCGTACTGTTCGACGCCACCGCATTGCCGAAAGATTTCTCACCGATATTTTAGGTCTGTCATGGGCTCACGCTCATCATGAAGCAGGGCGCTGGGAACACGTCATGTCGGCCGAAGTCGAGACGGCAATGGACCGAGTATTGGGCAACCCCACAACATGCCCACATGGAAACCCCATCCCAGGTTCTCAATACTTAGCCACATTAGTAATGCGCTTAGTAGATGTTGCTCCTGGACGCGGCTTTACCGTCGACCGCATTCCTGAAGAACTCGAGTTCACTCCTGGTCTTTTAGAATTTTTGGAAACTGCTGAAATTCATCCGGGCAAGTTTGGGATGGTGTCTGCCACATCACCCGACGGCAGCGTTACTGTAGAAATCGACGGCCAACGTATTGGTGTTGGCCCTTTTGCCAGTGCCCGAATCTTGGTAACAGCACAGTGAATAAATCTGTTTTCCTCGGCCTATGTGCTGTAGTCGCGTTCAGTAGTTGTGCCACTAAATACAACGCCGGTGCAAATGCACCTGCAACAACCTCTCCTAGCGCGTCCACTACCACAACCATTCCTCGCGGAAGTACTGATGAGTTGTTTGCGCAATTGCTGCAGACCGGCAAAGACGTTGGTAACGATGTCGCGCAAGGCGACATGCAAACCGCGCGTACAAAACTTGCCGACATCAAAGCCATTTGGATTGGCATTCAGCCACAAATCACCAATGCGTCTGAGGAACTCCTCAACGACACGCAACGCATGATCAATTTGTTTACAACTGCGGTAGACCGCAAACGCCCGGCCGACGCCGACAAGGCAATGCGGTTTCTTCCCAGTCTTGTTTCAGCAATAGTGAATTAGTACACCATGCATGGCGGCAGCGGCCGACGATGTACAACGGTCAGGCGCTGAGTTGGCCGCGTGAGTGCAACGTACAAAGCACGCAGACCCATAGTTTCAATTTCCACAATGTCTTGAGGCTCCACTACAACTACGCCATCGAGCTCTAAGCCCTTCACCAAACTCACTGGCACCACGGTAAGGCCTGTATCGAGCGCGGTATTTGCTGCCTTGCCGTGGCTCATGCCAGCAGCGCTGAGCGCATCGGAAACTGCTGACACCATGTTGTCGGGGCAAACAACAGCAACATTGCCTGCAGGAAGTTCTTCAATCAGAGCTTTTGTTTCTCGGGTCACAGCATCGAGCAAGGTGCTGCCGTTTTGCGCAGCATTTACAATGCGCGGGCCGGCATCGCCTTCACGCACTGACTGCGGAGAACGCAGGCCAGGCGCTGCAGCATGCATTACTTTGTCGGCAAGTTCCATTATTTGTGCAGGAATGCGATAACCCACAGAAAGCCCCACGACCCGCTGCTCTTTACGATCGGGCAAATGCCGCAGAACATCGGCCCACGATTCTGGCGCGAGCGCACCCGTTGCTTGGGCCATGTCGCCCACAATGGTCATGGAACCATTCAGCGAACGCCGCGACACCATTTGCAACTGCATTGGGGTGAGGTCTTGCACTTCGTCAATCACAATGTGGCCGTAGGTACGAATTTCATCAGATTCGTCAATTTTTCCATTTTTGCCTGGCAACGGACCAAGAACTTCAAAGGCATCGTCGAGAACAGCTACATCGTGTTCACTGAATCGCGCCGACTCAATATCTTGCGTGCGCTCGCGATACAGCGATGTGTACTCTGCTTCACTCAAAATATTTTCTGCCGCTAAACGCAACAATGCTTTAGAGCCATAGAGGTCGTTCAGCAATTGCGCAGGAGTGAGCAACGGCCACATCCGTTCCATTGCAATGCGGAATTCAGGCAATGGTCGTACAGAATCTTTCAATTCCGAAAGAGAAACACCTGGGTCGCGCCACGATGCCCCCAAGGCCTGCAGCACTTCTGTTTCCACCCATTTGCGTGCAGCGTTGTGCCGGCGAAAGCGACGCCTTCCTTGGCGCACAATGTTTGCAGCATCTTGCGCACTTAAACGTACGTATCCGGATCTAAAGGGCAGTTGTAAATTGTCGCGCAACGGACGCTCGCGGTCGCTCACAGCCTTGGTGATGACCTTCGACATGCGCATGTCGCCTTTCACGCGTGCAGCAAGTACCGCGTCGCGTGCACCATAGGTAACACTAGGCACTAAATCGCTGAGCACTACTTGCAACACACCTGCTTCACCCAGGCTGGGCAGCACGCGTTCGATGTAGCGCAAGAACACACGGTTAGGCCCAATGACTAATACGCCTTGAGCTTCCAACGGAAAGCGAAAGGTGTAGAGCAAATATGCAGCGCGATGTAAAGCAACAACAGTTTTTCCTGTGCCTGGTCCGCCCTGTACCACCAACACACCTGCTTGTGGTGAGCGAATAATTTCATCTTGCTCACTTTGAATGGTGGCCACAATGTCGCCGAGTTGACCCGTACGACCACGTTGCAACGCAGCCAACAAAGTACTGTAGCCACGCAGGTTTTGTTGCGCGCCACCCTCGGTGGTTGTGGTGGGCCCGTCGCTACCAATGCCAACATGACCTTGTCCAAAAAGTTCGTCTTCAATACCCAGAAGTTCGTGACCTTGCAC
>JBAXNF010000032.1:0-15097 GCA_037133935.1 bacterium
ACTGTTGAGTGGCAGCGTCGCACTCGATTTCTGGACGGGATGCTCAGGTAATGAGCAACATGGCGTCAGTAGGCCGCAAGGCAGTTCGTGTGACTTGGGTGCATACGAAAGGCCGAGCAACCAGTCTGCAAACGCATTGACCGGGTGGACTTACGCGTCGTCGTCCCTCGATCGTGCAAATGGTGCAACTGCTTCGGTAGTAACCCCGGCAACTAATGCGGGTTCACTACCAGTTGCCTACGCGTCGCTCACCACATCGGTGTGCGCGATTGACGCCTCAACCGGCACCATCACTATCGTGGCGACAGGTACGTGCAATCTCACAGCAACTACTACTGGCTCGTTGTTAAACGACCAAGACCAACTGACAAAGTCGCTCACCATTGGCGGCGCGTTCCCGCCGGTGAACTCAACGGTTCCCCTCGTGACTGGTACAAACCGAGCCGGCATGACGCTGACCGCCTCGACAAACGGTTCATGGACTAATTCGCCAACCTCGTACACCTACCGATGGATGAGTTCTGCAACAAGCGGAGGAACGTACGCCAATATTTCTGGTGCTACCGCGTCTACGTATGAATTAGCTGCATCAGATGTTGGCCGTTACATCAGGCTTTCAGTAGTTGCAAACAATGGCTCGGGTGGCGGTGCAGCAGCATTGTCGGCCACTAGAGGCCCCGTTGCCGATTATCTCACTGGAGTTGCGCCGGAACTTTCTGACCCAACACCAACTGATGATGGTTTCACAGTCGACATCACAAACTATTCGAATGTCATTTCTTATGCCGTTGGCAACTTCTCCTCCATTTTCTCTTTTGCCGCGACTACATCAGGGGGCTCGGTCAGCCTGACAAATGGAGTTGCCACTGTGACTGGGCTTCCCGCTAATGGGAGTGCGACAGTAACCGTTTCTGCTTCGAGAGCTGGGTACACCACGCGAAGCGCAACACGAACTGGTTCAACGGTTGTGACTACCACCACGACCTCATCAACAACCACAACCGTCGCGCCAACCACAACAATACCTGCAACGACAACAACAGTTGCGGTACCAGACACAACAGTTGCCGAGACCATTCCTGCCCCAGCAGTGGCGCAAGGACAAAGGTCGGTAGCAACCATTGCTCCTAGTGCAGGGCCAACAACAACGGTGTTGAACCCA
Organism: bacterium; assembly: GCA_037133935.1. Classification (GTDB taxonomy): domain Bacteria; phylum Actinomycetota; class Acidimicrobiia; order Acidimicrobiales; family Ilumatobacteraceae; genus F1-20-MAGs119. Next base: position 1,163 of record JBAXNF010000032.1, read on the forward strand.
ATGCAAAGCGAAGGCGTCACCACCACTACTGAAGCAGTGCGCATTAAGAACTCGGCAATACCTGGTGCACAAGGAATTTCTGAACCGGTTGCTCCCGTTGCACCAACTGTTGCTCCTGGTGAAGCCGGGACAGTCATTGACGGCAAAGTGGTAGAAACGGAAATCACTCGAGCCAACAACGCGCTCACAGTTACGGCTGGGAGTATTTCAGCAACAGTTTCTGTAAAGAACGCAAATGGCGAACAAATACCGCTCAATGCAAATGGCGATATTCAAGTGAGCGAAGATGAAGAGTTCATTACTACCGGCACAGGTTTCGCGCCCGGCTCGATAGTTGAAGTGTGGATGATGTCAAACCCAATTCAGCTCGGTACAACCTCTGCTGACTCAAAAGGAAAAGTTGAAGGCACTTTCAAGGTTCCTTCAGGAATCGAATCAGGAAGTCACCGATTGGTATTCAAGGGCCGCAATGCCGATGACGCCTCGGTTGTTGTTGCCATTGGCATTTCATACACCGCGAACAATGAAGGCTCAAACGCGGTCCGCATTCTCATCGTTGTTCCAATTGTCTTGGCAGCACTTGCAGCACTGCTGCTTCCAGCGGCAGCACGTACACGCCGAAGGAAGATCAAGGCTTAGTCATCTTGGGCTTAATGGAGCCCAAGATGAGAATCGAACTCACGACCCACGCAGTATGAGCGCGCTGCTCTACCGACTGAACATACTTTGACTGCTGACTAACAGTCTGAGAATGTTCTGTCTAAGATAAGGCTGTGGGAAAAAACTCATTTGGCTATTTTACAACCACCTCATTTGCCGCAATTATCTGCACCACAGGCCTGTTGATAGGTGGGGCTCTCCAACAAGGGACGAAAGTTACAGCATCCGCAAATCCGGTCAAAGCCTACGTTTCATCAAGCAATGGACATTTCACGCACGTCATCAACACAGAATCTCAATCTTGGGAAACGTCAATTGGCGATTTTTCACCCAATGACAACTGGCGGTGTTCACGATTTGCTAACGCGGTAAATAATTCGGGTACAAAGGTGTTCAACGTTAATGCATGCCAAACAAACACGACTCCCGCAATTGACACTTCCAATAACACCTTCACGCAGTTACCTTTTGCCGGCACATCGTATTTGTTTAGCAAAGATGATCAGTACCTATACGCAATAAGCGGGTATTACCGAACAAAGTACAGGTTGTCGGATAATTCGGTGGTGTGGTCGGTTACTGCGCCAGGATTTCGACCTTATGCAACGACTTACACGATTGCTGCGTCTCGGGACGACACGAAAATCTATGTCCCGATGCAGGACAGATTTCAAGAAGTAGGTGTTTTAGATGCTGCTACGGGGGCAACGCTTACAACGATTACAGACTCTTCATGGAATTACCCGAACTGGTCAACTGCTTCACCCGTCAACAATGAAATTTATGTAGGCACTAATCAGGGAATTGCTGTTATTGATTCAACTACTGACACATTCACGAGGTTAATTCCTGTCACTTCATTCCCGCCCATTGCAATTAGTGCAGATGGATTAACTTTTTATGCATCAAACCAATCTGTCATCAAAAAAGTTCAGATGTCATCTGGAGCAATTCTTGACACTTACGCTGTCAGTACGAATGAAGGTGGATTGGCATTAACACCTAGTGGCGACTCGTTGTATGCGGTCACTGGCTCAGGTGTGAGTATTGTCCGATTAAGTGATGGAAATATCACTGATCTCGCGTATCCAACAACATCCCCGATGTCTACAGGCCGCACAATAGTAATGGCGCAAAGAATTAATGCACCAAGTATTTCGTTGTCACAATCCACTGGAAGTGCTGTGAGGAATAGCGCTGTTAGTTCTCTATATACGATAAGCAATAGTGGCGGTGCAGTGAATTCTTACTCGGTATCTCCAGCTTTGCCAGCGGGATTAACGTTAGGTTCATCAACTGGACTTATCTCAGGCACACCTACTGGTGTCTCTGCTTCTACCACCTACACAATTAGCGGTACCAACGCCGGCGGAACTTCAAGCGTAACTTTTTCCCTTGCCATATCGCTTCCAGTTGGTGTACCACCTGAACTATCGGAACCAATACCAACTGATGATGGCTTCACAGTTGAGATTACAAACTATTCAAATGTTGTCTCTTATGCTTTGGGAAATTACTCCACGCTCTTCTCGTTTTCGGCTTCAACAACAGGCGGCTCGGTCAGCCTGTCAAATGGAATGGTTAATGTAACCGGGCTTACAGCAAGTGAAAGTGCCACAGTGACAGTCACTGCATCACGAAATGGCTACACATCGCGAAGCGCATCAAAAACTGGTTCAGCTCGTGTTCCTGCAACTACAACCACGACCTCGTCAACAACCACAACCGTCGTGCCAACCACAACAATGCCTGCGACGACAACAACAGTTGTCGAGACCATTCCTGCTCCAGTAGTGGCACAAGGAAAAAAGTCGGTCGCAACTACTGCACCGAGCACAGGGCCAACAACAACTGTTTTGAGCCGAATGCAGAATGAAGGTATCACCACTACTACTGAAGCAGTACGCATTAAGGGCTCGGCAATACCCGGTGCACAAGGGATAACAGAGCCGGGCAAAGATGCGCCTCTCGAAATTTCTCCCGAGGTACAGGCAGCGGCCGATGAAGCTGTTTCAGATATTTTCGACGAACCGGTCACTGTTGCAGATTTGGGCGATGCGGTCACCGACTTGGTGGAAGCAGCCGACACACCTGAAGAAATGGCTGCACTCGTCGGCTCACTTTTAAAACAAGACCTATCTGATGAACAATTTGCTGCAGTGGCAGCCAACGTGTTTGCCGACAGCTTGACCGATGAGAGCTTCGTTGCCGCACTTGACGTTGTTTTTGAGGAGCCACTTTCTGATGAGCAATTCTCTAGCGTCTTGGAATCGGTTCTCGATGAGCCTTTGTCAGAAAGCCAATTCGATGACTTTGTGGATGTGTTAGATGCAGACACCATTTCAGAAGAACAGGTTTCCTCCGCGGTCGATGCGATCTTGGAGGACGAACTATCTGATACCGAAGCCGAGAGTTTGGCGCAATCGAAAAGAGTATTGGAAAGCATCAATGGCGACCAAGCAGTTGAAATCTTTGCAGCAATTGAATTAGACGGCTTGACCGATGCGGAAGGCGCGGAAATTGTTGATGCAGTTCAAAATGCAGACAACGACGTCCGTGGAGCATTTGAAGACGAGCTCAATATTTTTGAGGGTCAATTCGATAACTATGTGCCATTGAACTCAAAAATCAATGTGGAAGACCGTCGTACGGTTGTTGCCGTTTCGGTAGTGAGCACCGCGGCTTTGACATCAATGGGTGTGAGAGGTGCAATGCCGATGGGTGGTGGCACGCCAGTGAGCGGAGGTGGCGCGGAGCTTGCCGAAGCATTTAAATCGGAAAGCAATCGCTTACGTAGAATTTCAAAATATAAATACAAAGATGGGAAACGAGTAGTGGATAAGAAGAATTTTTCAAAAAAACTGGTGTTTAGCATTATGCAAAACAGTTTCACGTTGGTTGGTTTTATTGTGGTGTATCTCACATTGTCCGGCTCTGTGAGAACCATTGCAGGGTTGGCTACCTTGGTGGCGTTTTTCGCAACGCTGTATATCGACATGCGCGAGGAAGACTAAGAATTTGATTCTTGGCGAGGCCAGAGCACAATAATTGCGAGGAAAGCAATGATTGATATTCCAAAAAGGAAACCGTAAGCCTTACGGAAAGGGTCAACGGGTGAATTGCCGCCCGAGCTGATCATTGCAACAACGGCTGCTATGCCAATTGCTCCGGAAAGAAAACGCCCTGTACTAAAGGTGGCGTTACCTGCAGGGAAGTCTTCACGCTCGAGGTCAACGAGAGCCGCTGCATTGAGGAACGAGAACAACAGCCCCATGCCAATGCCGGTGAGTACGAGGCCGGGAAACATGTGTGTCCAATAGCGCGGAGTTTCTTGAATCATGAACATGAACCAACCTGTTGCAAGTACGAGCGCAATGGCACCAGTGCTTAAGAGTTGGCGGTATCCGAAACGTGCAACAAGATAGGACGATACAAATGCACCGGCACCTCCTAAAAAGGGGGTGGGCGACATGGCTAAACCAATGCCCCAGGCGTCGTATTTCCATAATCCGCCCAGCACAAGAGGCCACACGAGCCAGACGGACATGCCAATCATGGAAACAGAGACGTTGGCAATGTTGGCAATGCGAAAGGTGGGTACGCGAAAGAGTTTGACGGGAAGAAATGGCCGTTTGTGCTTGCCGGAACGACTAATTAAGAGCGGTATCAACAAGGCTGCAATGGCAAATGCAATGAGTGTTTTTACGTTGGTCCAACCCCAGGTGTTGCCTTCAACAAGCCCGAGCGCAAGAAGCCCCGTCGACACTGTTCCCATGAGCATTCCTGCGAAGTCGGGGAGACCATCTGTGGTGTCATTGCTTGCTGCGAACTGCGCTTGGCCACGAATGAGAACAGAGAGTCCGAGAGTTGTAACACCGAGTACGAGTGGAACAGCAAATACCCAGCGCCACTGGCCACCAGTAATGAGTGCACTAGAAACAATGGGTGCTGCAGAAGAGCCAATGGGAAATGCTCCCGTCCACACGCCTATAGCAAATGCGCGTCGCTCTTCTGGCCAACCAACAAGTGCAACTGAGATAGATGCGGGTACAACAAGTGCGCCACCCATTCCTTGAAGTATTCGTCCGCCAATGAGCACTGCAATGTTCGGAGCAAATGCACACACGGCAGATGCCGCAACAAAAATGCCAATGCCAATTTGAAACGCGCGCAATGTTCCGATGCGTACGGAAATGACTCCACCCAACATGGTGAGTGCGGCGATGACGATGGAGTACCCCGACAAAGTCCACGACAACGCAGCAAGGCTGGAGCCGAAGTCTTCTTTAATGAGCGGAATTGCCAAGTTGGTGCCGGTCACGGCAAAAGGCAGGGCGGCCATGCCGAGCATGGAAGTGGCGAGGCCAATAACTGCCAAACGTGGCACAGCAGTTTTTGTTGCGCCCCCCGACATGGGCATATCTTGTCACATTGCGTGAAAGTAACTGGTGGCGAAGCAGGAATTACTCCTGTGGGGAAGAAAGTGTGGAGTAACGCCACAAAATTGTGTTGTCTATCTCGAGGTCAGACGACCAAATGAGCCCCGCGACAGGGGCTCAGTATTTGAGTACTTTGTCAGTCAGCTGACTTGAGGCCTTGGCTTCCAGCGACTCCTGTCAAAATAATCAAGATGACCGCCGGCAACCAATAAGCAACTCCAATTGTGTACTTCGGATCATTAGATGTTGCAGTGATCCAAAACCCACCAAGAAAGATGAGAGTTCCAAGGCCCGACAGGAGAGTGAGCTTTGCTTGTGCTTTTCCTGAGATGAACAAGGCTATTCCTAATGCCAATATTCCAATTGCAATGAAGGCGAAGCCGTATCCTTGCTCGTAGAACTTGTCGTGTGCGAGAACATTGGCTTTACCCCAACTCACTTCGGCGGTCGATTGCCCAGTGAAGAGGCTTCCGATACCCATCAAAATATTCACGATGGCATAAATCCACATCACTGTCTTCGTAGTGAGCTTGCTCATGTTGATCCTTTAAGAGTCGGGCACAATTGAACAATGCCCTCATGGGTGAAGGTAATCATGACTCGTCGAACAATGGGGGATTTACTCACCAATTCATAAGTTTCTCGTGAGTTGGAATGGGGAAGCCGGGGGTAAAGAGGTGTTGGTTGACGATAAGCGGCCATTTGCGTTCGCTACCCCAGGGCCGAGTGGAGAAATTGCAGTGTCATCGGCTCTTGTGGAAATGCTTTCTCACCCCGAATTTGAAGTGGTCCTAGCCCATGAACGTGCACATCGACATGGACGTCATGATCGACTGCTGCTTGTTGGAAATATTTGCACTTTTCTTTTCCCATTGTTGCGGCCAGTTTTACGGCGACTTGAATTCTCACTAGAACGAATTGCCGATAACTGTGCGGTAAAAATTAGCGGTAGTAGAGAATTAGTTGCACACACTCTTGCCAAAGTGGCAATGCACGAAGATCTTCCGGTCTTAACAATGGGCATCTCAAAAGTCGGTGTGGCTGCACGTGTGGTTTCTCTCATTAATGGGCCAGTCGACATTACTCGCCGCAATCTTGCGTTGATGTGGATGTCTGTATTCTTGTTACTCCCATTAGCGCTCCTCCAGTGGCACCATGTTGTTTCCTCTCTTCGCCTCGCTTGTGGCGTGTAAGGCCTCCAGGCCTGGGCCACGAATCAGCTATTCTCAAGAGAGTTTTTAGATGTCGAACCGATCGAGGTTCATCACCTTTGTCCAGGCAGCCACAAAATCGCGTACAAACTTTTCGCGAGCATCGTCTTGTGCGTAGATCTCGGCAAGTGCACGCAGCTGCGAGTTTGAGCCAAAGATCAAGTCGTTGCGAGTTCCCGTCCACATAACTTTTCCAGTTTTGCGGTCACGACCTTCAAATAGCTCTTCCAATTTGTCGGTAGGAGTCCACGAGATGTTGATATCGAGAACATTGATGAAGAAGTCGTTCGTGAGTACTCCTGGTTTTGCAGTGAAGACACCATGTGCGCTCTGCTGATAGTTGGCATTGAGTGCTCGTAACCCACCTACAAGAACGGTCATCTCAGGTGCCGTCAAAGTAAGGAGGTTCGCTTTCTCTAACAACATTTGTTCTGTTGGTTGAACATGTCCGGGGCGTAGGTAGTTGCGGAAACCATCGAAGGTTGGTTCGAGCACTGCAAATGAGTCAACATCGGTCTGTCCATCGGTGGCATCGCCTCGTCCAGCAGTGAAGGGAACTGCAACAGAAACGCCGGCATCTACAGCCGCCTTTTCTACTGCAGCGCTACCACCAAGAACGATGAGGTCAGCAATGGAGACTCCAGTTTCATTGTTCAACTTCGCGTAGACCGCGAGTACTTTTGCAAGCTCGGCAGGATTATTTGCCTCCCAGTCCTTCTGAGGTGCTAAGCGAACGCGTGCACCGTTCGCTCCGCCGCGCTTATCGGTGCCGCGGAATGTTGAAGCAGACGACCACGCTGTACGAACAAGTTCGGACACGGTGAGACCGCTGGCAAGAATTTTTGACTTCAATCCGGCAACATCTGCTGCGGAAAGAACCTTGCCAGATGCGGGGACTGGGTCTTGCCAAATGAGTTCTTCGCTAGGAACCAAATTTCCGAGGTAACGAGACTTTGGCCCCATGTCGCGATGTGTCAACTTAAACCATGCACGCGCAAATGCGTCGGCGAACTTGTCGGGGTTCGCATAGAAGTCTTGTGAAATTTTCAGGTACGCGGGGTCAAACTTCATGGCCAAGTCTGCTGTGGTCATGATGGGAGCGTGTGAGCGCGTCGAATCATGTGCATCGGGTACTGCATGAGCAAGTGCGCCGCTCTTTGGAATCCATTGTTGTGCGCCGGCAGGGGAGTGTGTGAGTTCCCAGTCATTTTCTAGAAGGATCTTGAAGTAGTCGTTATCCCATGCAATGGGGTTTGTGGTCCATGCACCTTCAATGCCGCTAGTAATGGTGTCTACGCCCTTACCGGAACCCATTGAATTGATCCATCCGAGTCCCATTGCTTCCAGCGGAGCGCCTTCTGGTGCGGGCCCTACGAACGTATTGGGGTCACCCGCTCCGTGTGCTTTTCCAAATGTGTGACCACCTGCAGTGAGGGCAACAGTTTCCTCGTCGTTCATTGCCATGCGGGCAAATGTTTCGCGTATGTCGCGCGCCGACAACAGTGGGTTGGCAACACCGTTCGGACCCTCGGGGTTTACATAGATGAGCCCCATTTGTACTGCACCGAGCGGATTGTCGAGTTCGCGATCACCTGTGTAACGCTCGTCGGCAAGCCAGGTCGTTTCTGAACCCCAATATGTTTCGTCTGGTTCGAACACATCGGGGCGTCCTCCAGCAAAACCAAAAGTCTTGAAGCCCATTGAATCGAGTGCAACGTTGCCGGTGAGAATCATGAGGTCTGCCCACGACAACTTGTTGCCGTACTTCTGCTTGATTGGCCAAAGAAGTCGACGAGCTTTATCGAGGTTGCCATTATCGGGCCACGAGTTCTGGGGAGCAAAGCGATGCATGCCGTTACCTGCGCCGCCGCGACCATCTTGAATGCGATACGTACCAGCGGAGTGCCAGGCCATGCGAATGAAGAAAGGCCCATAGTGGCCGTAGTCGGCTGGCCACCACTCTTGTGAGTTGGTCATGAGTTCTGTGAGGTCGGCAACTACTGCATCAAGATCAAGCGACCTGAATGCTTCGGCATAATCAAAGTCAGGGTCCATGGGAACGCCCGCCGCAGGGTTGTTGTGCAAGACCTTCACGTTCAATTGGTTTGGCCACCAGGTCGAGTTAGTTGGTCCCATATTCGCTGCTGTGCTTGCGCCAGCGTGGACAGGGCACTTGCTGATATCGCTGTTTGTCATGACGACAGTTTCAGGGTATTTCAGACATAAGTCAAATAGATGTTTCTTTCAGTTAACATAAGAAGTACTTATGTCATGGCCCACCTTGCAACAGTTGAGATATCTCGTAGCGATTGCAGACGCCGGTTCCTTTGGCGCAGCTGCGGATGTTGAATTCGTCTCTCAACCAGCACTGAGTGCGCAGATCAAAGAACTCGAGCGAAAGTTGGGAGTCGTGTTGCTCGAGCGCTCAGCTCGTGGAGCCATGTTGACGGCATATGGAACGGAAGTGGTGGAACGCGCCCGTGTAGTGCTGCGTGAGATGAATGATCTCATTGAGACAACGAAGCACGATGGGAACCACCTGCGTGGCCGCATCGGTCTTGGCGTTATTCCCACATTGGCTCCCTATGTCTTACCTAAAGTTGTGCGTGCATTCACCGATGAACACACTGACGCAGAATTGCACATTCGAGAATTGCAGACTGCACAACTACTTGAGTCATTGCGTTATGGAGAAATTGATTTCGGACTTTTAGCTCTACCCATTGGGTCCGACGAGTTTGCAACGGCCTCCATAGGTGTCGACAAATTTCTTTTGGCCGTGCCATTGAGTCATCCGCTTGCAAAAGGTAAATCACCCGTGAAATTGGAAGTGCTGCGCAATGAGCGTGTGATTCTTCTAGAAGATGGGCATTGTTTACGTGATCAAGTCACACAGGTTTGTCAGCTCGCATTCAGCGAACCAAGTGAGATTCAGGCAACAAGCATGGCCACACTGGCACAGATGGTGGCGGCTGGCTTAGGAGTAACTTTGCTACCGGAGTGTGCAGAAAAAATAGAGGCAGGTCCTGGGCGGGGAATCGTCACACGTAAATTCGCCGACCAATCACCGAGCCGCACAGTTGGACTTGTGTGGCGCAAATCATCACCGTTTGCCGACGCCTTCAATCACCTCTGCCGCACTATTTCACTTACCTAATTGGGTTCTTTCACGAGCGTCGGCAGCGTTCGCTGCAGTAACGCACTTGGTCCCAGTTGCGTTCCCATTTCTTTCGCCACTCAAAGGCCTTATTGCAGGTAGCGCATATTTTTGGAGCAAAGCCATTCTTGATCTTTGCTTCTCTCATATGGTTACAGATTATGTTGACTCAAAAACTCTTGCCAAGCCATAGAGAGGTTGTTTCATGATTGAGCCACGGTTGGTGTTGCTGGAGCAAGATGCAGTCTTGGCGCTATCTCAAATACTTGGAATTATGCTTGACGATCTGTTCGATGGCGCAGATTCAAGTGGCTGGAATTCGGAGCGCATTCTTGATCTGGAAGCTCGGCTCATGGCACCGGCCGAAGAAGAAGGTGTGCTGCTGGGAATCGACGACGCTGCGTTGTTACTTCAGGGAATGGCTTTTACCGAAGTGATGTCGCAAGATCTCCCTTGGATTGAATCGGTGAGGTGGGTCACCGATTTTATAACCGAGGAATTGCGCCAGCACTGGACAGAAGACGAGTGGCGAAAGTTCACCTGACAAATGGACACGGCGCGACAGTCGAATTTAACGTCGAGGAATGCGCATTTCTCCAAAGTCTCTTTTCTTTCTTGCCAGCATCTTGGCAGGTGTCTTTGTCGGTGGTTCTGCAGGGGCCGCCCCATCCACGACCGTCACGTGGAAAGTTTCATCTTTAATGGCGGGTGAAGCCAAGAACTTGTCTGCTGTAGTTTCTACGAATTCGCCGGGTGCAAAAACATGGTCTAAAAAAGGTTTGTGTACGTTAACGCCGACAAGCAAACCAACGAAGTTGACAATGGGGTCAACAGGTTCATGCGTGTTGACGTTGAAGATTGCTCAATCAAAAAGTTATCCAGCGATATCGTCAACGAAAACAATCATTTTTATTGCGCCGATTACAACTACAACCGCTGCACCTTCCGGCCCTGCCGCAACTGTTTCAAATAGTGGTTCCTCATTTTCCCCATCAAATACCAGAATCTCGGTTGGCCAGGCAGTTTCATTCAACGTCAGTTCATCACACAACGTGAGATGGGAAGACGGAGCTGCTGGTCGCGGCACGACGGATGCGGCTTATTCGCGCACGTTTTCAAGCGCCGGCTCTTATTCGTTCTATTGCTCCTTCCACTCGGGCATGGAGGGCACAATTACTGTCGGTTAGGCAACATGTCGCACCACCTCCGCTTCTTGTGGAAACTCTGTTATTTTTCAGAAGATGCTGCAAATTTCCATTCAGAAAATGGAAGACGTCCTCGCCATTATTGAGCGTGATTTTCAAGGTCTCTATTCAGGTGCCTTAGGAATGAGTTCAATAAATGGTGGACAAACTGTTGCTAATGAAGCGTTAGCAAATTTAGACATCACGGGATACGCCAACTCAAGAAGTCAGATCTTCCCAAAATCAAGTCGTGGTGCCTCTGTGTTGTCGCCCTATATTCGCCACAATATTCTGACTCTGAGCGAGGTCTTTCAAGCGGTTCGTAAGGCACCCTACAAAGATCGCGAAAAGTTTCAGGACGAACTCTTATGGCAAGAGTATGCAAGACATTTATATGCCCGAATGGGCGTGCAGCTTTTTGAAAATCTTCGGTTTGAAGCCAACAAAGATCAAGTTGGTGACGGCTGGAATCGGGAAATGCTTTGTGTAGACGAAGTTGTTTCAGAATTGGAAACAGATGGCTGGCTAGTAAACCAAACCAGAATGTGGCTGGCCTCGCAATGGACAGTACGCGATGAAAAGGGTTGGCTCTTCGGACAAGAACGGATGTTCCAACAACTTCTCGACGGGTCGAGAGCTGCGAATCTTCTTGGTTGGCAATGGACAGTTGGTGCTGGAACCGGAAAACCATACGGGTTTTCACAGTGGCAAGTTGATAAACGGGCCCCAGGGTTATGTGCGCAGTGTTCACTTGTTAAAAATTGTCCGGTTGCAGAGTTTCCTGAGGAGACCACACTTCCTCACACTTCGCGCAATGAACGACTTGAAGTAGACCTTGACCTTCCTGCAACTCGAGGACCCGTAGTGCCAGAGTCCAATAGAAATGCAGAATACGTGTTGTTAACGATTGATTCACTGGGTGATGCAGACCCAGCGATGGTTGCTCATCCTGAACTTCCAGTTGTGTTTGTGTTTAATGAGCCTGCCTTGCGCAAGCTTCAACTGAGCTCGCAACGAATTGCGTTCTATCTTCAGACACTTCAAGATTTGTCTGCACGAAGAGATGTTCGTGTCTATCTAGGTGATCCGTATCAGTTCGCTATGGACCACTCAGTTGCCACGACGTTTGCACCAGTTCCTTCATTTAAAAAATTCAAAAACCTTGCCGAGGTCTATCCGTATCCGTGGTTGCGGATGCCTCACGGAGGGTCTGTGAAGAGCTTCTCGTCTTGGCGAAAAAGCTTTCCTCAGAATTAGTAGATCAAATCCCACACCCCGAATCCCGCCATTCCCCGTCAGGTTGGTGCATTATTCCAAATCCAGTAAATTTGAAGGGCACAAGGTGGAGAGAAAGCTAGAACATCAGTTATGGAACTTGGTGATAAAAGTAGCAACCACCAATGAATGAGCCTCCCCGTTGGGCGCTCGGGTATGTCGTCGCACTTTCCACAATTACGTCGATAGTTCTCGCAGCCTCCGTCTTTTTTATTCATGGACCTACAACACGACCCGATGAATTGGGTTACCTCTTGAATGGTCGCGTACTCGCGGGTCACGAGGAAACACCGTTACCTGGGGTTCGCGCCTTCTATCAAGCCGGTTACAGCCTGGTTACTGCTGTCGGAGCTTTGTTTGGCGCCTCAATTGACGTGCAGTTCCGTGTCTCACTTTTCCTCAACATATTTTTTGTATTGCTCACCGGACTTGCGCTGTATGCATTAATGACACGGCACTTTTCCATCTCTGCACGTTGGGCAGCTCTCGTTGCCGCCACTATTTCTGTGGCTCCTTCGGTCGCTGCTTTTTCATTATTTGCATACGCTGAATCGCTAAGTCGTTTATTGATCGCAGTTGTTGTGTTGCTTGTGTTCGAGATCAGTGCGTCGCCCACTGTGTCAAAGATGATTGCCACTGGGGCGGTCGCCGCTTTTCTTCCAGTAGTGCATGGCCGATTTGTTTTGCTTCTTCCCCTAACGGTGGTTGTAATGATTGGGATTGCGTTGTTGGCCCAGCCAAAGCGATACCAGGCACTGATAGCAGGACTTTCCACATGCGTGGTTGTGTACCTCACATTTGATCAACTCAACATGTATCTTCGTAACGAATTGTATGTGGCATCCGTCGGTAAAGAAGATCGCATGCTGGAGCGCATGACAACACTGAGCGAATGGCCCTCCATCTTGCGGTCAACTGTGGGGCAAATGTGGTATCTCATCTCCACTTCATTTGGCCTCGCCTTTGTTGGCCTCGCTGTCTTATCTCTGGCTGCATGGCAACACTTTTCGAAACGATCATGGCGAGAGGCAATGCCCGCGGTGTATGTCATTGGATTAGTGGGTGCAGTTGCGCTTGCATCTTCGGTGCAATTAGCCCGCGTCACACGACCTGATCATTTAATTTACGGACGCTATGTCGAAGCGGTGAGTCCTGTGATGGTTGCAATTGCATGTGCAGCACTGCTTACATCGTTCCGGTGGAGACTCTGGGTGCTCGGTCTGTCAGTAGTGGCGGCACTCACTGGGATCCTGCTGATTGCAACAGATGGCGATCGTCTGCGGGAAATGATCGCAGCAAATCGTTATTTTTCTCCTCCTAATGCCATTGCTCTTGACTGGACACGAGAGAGATTCGCACCGATCGGATATGTCGTACTAGCTGTGATCTTTATTGCCATTGCAACTGGCATCATCTTGCTGTGGCGACGTTCAGCGACAAACGCTTTGGTGTTTCTTGGCTGTATTGGTGCTTTTGCAACCATGTACACCGCTACCCAAACAGTGATTCCCTATAACGAGATTCGTGACGAACTTATTTTAGATAATCGCATTGAAGACCTCACCGAAGAAGACGAGCGTTCTGATACCCAAGTGGCCATTGATTTCAACACGCGCGCTGCCAATGCGCTTGTTCACTACCGCTATCTTGTGCACCCCATCCAAGTAGTACCAATCAATAAGAGCAACGTTGTCCCAGCGAATGTGAATTGTGTAATTAGCACCAACAGTAAACCACCTGCTGCAACCGGATGGACCCAACGTGGCGATGAACCCGCTTTAGACCTCACGCTGTGGATGCGTCAAGGTCAAGATTCGTGTTGAAATGTACGGCCTGTGGGGCGACAGGTGCGGATCTCGCTGGGCGACAAGCGGCCACGCCCCACTAGCCTTACTGAAGGTGATGCATGGTGTGTCGGCGAATTTCGCACCACATTTCGCACCATCCCCGCTCCCGTGAGGCTGGTGCGAAATTCCAAACCTCAGTATTGATGGGGTAGCGGGCGGGGT
>JBAXNF010000033.1:0-15051 GCA_037133935.1 bacterium
AGACAATTCTTTAGTGGGCGCTGGGCGCATCGCAGGCGCGGGGAAACGGCAAACAATTCTTGCGTATTTCAGTATGCGTGGCGTCGAGTTTTCGCAGCGAGTAGCCGCAGCAGGTGCGGCAGGTTTTGATGGCATTGGTTTCAACGTGGCTGAATACTTGAAATTACGGGCCGAAGGAACCACCGACGCGCAACTGCAGGCCATTCTCGACAAACACAATGTGCGTATTTTGGAACTAGAAGCACTGCGCCTTTTAGACGACGCAGCGGCGAAAGATTTTGAACATGTGGCGCGAACTTTTGGCGCAGAACGAGTTCAGGTCATTTCTCCTTTTGGCCCCGATAAAGATATTGACCTGGCCAAGGCCTCGGCATGGATCGGCGAAATTGCTAAGCGCACTGAAGAGGCAGGCATTAACTACGCAATTGAATTTTTGCCACCTACCAAAATTCCCGACATCGCGACTGCTCAGCGCGTTGCCCAAGCAAGTGGTCAGAAAAATGTTGGGCTCTGCGTCGACACCTGGCATGTATTTCGTGGGGCTGGTTTGGCCTCGCTGGCCGATCTCGATTTCTCCATGGTGAAAAATGTGCAGGTAGACGACGGAACCATGAAGCCCCGGCTCGACGACTACATCCAAGACTGCATTCATTACCGTGAATTGCTGGGAGCGGGGGAGTTCCCCTTGGTGGAGTTTTTCCGACGTACGCCGCCCACTGCCCCAATTAGCGTGGAAATTATCTCCGACACTCTCGATGGAATTCCTGCAATGGAGCGGGCAAAAGTTCAGGCCGAGTCGCTTGAGCGCACTTTGGCATTACTTTAATCCTCACTTCATATTTTGGGTTCGCTTGAAGGGCACGAATTAGGAGACAATAGAGACATGGCAGTAAAAGTTCCTCAAATTGGCCCAGCTACTCCTGAAGAGGCAGACCTCGAAGGTCTGAACCCCTTTCGTGACTCCATCATGCACCAGTGCCCGCACATGTACTTCCGGCGCATGCAACAAGAGACACCGCTGTTCGATGTTGAAGGCACCGACGTCCACATTGTGACGCGTCATGAACTCATTGTGCCGTTAGTGCGCGATACGGAAACTTTTTCGAACCGTTTTGGTAGTGCAGGCGAGCCGCCAAAGGGTGAAGTTCTTGAGAAGATGAAAGCAGTGCTTGCGACGGGTTGGCCACAAACACCCACGATGCTCACCATCGACCCGCCGTACCACACGCGTTTTCGCAACACTGTCGCTTCTTTTTTCACACCACGAAAAATTGCTGAATTGCGACCGCTCATTGAAGAATATGTCGACAGTATCGTAGACAAATTTATTGACCGTCCCGACAAGACAATGGAATTTGTACGCGATTTTGCCGTTCCACTTCCTATTGCTGCAATCGCTTTCATTTTAAGCGTGCCACTCGACAAGATGGCGGACCTCAAGCGTTGGAGCGATGACTCCATCGCAACAATTGGTAGCAGCATCTCCGACGACCGTCGCATAGAAGCACTCACAGGCGTGATGGAAATGCAACGTTATTTTGCAGGTCGTTTAGAGGAAAAGCGAGCCGACCCTTCTGACGATTTGCTCACCGCATTGGTGACAGCAGAAATTGATACTGATGAAGGAACAAAGCGACTACTCGATATTCCCGAGATGCTCTCAATCATTGCGCAGTTGCTCACCGCAGGAAACGAAACCACCACCAACACATTCGCTGAAGGCATGCTGTACTTCGCCGAAAACATGGATGTGTGGGAAAAGGTTCGCGAAGATCGCACACTCATTGGCCCAGCTGTAGAAGAAATTCTGCGTTTGTCGTCGCCCTCAGGGGGAATGTTCCGCGTTGTCACAAAAGACAATGTGGAAATCGATGGTTGCCCCGTGCCAAAGGGTGACCGCATCATGCTCATGTACTCGGCTGCAAACCGCGACCCGAAGGTGTGGGGAGAAACCCCCGACCAATTCGACCCACTGCGCCCCAACCTCAAAGAGCACCTTGCTTTCGGCAAGGGAATCCATTTCTGCATTGGTGCTCCGCTTGCACGCCTTGAATTGCAGGTGGCATTTGAGAAAATGGCAGACCGCTTGAAGTCGTGGAGCCTCTTGGAAACGAATGATTTCCGATATCACGACAGTTTCATGTTGCGCGGTCTGAAGAAGCTCGACTTATCATTTGAAGTAGTCTGAGCGAGACGGCTCAGAGCCCCTTAGACTCAGAAGTCTTATGGCAGGTGAACGTGTTCTTGTTGCAAAAGTTGGTCTCGACGGTCACGACCGTGGAATAAAAGTGGTCGCACGTATCTTGCGAGATGCTGGCTTTGAAGTCATTTACACCGGTCTCTTTCAGACCCCCGACAAAGTTGCTGCTGCAGCAATCGACGAAGACGTCGATGCGGTGGGGCTCTCGATGTTGTCTGGCGCACACATGACCCTTGCGCCAAAAGTTGTTGAGAAAATGCGCGAGCGTGGTGTTGATGTTCCTGTCGTTGTGGGCGGAATCATTCCCGTCCAAGATGCCGACAAGTTGAAGGCACTTGGTGTTGCAGGAGTCTTGAACCCAGGTGCAACTTCCGACCAAGTAGTAGAACTCATGCGCTCGGTCATTGCTGCTTCGCGGGCTGGCGCAAAGTAACTGCAGTGGCCGGAGTCGCCCGCGACCAAGCAGAGCGCGTACTCAATCTCATTGCGTTGCTCACGGAAAACTCGCAGCCACTCACGTTCACTCAAATTCGCGGCGCACTTGGTGCCAATAACTACGCCGATGGCGAATCGGGCAGGGCAACCTTCGAGCGCGACAAAGCATTAGTGCGCGATATGGGTGTGCCCATTGAAATGAAAACTTTGGGTGGCAACCAAGCCGGCGAGTCGAGCTATCGCATCGACCGTCGCCAACTTGAATTGTCATCGGTCAATTTCACGAGCGAAGAGCGCCAGGCATTGCAGCTTGCACTTGCCGCAGTGCACATTGACGCTGCATGGGCCGACCGTGCACGTTTGAAGCTAGGCCTCGATGTTGCAGAGGGCGAAACCTTGGCGCAAGCACATTTGCCCGTGAACAGTGTTGCCTTGCCAGTGGTCACCGAGGCCGCGCAGAATTCTAAAGAAATTAGTTTCAGCTATCGCGGTGAAACACGACGTCTTCACCCATACGGAGTCTTAGGGCGTGGCGGGTACTGGTACGTAGTGGGTGCCGACCAAATACGTAACGCAATACGCAGCTTTCGAGTCGATCGCATTGAAGGCAAAGTAAAAATTCTCGATGCCACTTTCGAACGCCCGCAAGGTTTCGATATTCAAGCGGCGGTCGCCACCGATACAGAAATGCTCGGAGAAGGTGCAGAGCCCACCATGGCCCGTGTGCTCATTAATGCCGCTCTCGCGCCAAGTGTCTTGCGGGAATTCGGCAACGAGTCGGTTATTGAAACTCGCGACAATGGTGCAGTTGTTGTTGAAGTGCCGTGTGGAAATGAAGGCCCCTTTCGTTCGTGGTTGCTGGGGCTTGTGGAGCATGCGGAGGTGTTGTCGCCAACCGATGTGCGCGAAGGCATCAAAAACTGGTTGTTTGACGTGCAAAAAGGTGGTGCGCAATGAGCACCGCTGCGCGTCAACGTCGTGCTGGCGAACGCGTGCAAGGGCTTCTTATTATGTTGCCGTGGCTGGCCGCGCGTCAACGTGTTTCTATTCATGAAATGGCAAGTACTTTTCAACTGAGCGTTGAAGAACTGAGCCAAGATCTCACCCTTGCTGGGCTTTGTGGCACTCCGCCATATTCTCCACTTGAGCTCATCGAAATTTTCTTCGACGAAAATGAAGTATGGGTAGAAATACCCAATGTGTTCAACAAGCCGCTGCGCCTTTCTGTTGCCGAAGCTTTTGCATTGCGTGCTGTTGCCGATACTGCTCTTGCGTTGCCTGGCGCAGCCAACTCTGCTGCATTAGGTTCTGCTATTCGCAAACTCAATGAGCTCACCGCTATTGACGATGCACTCGTTATTGAAAACCCTCACGATCCGTTGCTCGCTGAACTGGCTCACTTTTGTGATATCAACGCCCGCGTTTCACTCGACTATTTTTCGCCCACCACGAATAAGTCAACATCACGAAGCGTGGTGCCACGGCGCATATGGCTAAACGGCGAGCATTGGTATCTCGATGCCATTGACCTTGGCATCAATGAGCCACGTGTTTTTCGTGTCGATCGCATTAGCGCATTGAAAGATTCTGGTGAAGTGGTGGATGCAGCGACTCTTCCAGCCCTTGCTGATGAGCCTGGTTTTCACTGGGATGCGCACTCTGAACGCGTCACGCTTCATTTGCAGCCATCTGCGCATTGGGTGGCAGAACGTTACCCGGTGTACTCGCAACGCAAAATAGGCGATGCGGTGTTGGAAGTAGTTCTTCCAGTGACCTCGGCGCCATGGCTGGGGCGCTTGTTGGTGCGGGCGGGAAATGCAGCTGTGGTGGTGAGCCCAGAAAAGTACGCAACTCTCGGTGCCGACACGGCTGCCAATATTTTGGCTCGCTACAACTAAAGAGCGAGTTGGTACAGGTCGTTCACGGTGTGCACATCGTGTGACGCAATGAGAATAGAAAGCAGTTGCGCGGTAGCAGTTGCATCGCAGAGCGCGTCGTGAGCATTGGTGAGAGGAATGTTGTATTTCTCACACAAAGCTGTGAGGCGGTGTTGTTCGGCACGCTTGGGGTCGAGAAGACGCGACATTTGCAATGTGCAGAGGTGCTGGTCGACTTCAATGTTGACGCTGTGTCGTTGTGACTCTGACTTGATGAAACCAAAGTCGAACTTGGCATTATGTGCAACAAGAATGCGTTTTCTTGCGAGGCGACGCAGCTGACGCATTGCTCGTTTGGTGTGCAGGCCTTGGCGTAACTGTTCATTGGTAATGCCATGAATGTGGTGTGCTGGTGGCTGCTCGGAACCCCAGGGAAACGGCCCACCATTGCTGGGGCGCACGTACGTGCTGTAACTGCGCAGCACTTGACCTTTTGAGTTGGTAACAACTGCGCCGATTTGCAAAATGAGGTCGCTATCGGTTGCCAATCCAGTGGTCTCAACATCGACAACCAGGAACTCCGCCTTTTTGAGTGGCGGCATTTTGCGGGGCATGTGTTGCACAGTAGGGAAGGCGTGTTAGCCGGAAATTGCTTTTTGGAACATGGCTATGTCGAAGTAGTCGCGCCACAACGTAATTTTCTCATTGGCAATAGTGAAAATGCCCATGAGGGGAACTTCCACCCAACGATCGCCCATCATGAAGCGGTCGGTGCGCTCATTCATTACGACGCCAGAAGTGGCATCGCCAGATGACGTTTGGTGATGAATGACCCAATCGATTTCGCTGCAACTAGCGAGGAACGGAGCAAGCCCTTCGCGCACACCTTCTGGACCAAAAACTTTACGCATCGGCACATTGTCGTATTCGCACTTTTCATCGAGGAGGAGAAGTGCACCTTCGAGATCTTTTGTCTCAATGAGATGAATAAAGTGGCGTACAAGCTGGTCTGGCGTCATCTCGTTATTCTTGCCGATGACGACTCGGCTCAACGTATTACGCGCTATGTGGCATGCGGGCGCGAATGCCAATAGGGGCAGCAACGGTAAAACCGGCAAGGTGCCTGTCTTCTTCGCTTTCGCCGGCCCAGTAGCCGTACTCATGGTTGGTTCGTGCGTACTCGCGGCACTGAGCCGTCACCGAGCACTGATCGCACAGTTGGCGGGCGCGGGCCTCACGGCGGGCGCGGGCTTGGGGGCGTTCGGCCTTCGGAGGGAAAAAGAGTGGAGTGCGACCTTTGCACGCAGCAAGTTGGGTCCAATGCTCAGTTTCTTTCACTATTACAGGAGCAGGAATTCGAATCATTTTCATTTCGGTGAGTGACATTGTGAGCGCCTTCTCTATGGGGTGACCGTGTTTCATCACACTATGAGGGCGCAGGGGGTTAATGCAAGTATTTAGTACTAAATGTGCCAACAAGCACATTCACCCCTATAAGAGTTCGGCAGCCAGGCTTGCCACCTCACTACGTTCGCAGGCAGCCAGAGTGACATGACCAAAACATTCCTGGTCAGAAAACGCATGAATAAGCACGGCAAGGGCGTTGTTCGACTCACCCATATAGGGGGCATCAATCTGGCTGGTGTCGCCAGTGAAGATGACCTTGGTGCCATCGCCAATACGGGTGAGGATGGTTTTGAGAGTTGTTGGCTCCAAGTTTTGGGCTTCATCAACCACCACAATTTGGCGATGCAGTGACCGACCGCGAAGGAAGGTGACCGACTCAAGTGAGAGTTGCCCGCGTGCAATGAAGTCATCAATCAGTCTGCGTGCATCGTTGCTCGAGCGATGGTCGGTGAGGGCCACGATGGAGTCGTGAATGGCCGACATCCACGGGTCAAGTTTTTCATCGAGACCACCAGGCAAGAAACCGACATCTGCTCGACCCACAGGAACGAGTGGGCGATACACGGCAAGTCGCTCGTAGCGACGTTGTTCGACCACCTGTTCCAAGCCAGCCGCAATGGCCATGATGGTTTTGCCGGTTCCGGCTCTGCCGTCGAGCGCAACCACTGTTACCTCGGGGTCGAGGAGGAGCTCAAGGGCAAAGCGTTGTTCTTTGCTGCGTGCCCGCAAACCCCACGCCTCTGGAGCGTTTGATGAGAGAAGGTGCAGGTCATCCATTTGCCGGCGCGCAAGAGCTGATTGCGAACCGTCACGTAAAACAGCAAACGTGTTCTGCGACAAAGTTTCTGCACCTGCGACGCTGTCTACAGGAAGTGATCCAGATGCGTACAGGTCGTCAATTGCGCCATGAGTTGCTGCGAGTGGAACCCAACCCATTGGCCTAGTGTTCGCGGCACGCCCTACAGGCTGGTGTTCATCTGCTTGCAAACCCAGGTGGGCGGCCTTAATACGCAGGGCAGCATCGTTGGAAATGAGGCGGGTAGGGGCGGTGCGGAACTGCCCTAAAGCTGCGCCAATAATGCGATTATCGGGGATTTCAGGGTCGAGGCCATGCTCAATGAGGAGGTGGCGTTGGATGCCGTTGACCTCAATGTGAACGCTTCCTCCGTCTTCGCCATCGTGTACTTCCAGTGGAGTATTGAGTACTCCACCAGCACGCTTACGTAGTTCTTCTAATGAACGCAGTGCTGTACGCGCCGCACGACCCACATCGTCGAGACGTGTTTTTAACCCATCAAGTTCTTCGACAACGGTGAGTGGAATGACCACTTCGCAACCAGGAAATGCATTCAAACTCGCAGGATCTGCAACGAGAACTGAAGTGTCGAGCACAACTCGAGTGCGTTGGCGCGTGCGCAAAGGAGCCTCTGGTGAAGCGATGCTGACGTTCTCATTGTGAGGAACAATTTCACTATGGCGAAGATCAGTCATCGCCACCTCCTTTGAATGGATGCGAGCGATGTACTCAACAGTTCGTAGTGTTACCGATGCTCGAACTCGAGTGGTGGATCACAAGATGAACATTTTGTAACGGTGATGTTTGGGGCCGGTGATGAGCATTTTTTCATTTTTTGGGAAAATTTCTGCCCGTTTTCAAAAATATTTTTAAAATTTTTTTTGAGCCGGAAAATGAATCTCACAAAATGAGTGCACTGTTGTGATTACTCAACCCATTTTTTATCGCGCAGATCCGTTCCTCGTCGACTCATCACGCACACTTTTCCACTGTTGACGGGCGTTCAGTCGGGTCAATTAATTATTCGTGCAAAAAGATGTAATCCTTTATTTACAAGGCTTAGAGAGGGGTAGTGAAGCTGATTTGGAAGGTTGGAGTTGCGGTCATGCGTCGTTGCAACAGATGGCGAGTATGTCGTGGCGCGAATTGTGATGAACAACATTGTGCACTGCACAGCGGCGAAAATTGATGCACATTTTTGATGCGACATTTTGTGGGATAGTTGCAAATGCAATAACCTAAATGCTTGTATTCCTCGCTGAAACATACTCAGATAGTGATGCACAACGCTCCGATTCCAATGGAGGTAATACGAATATGACTAAAGCAGAGCTCATCGATGCTGTGGCAGAAAAAGCTAACGTGACCAAGGCAGACGCCGAACGTACCGTTGCTGCATTTTTTGCAGTTGTCGTTTCGACAACAACAAAAGGTGAAAAGGTTGCGTGGCCGGGCTTTGGCTCGTTCAGCACCACAAGCCGCAAGGCACGTACTGGTCGTAACCCGCAAACGGGTGCGCCAGTTACTGTTCCTGCATCGACCGCAATGAAATTCTCCTCGAGCTCAACGCTCAAGGCAGAGCTAAATCCAAAAAAATAATTAATCCTTAACTAGAGAGGAAATACCGTGGCAGCAGCAAAGAAGGCCCGTAAGAAGGCCGCTCCCGCAAAGAAAAAAGCAGTAAAGAAGGCAGCTCCTAAGAAGGCTGCAAAGAAGGCTGCACCTAAGAAAAAGAAAGCAGCAGCAAAGAAAGCAGCTCCTAAAAAAGCCGCAAAAAAGGCTGCTCCTCGCAAAAAGAAGGCAGCAGCTAAAAAAGCTGCTCCTCGTAAAAAGAAAGCAGCAGCAAAGAAAGCAGCTCCTAAAAAGGCTGCAAAAAAGGCTGCTCCTCGTAAGAAAAAAGCTGTCAAGCGCACAGCTGCAAAAAAGAAGTAATTACCTAACCAATCGGTTCGGAGTGTTGGAAGTGGGGGGCGCAAGCCCCCCACTTCTTTATTTCTCCCCTCAGTGCGCCACGATAGACAGATGGACGCCACCGACATTGTTCTGCGAGACCTCGCAGATGAACACCTTGCACTTGCCGCTCTCATTGCCGGGCTCACTGAGCCGCAGTGGCGCTCGAAGACTCCAGCAGACGGCTGGGACATTGCAGACTCTGTATCGCATCTGTATTTCTTCGACATTCGCTCAGCATTAGCAATGACCGATGCGGACGGCTTTGCCGCAGATGGTCAAGAGATGATGAAGTCATTTGCCACAGGCGCAGACCCTTCAGTTGCATTTGGTCGCAGCGCAAGTGGTGCAGAACTTGCCAGCGAGTGGAAAAAGTACAGTGCCGCTCTGGTGGCCGCAGGTCGCAACGCAGACCGTACGCAACGCGTGCCGTGGTATGGGCCGTCAATGAGTGTTGCTTCATTTCTCACGGCGCGGTTAATGGAAACCTGGGCGCACAGCGTTGATATTTCAGATGCGCTTTCCTTGCCGCCAACTAGCTCAATGCGACTCAAGCACATTGCTCACATTGGGGTTTTGGCTCGTGCGAATAGCTATCGGGCCCGTCAACGCGAAGTACCTGAAGCGAATATATTCGTGAGCTTGCAGGCGCCCGATGGTTCTATGTGGGAGTGGGGAAGTGCCGATGCTCCCGAGTCGGTGCGTGGTTTGGCACTCGACTTTTCACTACTGGTCACACAGCGTCGTCATGTGCAAGACACACGCCTTATTGCACAGGGAGCGCTTGCCACCGAGTGGCTAGGTATTGCTCAAGCCTTTGCCGGCCCCGCAGGTGCTGGTCGACAACCTTTGTAGGAAGCGTGGGTTACAGGTCTTTCATGTGGTGAAATACTTCTGCTGCGCCATAACCATGAGGTTGGCCAAGTGTGGCGAAGCGTGAGCGCATGCGAGATTGAAAAACATCTAGTGCTTCACTCGTGGTGGCCTTCATGGTCGACTCAAATTGGCTGGCATGAGCAAGTAGTGCATTCAACTTCGTATCGGCGCTTGCAGAAATATCTTCCACATGATTCGGCACATCGGCTTCCCACAAAAGCAGCGATGACGGCCTGTGGTGCTTCAGGGCTACACCGGTGTTGAGGTCGGTGACGCTGAAGTGATGGCGAAAGAAATGTGGGTCACGGGCTGCAACGATGGAGTCGGTGAGGAGGAATCCGGCGGCTCGGTGATCGGGGTGAAGTCGGTAGCGCTTCCACGGGTCGTGGCCAAGAACCACATCGGGTTGCACAATGCGAATGAGTCGCACCAAGGCATCGCGCATTTCCACAGTATTTTCGAGTTCGCCGTCAACCGCGCCAAGGAATGTGACTGAACCAGTGGCGCCGAGACGGTAGGCAGCATCACGTTGCTCTACTTGTCGGGTTGCGATGAGCGCGGCGGTGTCTGCATCGGGGTTCCACGTTCCTTTTGATCCATCGGTAAGTACTGCATGGTGTACAACGCAGCCAGCGGCTGCCCATTTGGCAAGCGTGCCACCGCAACCAAATTCAATATCGTCGGGGTGAGCGCCAACGGCAAGCACACGTTGTGGAACGGGGAGGTTGTGACCCCAGTCGGTTGTTGGAGCAACTGAACCCACCACAGGAGGTTGGCCGGGTTCGTTTGCGCCTAGTTCATTTTTAGCCATGGGAACTCCTCGTGAATGCGTGGGTGGTGAAGATCTTCGGGTTCGTCAAGGTCGAGTGCCCACTCATCGCTCAACGCAATGCGAGGAGCAAGACCATGCGACATCGCTTCTGCAACATGAGCAGAAAAACTTCCGACTCCGTAGTGAAATGAAAAAGGGAGTGCAGTGGGCAGTGCCAACACGTTGGTGCCGTCTTGTGCAGAGTCGGGAACAATGCACACAGTGTCGGCTTCTAAAAATTGTGCAATGTTGTGCGCAAGTGGAACATCGCTATGGGCGATGAGCACGTGTGTGAAGTGGTTGTTGCGGGCGTAGGTCATTGCATCGTTCGCAGCACCGTTGAGGCCCGCAGAGACCTGCATGAGGCACTCTGCGCCGTGCTCGCGAGCCCACGCCGGAACTTCGTTGTTGTCTGATGTGTCGGTGACAACAAGTACCGAAAGATTTCCCGCAGACTTCACCACACGCTCTGCGCACTCGCGGGCGAGTTGAGCGCGTTGTGCGGGTGAGAGCACTTGTGATAGGCGCCCCTTGGCACTGGCAAATGGTTTGATAGGTATGACCATCAAAGCCTGTATGGGCGTATTCACAGGATGAAGCCTAGGGCTGGTCTGCGCTGGTGCCCTACGCTTCACCTATGGCAATTCGCGTGGGGGTCGTAGGGGCAGGGTCGTGGGGTACCACCATTGCCTCAATGGCGGCGTTGAATACCTCGACCATGTTGTGGGCGCGCAGTGCAGAAACGGCCGAGGTCATTAATGCTGAGCACCGCAACCCGGCATATTTGGGAAGACGAGAACTGCCTACAGAACTTATTGCGTCGCATGACCTGGAAGAGGTGGTGCGCGATGCCGACGTGGTGGTGATGGCGGTTCCGTCGCAAGGATTCCGTGAAGTACTTCATGCAGCAGCAGCACACGTGCGCCCAGGGGTGCCCATTGTGAGCGTGGCAAAGGGGTTAGAGCAGGGTTCTCTCATGCGAATGAGTGAAGTCATTGCAAGTGAACTGCCCGGGCACCCTGCTGCAGTGCTCACGGGGCCGAATCTTGCGCATGAAATTATGGACGGGCAACCTGCAGCGAGTGTTGTGGCAATTGACGACGAAACTATTGCTCGTGAATTGCAGCGTATTTTTAGCAACCCACGACTGCTCATTTACACCAATCCCGATGTGGTGGGTTGCGAAGTGAGTGGAGTGGTAAAAAATGTTATTGCTATTGCCGCGGGCATGGCTGGCGGAATGGGGTTTGGCAATAACACACGCGCCACGCTCATCACGCGAGGTCTTGCAGAAATGACGCGCTTAGGTACGGCAATGGGTGGCACGCCAGCAACATTTGCCGGGCTAGCGGGAATGGGTGACCTCATTGCCACGTGCTCGTCGCTGCAAAGTAGAAACACGTCGGTAGGAATGGCCCTCGGGCGAGGCGAAAACATTGGCGACGTGGTGGCATCAATGCAAATGGTCGCCGAAGGCGTGAAGAGTTCCGCAGCAGTGCTCGACCTCGCCGCACAATTTGGCATTGAAATGCCCATCACCGAGCAAGTGGTGGCAGTATGTCACGGCGGTATTTCTGCAGAACAAGCGTTGAGCGACCTCCTCAGTCGTGGTGGGCGCTCTGAACTCGATTGAGACATATGACAACACTTTCCCCAACATCACACGGACTCATCGGCATTCGCGGCGGCACCTTTACAGCTTCTGTTTCGCCATGGGGAGACATCACGCCACACGATGGCACAGATGTACTGGCCTGGCATGTTGCCGATGAAGACCGTTGGCATTCGCCAGAAAAAGAAGCCTCTGTGCGTCAAGTGCGCATTGATGGGGTGCCTGTTGTAGAAACGCGATTGCGCGTTCACGGTGGCGACGCTATTCAACGGGTCTATGCAGTTGCATCGCATGGCGGCATTGTGGTGGTGGAAATTGAAAACGATTCGCCATCGCCTATTGCCGTCGCCTTCACGAGAAATGACATCGTCACTTCGCGTGTGCCAACTCAGCAGCCCATTATGGGCATTGAACTGCCGGCTAGCTCCATTGTGTTGCCCATTGGACATCGCTCATCTGTGCGTGTGGCACTGGCAACGGGCGATGCGAACAACATTCAACTCAATACGTTGCCCAGTGCAGACAAGTTGGTGAGCGGATGGATGCAGTCGCTGGAGTCGGCAAGCAGAGTGCAGGCAGTAGATGGGCCGTTGCGCGACCTTTCACTTGCGCTCATAGATGCACGATGTGCGCTGTTGTTGGGCGAAGTGTGTGACCCGCTCGACGATGCGCTTGGCACCGTGCTCGACGGTATTGAGCTTGTTCGCTTAGGCGACAAGGCGGAACTGTGGCTCGACGAACTCGTTCCACTTGCCGAAGAATGTCTGCAGAATCACGCCCAACACGACCTCAGCGAATTGGCTCAAATGGTTGCTGGCGTGCAGTTGCTTTTGCATCGTTGCAAAGAAGATCGAGCAGTGCGCGATGTGGCAGCAAGTTGGCAACGCATTGCCGAGAGCCGTCAGGCAAGCAATGCACGAAACGATGCATCCCATAGCGTGGGAATGTCGCATGGCCGTCGTGTTGCTGCAATTGAACAGCAGTTGTGCACAGTGAATGGTCGTGGTGAAACAATTCTGTTACCACATGGCGTTCCTACATTGTGGAGAGGGTTCAACTGGGAATCTTTTGGTTTCATGGCAGGCGGTGGCGTGAGTGCTTCATTTGCGTTGCGTTGGCATGGTGAAAATGTGGCAGCACTCTGGGAGTTCACCGGTGGAGTCCCTGTTGTTGCGCGCAGCGGTGTTGACGCAACATGGTCAACAACGAAAGCGAGCTCGGGCGAAGCGCTCTGGCAGGTGCAGAACTCGTAGAGCCCTACTACTCTTTGCCTATGGCTTATCGCGGAACTCCTATTCGACTCACGGAATGGACCAGTTGCGGTGGTTGCGCGGCAAAGTGGGGCGCATCACTTCTCTCCGAACTAGTGGCCGAGATGCCGGGTTCTCTCGACAAGTCATTGTTGGTGGGATTAGCCCCATTCGATGATGCAGCGGTGTACCAAGTGAGCCCCGATGTGGCGCTGGTGAGCACTACCGATTTTTTTCCACCACTTGTTGATGACCCCGAAGACTTTGGCGCAATTGCAGCAGCAAATGCATGTAGTGACGTTTTTGCCATGGGCGCTCATGTGGTGATGGCCATCAACGTGGCAGCCTTCCCCGAGCATTTTCCTCACGATGCCATTTCGGCCATTTTTGGTGCAGCAAGCAAAGTGGTCACCGAAGCAGGTGGAACCATTGCAGGTGGGCACACCATTCGTAACCCAGAACCCATTTTTGGTTTAGCCGTACAAGGTGTTGTGCACCCATCAAAGATTTGGCGTAAAGGTGGTTCGCAACCTGGTGACGTTGTGATGATGTCAAAACCAATTGGCACCGCGCTTGCTCTTGCAGGAGGATGCGCCACCGATCAGCGCGCCGCCATTAACGGCATGCGTGCCTTGAATCGTCGTGCGGCAGAACAACTGCGCGAACTTGGCGATGATGTGCATGCAGTAACCGACGTGACGGGTTATGGGCTAGCGGGTCATGGTTGGGAAGTTGCAGAGCGTGGCAATGTGCGTTTGCATATTGACGCACAAAATATTGTTGCGTACCCCGGTGCGCTGAAGGCGGCGCTAGAAGGAATGCGTACGGGTGGCGACCCACGCAATCGCACGTATGTAGAAGGGCATTGCACCATTTCTGCACCAGATGCACACGCTGCTTTGTGTTTCGACCCACAAACTTCAGGCGGCTTATTGGCTGTAGTTCCCTCGCAACGACAACAGCAATTGCTCGACCTTGGTTGGTGGTGCACTGGCTACATAGAAGCCGGTGCCCCTGGCATCGTTATTGAGTGAGCATGGCGCCACGCACGCCACGGTTGGCTCCCACGTTGCAGTGGGAAGATGAACTTCATGTGCAAGGCGCACGCGTTGTTGCAGGCATTGACGAGGTAGGGAAGGGTTCATGGGCGGGGCCACTCGTTGTGGGCATTGCCATTGTGAATAGTGAAAAATTTGCCGTGGAAGATCTTGTTGCGCGCGACTCAAAAATATTGAGCGAGAAAAAGCGTGAAGAACTCTTCGACACGGTTGTTGCGCAGTGCCTCGATTGGTCGCTTGGCATTGTTGAAGCCTCTGAGTGCGATGCGCTGGGCATGAGTGCGGCTCAACGATTAGCAACACAGCGCGCACTGGCATCGTTAACAGTAAAACCAGATGCTGTTATTGCTGATGGAAAATGGGATTTTGTTTCGCCATTGGTGCCGCGCGTCATGATGCAAGTGAAAGCCGATGCGGTGTCGGCATCGGTAGCTGCTGCATCGGTTTTGGCAAAAGTTTCACGTGATCGCATGATGCGCAATTACGCCGTGCAGTACCAGCATTGGAACTTTGAAGGAAGCAAGGGTTACCCATGCCCAAAACAGCGGGCAGGCCTACGCGAATATGGAGTGTCGCCACTGCACCGCGTGTCGTGGGTGTTTATGGAAAATTTAGGCTTAACGAAGTAGCGAGAAATTACTTCTGCAAATCGCGGAATGATGACTTCGAGTCAATTCCGGTGTCTTTAGGCAAGCCAAGTACACGTTCGCCCACAATGTTGCGCATCACTTCGTCGGATCCGCCGGCAATACGCAACCCGGGGGTGCCCAGCACCAACT
>JBAXNF010000034.1:0-15030 GCA_037133935.1 bacterium
AAACAAGTGACCCCACTGCGTCGCGTTGTGCCTCAAGATAAGTGCCCATGAGGCGGGCATTACTAAAGGCCTGAGTCGTTATGGCATTTCCGCGTTGCTCCAGCAAATATGTGCGGGAGAACGAGTAGGTAGCAATTCCTGCGAGAAGCGAGGTGGTGAAGGCGATGAGCCCAAATGAGGTGAGGGTTCGGGCGCGCAGACCCAAGCTCTTTTGCCGTGTGTGGCGTAGGCGCCAGGAGTGAGTGCGAGAGCGGATCGGCATTACCCACAGCATTACCGAAAGAAGTGAAACCTTCCCACCCGGTGAGCCGCTAAAGGGAAGAAAAAAGGGCTCACCGGGAGGAAAACCACCGCTCATAGTTTGACGCTGAATTGTGACTTTCTCATCCATTTCATGTGCGTTTTCTGTAACAAAATGGGTCTGGTACTCTGTGCTGGTGCCCTTGAAGCACCGAACAATGG
Source organism: bacterium (assembly GCA_037133935.1). GTDB lineage: Bacteria > Actinomycetota > Acidimicrobiia > Acidimicrobiales > Ilumatobacteraceae > F1-20-MAGs119. The sequence goes on from JBAXNF010000034.1 coordinate 463, forward strand.
GCAGAATAGAGATGTGTCCACTCTCTTGCTCATCGAAGACGACGACAACATTCGTCTCGCTTTGCGCTTGTCACTGGAAGATGAGGGCTACTCAATAGTTGAGGCTGCAAACGGGTCTCTTGGACTTGAGGTCTTCTCGGAAACATCTCCAGATGTGGTGCTTTTAGATCTGCGCCTACCCGATATTTCTGGTTTCGAAGTGTGCCGTCTCATTCGGCAAAAGTCATTGGTCCCCATCATCATGGTGACGGCTCAAAGCGACACTCATGATCTTGTTGCAGGTTTAGAGGCTGGCGCTGATGACTATGTCACGAAGCCTGTTGTTCCTAAAGAACTTGCAGCTCGTATACGTGCTGCAATGCGGCGGGTGCAATTACAAGAAGTAATGCACGACAGCGAAACCCCAACAAAGGGCGCATCTGCGTCGCAGGTGAATAAGGTGCGAGATATTGAGATTCGTCGAGACCTTGGTGTTGTGCGCAAGGGTGGGGTCGAGGTTGCCCTCACGAAAACTGAATATCGCCTGCTGTGCGAATTTGCTGATCATCCTTTGATGGTGCTGTCGCGCGATCAGTTGCTTGAAAGAGTGTGGGGCTACGAGTACCTTGGCGATAGTCGGATTGTCGACGCTCATGTGCGGCGACTGCGGTTGAAAATTGAAGACCACCCCGATGATCCGCAAATTATTGCTACGGCCCGCGGTGTGGGCTATCGGCTCATGCCGTCGTAGAAACTTATTGTGTAATTTCTTTCAAGAACTCAGTTGCTTCGTTGATGTCTTTGATGCGCTTCAACGGCGGCAGCGCATTGATAATTGCCCACCTGTAACTCTTGGTTGCTAAGCGAGGGTCAAGTACCGCTACAACACCTTTGTCGGTACGTGTACGAATGAGGCGCCCTGTTGCTTGCGCGAGAGCTGTAATAGCCCGTGGTAGGTCGATTTCTGTAAAGCCTTTTGACCCGTGTAGGTCTCGGCGAGCTGCAAGGAGCGGGTTATTGCGATGTGGGAAGGGAATGCGGTCGATGACGACGAGCGAAAGAGCCCGACCCGGAATATCGACACCTTCAAAAAAACCTGCGGTGGCAAAGAGACAACTGGTTTCATCGAGAAGAAAATCGCGCAGCAGGCTGGGCTTTTGATTTTCGTCTTGAGCCAAGATACGAAAGGGGAGGCGTTTGCGCATTTCTTCCACTGCGCTAGTAAGTGCGCGCCGGCTGGTGAACAGGGCCAATGTGCGTCCACCTGCTGCTGTAATGAGAGTGGCTAATTCGTCGTGTACCGCATCGTCGCGTTGAGCGTTGGGGTCGGGAAGATGGGTTGCGCAGTACAGGCGCCCCTGTTCTTCGTAGTTAAAAGGGCTTCCTACATCGAGAACGTGCACCTTGTCTGGCGACAACCCAATGCGTTCTGGCATGGAAAGAGGGATGGTTGCGCTGGTCATAATTGCCGTATGCAGTGGCCACACAAATTCGGCCAGTATGGGCCCAACATTGAGTGGTGCAATGACGAGTTCTGGTCGTTCGGTCGTTCCTGAAACGAAGGGAACGGAAGTGGCAGAAACGCGAAGAACCGCGTCGAGGTCGTCTGCAAAACGTGTGGCGAGTGTTTGAGCACGCAATACCTTTTGGCGAACAGTTTCTAATGTGGACTCAATTTTACGAAGTGCGTCAAGACATGAGTTCACCGTCAAACGCAGTGCATTGAGCCGTTCAACAATGTCGACGGGAAGAGGCAAGCTGAGCCGTGTTTCAATATGCGGTGCAAACAGGGTGCGCAAGTGTGCAGCCGCGTCGAATAATTCAGTGAGCAGCTTGTCGTCTTCAACCACTTTGTTCATTGCGGTTGCCAAAGTGGTAGCGCGGGAAGCAGAAATGGTGACTCCTACCGTGGCGGTGAGTGTGTCTTCGAGTTGGTGTGCTTCGTCGAAGATGACTACCTCGTGTTCGGGAAGAATGGCACCACCGCTGGCAACATGTATGCCGTAGAGATGTGTGTTCACGACCACCACGTCGGATGCGGCTGCACGGTATTTGGCGTGCTCGGCAAAACATTGCCCTCCGGATGGGCATTTTGCTGCTCCGGGGCACTCGTCGCTTCCTACGCTGACTGACTGCCACGCTTTGTGGTGCGGCTGCCAGTCGAGTTCCGCAATGTCGCCTGTAGGTGATTTCTCTGCCCATTTAACAAGTTCTTTCACTTCTTTTTTTGTGGCGATGGCAAGATCGTCGAGCTCTAACTGCCCGTCGTCGTGCACTTCCGAAATGCGTTGCATGCACACATAATTGCTGCGACCTTTAAGGACTGCCCAGGTAAACGGTTGGGGGAGGGTCGCTTCAAGAAGAGGCAGGTCGTGAAGTGCGAGTTGATCTTGCAACGTTTTGGTGGCCGTGGAAACTACAACACGCTTTCCCGACAAAATTGCTGGAACAAGATAGGCGATTGTTTTGCCTGTGCCTGTTCCGGCTTGAACGATGAGTGGTTGTTTGCTGTTGATGGCATCCATGACAGCGAAAGCCATTTCGCGTTGACCTGGGCGGTCTTCTGGATGAGAAAGACCAGAGGTTGCATAATGGATTGCTTGTTCAACGTGCTCTTTACTGAGCGGCGCGTCGGGTGGATTATCGACCATTAGTGGGTTCTACAAGTGCAATAGCTGCGTCGAGCTCGGCGGCAGATATATCGGGCCAAGTGCGTTCGGTAAAGAATACTTTTGCGCCTGCTATTTGCCAGAGAAGAAAATTTGAAATGCGGCTTTCACCAGAAGTGCGAATGAGAACATCAACAGGTGGCATCTCGGGATCATAGAGGTGCTGTGTGATGTCGCTGATTTCTACTTCATTTTGTAGTTGTTTTGCGTCTGAGGAATAGCGCGCGGAACGTGTGAGTTCGGCTCTGCTTCCATAGTCAAAAGCGACCGTGAGAGTCATGCCGGTGTTGTTGCGTGTGTCGTCAATTGCTTTTTCAATGGATCGCTGCACGAAGGCGGGTGTCCGGGCACCACTTTCGTTGAACTGGCGTCCGATCCATCGAACGCGAACATTGTTTTCATTCAGTTCGTTGATGCGGCCAAAGAGGCGTTTGTGCATCGATAAAATATGTCGTACTTCGGTACGAGGGCGCACCCAGTTTTCGGTAGAGAAACCATAGACAGTGAGCCAGCCAATATTGCGTTGAGAAGCGACGCGAACGATGTTGGCAAGAGCCTCTTCGCCAGCTGTATGTCCGTCGGTGCGCGGTAAGCCGCGACGGCGAGCCCAGCGGCCATTGCCGTCCATGATGCAAGCAACGTGGAGCAGATGGGGCATAGATCCCTACGCTACCTGTGCGAACATAGAGAGGTGATACGTCGACTGAAGGCTCGGGCAAAAGATCGTCTGCGGCGTGCTGTGGCTACTGGCGGGCGCACAGATAACCCCGATGAAGTGTTGGCACACGTGGTCATTGCAGGCGGTACGCACAAGGAATGGGCTTCTTTTAGCGCGAGCAAGTGGTCGCGACGATTAGAAGAGATGGTGCAGGCCGTCGAGCCCGAAGGAGTGCAGTGGCTCACCGTCGTGCCGGTCTCAAGCGGGTACGCAAGCCATGAGACCTGCAGTGACGCAGATCAAAAAGCTTTGGATGACGCTATTGCGCGTGCCATACGCCATGTTTCGGGTCGTGTCGATGTTGTTGTGCGCAGCGAGCCCGATGGCCAAAAGCGATTTGTCGAGGTGGTCAACCATCTGCGGAGCAACAGTGACGACATGTCGAGTCGTACGACTTTGTCTGAGGTGCGTTTAGCAAAGGCACTCTTGGCTCCTGCCGATGTTGAGCCCGACCTTGTTCTCGTGCTCGGACCTCCCACTCAATTGCCCACATCGCTTGTTTGGGAAATGGCGTACAGCGAACTTGTTTTCCTCGATATCGGTTGGAATGATTTAAGTGAAGAGCATCTTTTGATGGCAGTAGACGATTACCGTCGCCGCAATAGGAGATTCGGAGGAATTGACGCGTGAGTACCCGCCCAGAGCGCGTGTACAGCGATAAAGGCGTGGTTTTACGTACGTACAAGCTCGGAGAGTCTGACCGTATTGTGGTGTTGCTCACAGAAGCGAACGGCAAAGTGAGGGCAGTTGCCAAAGGCGTGCGCAAAACAAAATCTCGCTTTGGTTCGAGGCTTGAACCACTTAGCCATGTCTCTGTGTTGTTGTATCGAGGTCGCGAGCTTGACGTTGTGAATCAGGTGGAGCCACTTGAACCGGCTGGCCCGCTGCGTAACAACCTCGACAAGATGACCCAAGGCATTGCAATGTTGGAAGCAGTAGACCAATTGACTCTCGATCGGGAACCAGTGCCGCATGTTTATGCAATGTTGGTGGGTGCGTTGCGAGAGCTCGCCCGTAGCGGGTCGTCGCTCGTGGTAGCGGCGTTTTACTGGAAGCTTCTCGCGTCGGAGGGCCTTGCCCCCGAACTTTTTATGTGTGTGTCGTGTGGCTCGGAACTTGAAGAACAGCAAACTCACTACTCATTTGATATTGAGCAAGGGGGTGTACAGTGCCGTACCTGCCGCTCGGGCAGAGCCTGTAGCGCAGAGGCGCTGTATCTGCTGCGCCTCATTCTTGGGGGTCGGTTAGGGGAGGCACTTGCCCTAGATGAGTCGCCAGCGGGTCATGAAGTAGGGCATCTGGCCACGCAAGCCGTGGAAAGTCACATAGAACGACGGCTGCGAGCAGTGGGGATGTTCGAACGACACGACTAGCCTTTGCTACTTCTATGGCAGCTAAAGATCTCGACCAAATTGTCAACCTATGTAAGCGTCGTGGGTTTGTTTACCCGAGCGCTGAAATCTACGGGGGGTTCCGCTCTTCATACGATTACGGCCCATTGGGTTCGGTGATGTTGCGCAATGTGAAAGACGCGTGGTTGCGCTCCATGGTGCAAATGCGAGACGACGTGGTACTTATCGACGCAGCCATTTTGGGCCCGCCACAAATGTATGAAGCAAGTGGCCATCTCGCAAACTTCAGTGATCCTCTCATCGATTGCACTGTGTGTAAACGTCGCTTCCGAGAAGATCATTTGGAAACCCGAGATTGCCCGCAGAGCATGAAGGGCTGCGAGTTCACAGAGCCGCGTGCATTCAACTTGATGTTCAAAACTCATGCCGGGCCCATTGAGGGTTCGGGTGCCGATGTTTACATGCGTCCTGAAACTGCTCAGGGAATGTTTGTGAACTTTATGAATGTTCTGCAGACCAGCCGCAAGAAGCCACCATTTGGTATTGCGCAAGTGGGTAAGAGTTTCAGAAATGAAATCACCCCTGGAAACTTTATTTTCCGTACGCGTGAATTTGAGCAAATGGAACTTGAGTTTTTCGTGCCACCTGAGGAAGGACCAAAGTGGTACAAGTACTGGTGCGAAGAGCGCTTGAACTGGTACGTCAACTTGGGTATACCTGCCGAAATGTTGCGCATGCGCCCTCATGAGTCAGATGAACTTTCTCACTACTCTGCCGGCACGAGCGACGTTGAATTTCTTTTTCCATGGGGTTGGGGAGAACTTGAAGGCATCGCCCAACGCACTAACTTCGACCTCACACAACACGCCCAATTTTCTGGTCAAAAGTTGGACTACTTTGACCAGGCAACAAACGAACGGTATGTTCCCTTTGTTATCGAGCCTGCCGCGGGCGCGAACCGTACGATGGCCGCTTTCTTGCTTGCTGCCTACGACGAAGACATCATTAACGATGAGCCACGCACGGTTTTGCGTTTGCACCCTCGTTTGGCGCCATACAAAGTTGCAATTTTGCCGCTGTCGAAAAAGGACACTCTGACACCATTGGCAAAGGAAATTTTTGCCACATTGTCGGCTTACTACATGGTTGACTACGATGAAACTCAAGCAATTGGGCGCCGTTATCGCCGCCAAGATGAAATTGGAACTCCCTATTGCGTCACTGTCGACTTCGACTCACTTGAAGACGGTGCGGTCACTATTCGCGAGCGCGATACCACCGAGCAAATTCGAGTACGAATTGCAGATCTTTTGCCGGAATTGCAGCGCAGGCTGAAGTTCTAGTCGTAGTACACTGAGCAAGTCTTCATCGATAAGGGGTAAATATGAGTGCTGGAAAAGTTGCAGTAATAGCAAAAATTACATCGTTGCCTGGAAAGCGCGACGAACTAGCAAAGGCGCTCGATATTGCCTTTGACAACGTCAAGACTGAAGCCGGAACGCTGTATTACATTTTGCACGCAGACAATGCAGACGAAACAGTGTTGTGGATGTACGAGTTGTATACCGGCCAAGAAGCTCTCGAGTCACATATGGGTTCGCAGTGGTTCAAAGAATGGGGCCCATCACTTGCTCCATTTTTAGGTGGTCGTCCGGAACTCATTTTCGTCACACCGCTTGCGGGTAAAGGGCTCTAAAGCCTCCCAATTCAAGTGAAAACTTATCTCGATGCCATCTTGGCTTTTCATCGCCAGCGTGCTCTTGCCGATACCAGATCTTTTCAAGAATTGTTCAGCTCTGCATCGGAAGCTATTCCATGTCGAGGCTTTGCTCAAGCCATAGCCGTTGAATCGCAATCACGTCTTGCTGTTATTGCCGAAATTAAAAGACGGTCGCCGTCTAAAGGCAATCTCAATATTGATGTCGACCCGGCGGTGTTAGCACAGCAGTACGAACGAGGTGGCGCTTCGTGTTTGTCGGTATTGACAGACGTGGAGCATTTTTCTGGTTCGCCGCAAGATCTACAGGTTGCCCATGGCGCTGTAGGGCTTCCGGTGTTGCGTAAAGATTTCACGGTGGACGCACGAGATATTTGCGATGCGCGGCTAATGGGCGCTGACGCTGTGCTTCTTATTGCAGCGGCCCTTACCGCGGGCGAAATGGCGAGCTTTCATGAAATTGCTACCAGCCTTGGGCTCGATGTACTCGTTGAGGTGCACGACGAGCGCGAACTTGAAGTAGCGCTCGCAGCGCAAGCATCCATGATTGGGGTGAACCAACGCAATTTGGTGACCTTCGAAGTAGACCACGAGCGTGCGGTACGCATGGGCGGCGTCATCCCCCCTGGAGTAGTGCGTGTGGCTGAATCGGGGGTACGGGGTCCTGACGATGCCCAAAGTCTGCGAGATGCTGGGTATGACGCCGTGTTGGTGGGCGAGTCCCTGATGATGGCGAGCGACCCAGCAGAATCACTGCGTTCACTACGCTGCGCGTAGTACCTTCACATACATGTTCATCAAGATCTGTGGCATCACCAACGAGGACGATGCACTGCTGTCGGTCGCTCTCGGAGCCGATGCATTAGGTTTTGTTTTTGCGCCATCTCCACGACAGGTCACCATGCAAAAGGTGTACGACATTACTCGTCGTCTCCCGCCAGGAATTTTGACCGTTGGCGTATTTCGAGATGAGCATCCTCGTCGAGTTGTGGAAATGGTGCATGAAGCCGGTTTGAAGGGTGCCCAATTGCATGGGCATGAGACGCCTGACGATGTTGTTGCCGTGTCACGCTCGGTGCGCTGGGTCATTAAGGCAGTTGCCGCGGGTTCGGTAGATGCGCGCAATGCAAACCAATTTGCAACCGACATTGTTTTGCTCGACGCACCTCACCCCGGTTCAGGAAAAGTATTCGATTGGTCACTTGCTGGTGAGCTTGCTGCTGGGCCGCGCGTTTTACTTGCTGGGGGACTCACTCCAGAAAATGTGTCAGACGCAATATTCCAAGTACGTCCATGGGGTGTCGACGTGTCGTCAGGCGTCGAGAGCGAACCGGGCAAAAAGGATGCACGTCTCTTACGGGCCTTCATTGCCGCTGCGCGTGAGGCGACCCCAGAGCAGTTCCGTGGATCTGATGAAATGCCTTATGACTGGGAAGATGATGAATAACAGTTAGGCGCGTGTTCTCGTGACCTGCGAGAATACAGACATGAGTGTGATGCAAACCCCAGGGGCAGACGGCCGGTTCGGTCAATTCGGCGGCCAATACGTGCCAGAAACCTTAGTTCCAGCTTGTCAGGAACTAGAGAGAGCTTTCACTGAGGCATGGAATGACGCGTTGTTTCGTGAAGAGTTGAATCATCTGCTGAAGACCTACGCCGGGCGGCCTTCCATTTTGACTGAATGTCATAACTTGGGTCGAGAACTTGGTATTCGCTTATTCCTGAAGCGCGAAGATCTGAACCATACGGGCTCACATAAAATCAACAACGTTCTTGGTCAAGCACTATTGGCGAAGCGCATGGGCAAAAAGCGCATTGTCGCCGAAACTGGAGCAGGTCAACATGGTGTGGCAGCCGCAACTGCTGCGGCACTTCTCGGCTTGGAGTGCAAGGTGTTCATGGGTGCAGTCGACATGGAACGACAGGAGCTCAACGTGTTTCGTATGCGCCTATTAGGCGCAGAAGTGGTGCCAGCACAGTCGGGTAGCCGCACATTGAAAGATGCCGTGAACGAGGCTATGCGCGATTGGGTAGCCACAGTTGAGTCCACTCACTATTGCCTTGGCTCGGTCATGGGTCCGCATCCGTACCCGTACATGGTGCGCCAGTTCCATCGCGTTATTGGTGATGAAGCACGTGAACAGTGCCGTGAGGTTCTTGGTGGAGATGACCCCGACGTCGTTGTTGCCTGTGTAGGTGGTGGCAGTAACGCCATAGGAATCTTCTCAGGCTTTATTGATACTCGAGCCAGGTTGATAGGTGTAGAGCCCGCAGGTGGAGCAGCTGTGGGTCGTGGAGTGCCCGGAGTCGTGCACGGCATGAAGAGTTATCTCATGCAAGACGAAGAGGGTCAAGTACAAGAGGCTCATTCCATTAGCGCCGGGCTCGACTACCCAGGCGTAGGCCCCGAGCATTCGCATTTGTCTGAAATTGGTCGCGCCGAATACCCAAGTGTTACTGATGCAGAAGTAATTGATGGCTTTACTTTGTTGGCACGCACAGAAGGAATTATCCCTGCTTTGGAGTGCGCACATGCCTTGGCCTGGATCAAGCGAGCTGCTCCAGAAATGCAAGGACAAGTAGTTCTCATGAACCTCTCTGGTCGTGGCGACAAAGATGTTGCACAAATGATGGACATTTTGGGAAAGAAGTAATGCCGATACATTTAGAAACGCATTTACGGGCTCAGCGTTCAACCGGCAGAAAGCTTCTCGTTCCTTATGTAACGGGTGGTCTTTCGAATTGGAAAGAGGCAATTCGCGCAGCAGCTGCAAATGGCGCTGATGCCATTGAAGTAGGCATTCCTTTTTCGGACCCCGTCATGGATGGACCGGTTATTCAAGAAGCATCGTTGCGCGCATTGAAAGATGGTGCAACTCCGTTTGGCATCATTCAAGAGATCTCAACGCTCGACATAGACATACCTATTGCGGTCATGCTGTACTACAACACTTTGTTTCGTGCTGGTCATGAACGTTTTGCAACTTCATTAGTGAAGAATGGTGTGAGTGCCGCAATTGTTCCCGACCTTCCTTTGGAAGAAGCAGGTGAATGGTGTCGCGATGCCGATGCTGCAGGTGTTGAAACCGTCATGTTGGCGGCACCAACGGCGCCCGATAGTCGCCTCCCTCTCGTTGTAGAGAGAGCTCGTGGTTTTGTATATGCGGTCGGCCTATTAGGAATCACCGGAGAACGCGATTCATTGGCGGCGACCGCAACAGCACTCGCCACTCGTTTGAAAAAGATCACCGATAAACCTGTACTCATCGGAGTCGGGGTGTCGAATGCGGCGCAGGCGTATGAGGCCTGCAAAGTTGCAGATGGTGTCATCCAGGGCGCCTCTGTGGTGCGTCGCCTCATGGAGTCGGGTCCCGATGCTGTGGGCGAGTACATCGCTGAAGTGCGCGCCGCCATAGATGCTCACTAAGTGATTCCACGGCTAATCTCTCACTATGTTGAAAGTTGGAGATCAAGCCCCTGCCATTGAATTGCTCGACCAAAACGGCAAAGTAGTTTCGCTAGCAAAATTGGGCAACAAGAAAGTGTTGATCTACTTCTACCCCAAGGCCGATACTCCAGGTTGCACGACGCAATCGTGTGGGTTGCGTGACATTAAGGGCGATGTAGGTCGCACCGCCATTATTGGTATTAGTCCCGACAAGCCAGACAAATTGAAAAAGTTTGACGACAAGTATGAACTTGGTTTTACGTTACTTTCAGACATTGAGCACGAGGTGTCGCTCGCCTACAAAGTGTGGAAAAAGAAAAGCATGTACGGTCGCGAGTACATGGGCATCGAGCGTTCAGCTTTTCTTATTGACGCTAACGGAGTTATTCAAGAGGCCTGGTACAAAATTTCTCCGAAAGATACTCCATTGAATTTGTTAAAGGCACTTGGCAAATGAGTCTCCCTCGCCCCGATGAAGTTCTTCCTCATCGTCCGCCATTTTTATTCATTGATGAAGTGATTGAACTCGTCGATGGCGAATCTGCAGTTGGTGTTTGGAACCTCAGCGGCAATGAATGGTTCTTCCCAGGGCATTTCCCTGGTCGGCCAACCCTGCCTGGTGTTCTCATGTGTGAAGCAATTGCGCAACTCGGTGCGTATGTAGTTCTGAGCAACCAAAAATACGTTGGTAAATTACCTTTGTTTGGTGGGCTCGACTCCGCTCGTTTCCGTAAGCAAGTTGGCCCTGGCGACCAGTTGCGTCTCGAAGTTTCCTTAGGAAAGATGTCTGCACGCGCAGGAAAAGGTTCGGGTCGTGCTCTCTTATACGGCGAAGTTGCATGCGAGTGCGAACTCTTCTTTGTGTTGGTAGACGCGTAGACCCTGCTAGTTAACGCGGTGGGGCAATAATGACTGAACCGTTATGACCACCGAAGCCGAAGTTGTTCGACATTGTTGGGCCTGGGGTCCATGGTCGCGGTGCGCCAATCACTAGATCAATGTTGAGTGCAGGGTCTAGTTCTGTTGTTCCGGCAGTTGGTGGAATGAGTTTTTTGTCGAACGCAAGAAGCACTGCGGCTGCTTCAAGAGCACCAGCTGCTCCAAGAGCGTGACCAGTTACACCCTTGGTGGACGTAACAATAGGTCGCGAAGAACTAAACACCTCTGCCATGGCCAGACCTTCGGCGGCATCATTGAGCGGTGTCGAAGTTCCGTGAGCATTGATGTGTGCAATGTCTTCGGGTTTTAGTTCTGCGTCGAGAAGAGCAGCGCGCATGCAAGCCTGTGCACCCGTACCGCCAGGAGCAGGAGCAGTGATGTGGTAAGCGTCGGCATTGCTTGCCGCACCGAGAATTTCTCCCAAAATAATGGCGCCGCGCTTTTCGGCCAGGTCGTAACGTTCCAAAATGAAAACTGCTGCACCTTCACCCATCACAAAACCGTCTCGAGTGGTGTCGAATGGTTTGCTGGTGCCCGATGAAGACAACGCAGTCATATTTCCAAAACCAGCCATTGAGGTTGGGGTTGCCGCCGCTTCAGAACCACCAGTAGCAACTGCATCACATGTGCCGTAAGCAATGAGGCGAGCGGCATAACCAATGGAGTGGCTCGATGCCGCACAGGCCGTGCTAATTGTTTCGTTGGGGCCTTGCAGGCCGTAGCGCATCGAAATGGCTGCTCCAGAGGCATTTGCCATCATCATGGGAACAAGAAACGGTGAAACGCGACGCGGACCCTTTTCTAAAAGAATCGTTATTTGTTCTTCAAGGGTTTTGATTCCACCAATGCCGGTGGCAAAGATGGTGCCAAAGCGACTTTTCTCGACAGCGATATTTCCTGCCTGAGCAAATGCTTCCGCCGCTGCTGCAAGAGCAAATTGTTCAACACGATCGGCGCGGCGAGCATCTTTAGGGTTGTCAAAATAGGGAAGCGGATCCCACTCGGGAACATTTACTTGTTTTGAGTTGGTGATTCCTGGGCCTATGAGACCAGACCAAAAATCTTGCTTACCTAAACCACAGGGCGCAACAACGCCGTAACCAGTGATGGCAACGCGATGTGGCCCGCCCGTCGTGAATGGGTTACGCATTAGAGCTTGGAGACCACCAGGTCATAAGCCTGACCAATGGTTTCAATTCCGTCGAGATCTTCTTCGGGTACTTCCACGCCGAATTCTTCCTCAAGAGCCATGACGAGTTCGACGAGGTCGAGGCTGTCGGCATCGAGGTCATCACCGAAACGTGCCTCTTTGGTTATTTTTGCTGCATCGACTGACAAGACATTGACAGCACACTTTGTGAAACGGGCAAAAAGATCGTCGCTCATAATTTCCTCCGGTTATTGAGAGCACATCTTGCTCATGTCTATTCTTACAATTTTTCACCCCCTCATGAGGTATTACTGAGGGGTACTGGCAGTGTTCGTTGACTCAGTGACCCATTCCTAAACCACCATCAACAGGAATGACGGCTCCGGTGATGTAGGCGGCGTCTTTTGACGTGAGAAATGTCACTACGCCAGCAACTTCATCGGGCGTTGCCATGCGCTGGAGCGGAACTGCAGCCATGAGCTCGCCCAGACGCTTTTCCCCCAACGCTGCTGTCATGTCGGTTTCAACGGGTCCTGGCGCAACGACATTGACGGTGATGCTGCGTGAACCGAGTTCGCGAGCAAGTGAACGGGCAAACCCCACGAGACCGGCTTTGGAGGCTGCGTAGTTCGACTGACCTGCTGAACCTAAAAGGCCTACGACCGACGAGATGAGAACAATGCGACCACTACGTGCGCGCAGCATATTTTGCGACGCCCGTTTCGACACTCGATATGCAGCGGTCAAATTTGCATCGATGACGCTGGTGAAACTCTCTTCGCTCATACGCAAGAGCAGCCCGTCATGGGTGATGCCTGCATTAGAAACAAGAATTTCAATATTGCCTAGTTGTGACTCAACTTCGGTAAATGCTGCATCAACTGAAGCTGTTGAAGTGACATCACATTGCACTGCAACAACACCGAGATCGGTGAGTTCTTGGGGAACAGGTGACGAGTTGTAGGTGACGGCAACTTTGTCTCCTTCGGCAATGAAACGACGCGCACATGCTGCACCAATTCCACGCGACCCACCCGTGATAAAAACAACCCGTGACATCAGTTGCCCCACCTGATGACACAACTTGCGGCGGTCATGCCTGCACCGAACCCAACGAGCAAAACAAGATCTCCATTGTTCAGGCGACCTTTATCGGCTGCATCAAAAAGAGCCAAGGGGATAGACGCCGATGATGTATTTCCTGTTTCATGTAAAACAGTGACGCACTTTTCAGGAGGAAAGCCGAGCTTTTCGCACGCAGAATTGATGATGCGTATATTCGCTTGATGCGGAACCACGAGAGCGATGTCGTTTGCGGTGATGCCGGCTGCGTTGAGAGATTTTTGAGCAGAATCGACCATGATGCGCACCGCACGACGAAAAACTTCTTTCCCGTCCATGTGTATTTTGCCGCCCACTTCGCAGTACAAAATATTTTCAGCGGAACCGTCGGCATCTATATCCCAAGACAAAAGGTTGTTTGGCCCGTCGTGAGCTTCAACAACTGCGGCTCCTGAGCCATCGGCAAAAAGAATTGCGGTGTTGCGGTCGGTCCAGTCGGTAATGCGCGACAATGTGTCGGTGCCGATCACAAGAACCTTTTCCGCCCCCATTGCTATGAGTCCGTATGCATTGACTAGTGCATAGACGAATCCGCTGCATGCTGCATTGACATCAAATGCCCCACAAGAGAGCCCGAGCGCATTTTGAACATTCGCCGAAGTGGCAGGAACTGTTCTGTCGGGAGTAGTAGTGGCGAGAATTAATGCATCAATGCTGCTGGGGTCAACACCAGCCATTGCAAGTGCCTTGGATCCACTTTCAATAGACAAAGAAGCGGTACTTCCTCCAATATGGCGGCTCACAATTCCTGTTCGCTCACGAACCCATTCATCGTTGGTATCGAGTGATTTCTCAAGATCGACATTGGTGACAACGTTGTCGGGAAGAGCGCGGCCCCAACCAGTAATGCTGGCGCCTCTCACATGTGCAGGTGTACGTGGCATTGCGGTCTAGTTGCTCCGTAGCCAGGCAATGGGTTGACGATGAGTAACTCGTTCACCTTCCACGGCGATAAAGCTTTGCAAAATTCCTGCGAACGGGCTACGTACTTCTTGATCGGCAACAGTGCCAAGAATTTCGCCAACAGCGATGACCGTTCCTGCTGGGTGCGCGGTATCGACGCTAAATACGCCTGCGCATGGGCTCACAATAAGACGCTCAACAGCAAAGAGGTGCTCGCCTTCAAGAGGTGCTGGTGCTGTGGAGAGACTCTTGTTTACCCAGTCAATGAGCTTGTCGAGTTCATCAGGAGTGGAAACGCTCATCGTGCGAGCGTTGTCAACAGTGCGCTTAGCCATGCCTGTGAGAACTCCACCCGGACCTAGCTCAACGAATCCAGTGACACCAAGTTCGGCCATGGTGAGAAGTGAATGCTTCCAGCGCACGGGGCTAGATAGTTGCGCCGAGAGCAAAGAGGCCCATTCTGCACCTGAACTGTGGGCAAGAGCATCGACATTGGAAATGACGGCAACTTCGGTATCGCGAGGCTGAGCTGAGGCAATGGCGAGGCGCAAGCGGTCGCGAGCTGCTGTCA
>JBAXNF010000035.1:0-14503 GCA_037133935.1 bacterium
TGGTGTTTACCGTTGGTGTGTTGTGGGCCATTGTGCGTCGATACGTGCAACGCCCGTATCGCATTCGCATTAAAACAAAACCAGAGCACGCGGCAATTCTTGGCGTGTTACTCGCCATTGGCATTACGGGCTTTGGCGCTGAAGCGTTCCGCATCGCCCAAGATCAAGCAGCTGGGCTCAACATGGGTTATGAAAAATGGAGCATCGTTGGCTACCCACTTGCACAAATTTTTAAAAATGCAAGCGCTGGCAATTTAGAAACATGGCACCAAGTTTTGTGGGTCAGCCACGTGTTGACCTTCATTGCGTTCCTTGCTTTGTTGCCCATCACCATGTTGCGTCACATTTTCACTTCACCACTCAACATGTATTTGAAAGATCGTGAGCGTCCGAAGGGCGCAATGAAAGCAATGCCGAACCTCACCGAGACCGGTCTTGAATCATTTGGGGCATCGCTCATTGAAGATTTCACCTGGAAACAACTTCTCGACACCGATGCATGCACCATGTGCGGTCGTTGCACCAGCGTGTGCCCAGCGCACGCAACGGGTAAACCACTCGATCCACGTGAAATTGTTTTGAAGATCGGCGAAGTAATGGCCGCCACTGCAGCACATGCAGAAGGCGGACGCGTGTCGCCACCAATTGGCACCGTCAAAGACATCACCATTCGTAGCAACTCTGTCTTTGAAAGAATTACTGCAGAGGAAGTGTGGGCGTGCACCTCATGCAAAGCCTGTGATGAAATTTGCCCAGTCAATATTGAAATTCTTGACAAGATTCTCGACATGCGTCGTTATCTCTCACTTATGGAGAGCAACTTCCCACCAGAACTTGGCAATGCATACCGTGCCATGGAAAACCAGGGCAACCCCTGGGGTATGAACCAAGGCGAGCGCGCCGATTGGGCCAAAGATCTCGATGTCGAAGTTGTTGACCCAGGCGCGGCCTTTAATTCGGAGTACCTCTACTGGGTTGGTTGCGCAGGTTCATTTGACGACAAGAACAAAAAAGTAACGCAGTCAATGGCACAGCTCTTGAAGCGCGCCAATATAGACGTTGCCATTCTTGGTCCAAGTGAAATGTGCACCGGCGACTCTGCTCGCCGCAGCGGCAACGAGTACCTCTTCCAAATGCTTGCCATGCCAAACGTAGAAATGTTGAACGGCATGGGCGTGAAAAAAATTATTACTCAGTGCCCTCACTGCTTTAACACATTGAAAAATGAGTACCCACAACTCGGCGGCAACTACGAAGTAATTCACCACAGTGAATTACTTGAAGAACTCATTGGCAGTGGTGCACTCGACATGAGCAATGCCACACTTGACGACCGCATTACGTATCACGACTCGTGCTACCTCGGTCGCCATAACGATGTTTATATGGCACCGCGCAAAGTGGTGGGCAGCATTAAGGGTGTGCAAGTGGTGGAAATGCCACGCAACGGTACCAACGGCATGTGCTGTGGTGCCGGCGGTGCACGCATGTGGATGGAAGAGAGCATCGGCACCAAGGTGAACGATGAGCGCGCACGCGAAGCAATTAGTACTGGTGCAACTCGTGTCGCCACCGCTTGCCCGTTCTGCTACATCATGCTCGACGACGGTGTGAAAGCAGCTGGCGTTGAAGAAGGCTCAGTGAAAGTTGCCGACATTGCAATTCACGTTCTTGATGCACTCGAGAACGGCGAACGCAAGATGGCTGTTAACGATGCACCACTTGCAACACCAGTTGCCGGAAGCTAACTATTTAAAGTTTTCGAAATAGCGACTCGGGGTTGGCCCGCGTTGCCCTTGGTACTTTGAACCAGCAGCGCCTTTGCCGTACGGCTTGTCGGCGGGCGTAGTCATCATCATGAAACTCACTTGACCAATTTTCATGCCGGGGTACAGCGTGATGGGCAAGTTGGCCACGTTCGACAATTCAAGAGTGATGTGACCATCGAAGCCGGCATCAATAAAACCTGCGGTGGAGTGAATGAGCAGACCAAGGCGGCCAAGGCTCGACTTACCTTCTACTCGTCCCACCATGTCGTCGGGAACACCAACACGCTCGAGTGTGCTTCCTAATGCGAACTCGCCTGGATGCAACATGAACGCATCGCCGTCGGCAATTTCCACCAGTTCGGTAAGCGACGTCATATCTTTTTTGACGTCAATCACACTTGCCGTGTGATTACGAAACACCCGAAATAAGTTACTCACCTTCACATCGATGGAAGACGGCTGGAGACACGTCTCGTCGAGTGGGTCAATAACAATGCGGCCAGCAGCGAGTTGCTCACGAATGGAGCGGTCAGACAAGATCACGCCACCACCATAGTCAAGAATCTTCGTCGCACTCAAAGAGGTGGCTGGTAATCTGAGACCGTTATCTGCGGGTGTAGTTCAGAGGCAGAACATCAGCTTCCCAAGCTGAGAACGCGGGTTCGATTCCCGTCACCCGCTCTCTTAAATCAATTGGGCAAGTTCATATGCCTGGCGCGTGGCAAAGGTCCAGCGCCGCGGTGCATAAGCATCTCCCAAAATATGAAGGTCAGCGTGCTTACCTTTCAACGCGTTATACAACGCATTTTCGGAGTGGCTTCCTGTTGCCAAAACAACCGTGTCAATTTTCTTCAGTACTTCCTCGCGGCCGCTATACGAATGAGCAACACGCACCCAGTTCTTCCCAATTTCTACTGCCCGCGTACTCATGCGAACCTCAACACCGGCAAGGTCAACAAGGGCCATCATCGAGCCAATGGAATATGCGCCAACAAGTGGTGACGGAGTTACTGCCGGAAAAATGACTGTTACATGGTGACCGAGACCTGCAATGTGCTCGGCAACGGTGAGCGGTGAGGGGCGATCATCTTCAGCAATCACTAACACGTGTTTGCCTGGTTTCTGATTGCCCTCAATGACATCGGCGACAGTGAGTACATGGGGCAAGGTATCGCCAGGAATTCCGGGGCGGCGCACTTTTGCTCCCGTTGCAATAGCCACGGTGTCGGCACCAAAGGCGAGCACCGCATCAACATCGGCCGACTTATTCAATTCAATTTTCACGCCAGCTTCGGCTAAGCGCCACTGTTGAAAGGTGACCCACTTGCCGTAGTTGGCGTTCATGCGCACTTTGGTAGCGAGTGCAATTTGTCCACCGAGGTGACCAGCTTTTTCCCAAAGTGTCACATCGTGTCCGCGCTCGGCAGCAAGACCCGCAAGCTCCATTCCTGCTGGCCCTGCGCCAACCACAAGAACTTTTTTGCGCTTCTTTGTGATCTGCATGCCGCCTTCAGATTCGCGGCCAGCAATGGGGTTACTCGCGCAACCAAAACCCAAACCTTCAACAGTGGAGCGGTGAATGCACTCATTGAGTCCAACACATGGGCGGATGGATTGCACCCTCTCTAACTTCACTTTGTTTACCAGGTTGGGGTCGGCAATATTTGCGCGCACCATTCCCACCATGTCGGCTTGCCCAGCCGCAATAATTTCTGCTGCTCGTTGTGGTGAAGTGACGCGGCCAACATAAACAACAGGCAAGTGTGTAGCCGTTTTTGCTTCACCACACATTGCGGCCCAATGACCTTCAGGAAAAGTGCCAAGCTGAATGTACGAAGGAACGCCCCAGTTGTTACCAACATCAAGACTGAAGTAATCGACTGTTCCGTCTTCAGTAAATTTACGCATGAGGTACTTGCAATACTCCACGTCGTAGCCACCATCAATAAGTTCATCCATGCACAACCGCAAGCCAACGGTGATGGGGCGCTTTACATTGTCGCGAATAGCATTCACGATGTCGCGCAAAAATGCACGACGTCCTTCGTCGCTGCCACCATATTCATCGGTGCGCTTGTTTGTTTTTGGAGACAAGAAGAATTGAATGATGTCGTCGTGGTTGGCGTGTAGTTCAATGGCGTCACAACCCGCATCGGCGGCAATGGCGGCCGACTCACCGTATTCTTTAATGAGCCACTTGATTTCATCAATGTCCATTGCGTGTGGAATGCGAAAGTCTGCATAGCCACTAGGTTCTTGCGATGGTGAAATAGGTTTTCCACCTTGCAACACCATCTGCACCGTTCCGTATCCACCAGCATCATGAATGGCATCTTGCATTGCCTTCATGCGTTCCGGGAAAAGGCGATGACGAAAAAGGCCAGGCCCGTGTGCGCCAACACCCGATGGTTCAAAACCCGGAATGAGTGGGTTAGCAACAAATACTGGCCCGCCGCCTACCCATTCATTTCCACCCGTAATACGCGCGGTGTAGTACTGCACAAACTTCTGAAAATTTTCAATGGGTCCAAGAAAAGCACTTGAGCCCGCAGAATGCGGAGGCACCATGAGCCGATGGGTGAGTTGCATCGTGCCCACAGTGATGGGTTGGAAAAGTACCTCGAACTGCGACATGACTACCCCTTCATGAAAACGCGATGAGTTTTTTCGGCGCGGTATGTCCCGATTTACGGGACATACCGCGCCGAGAACACTTCTTTTTTAGTAGGGCATGGTGCCGCCATCAACCGGGAACGATGTTCCGGTGATGCCAGCAGCAACGTCGCGTGCCAAGAGCACAGCAACTGCAGCAACTTCTTCTACTTTGTTCGGGCGCTTAATTGCTGACTCTTTGCAAAAGAGGGCAATCATGTTCTCGTAAGTACCAAGACCCATTGCGATGGCACTTGCTGGGCCAGTATCGCGCACGATGTCGGTTTCGATGATGCCAGGAAGAATTGCGTTGACAGTGATGTTGAGCGTGCCCACTTCGTGAGCAGCAGACTTCATGAGACCAAGGACCGCATGCTTCGTTGCTGCATAACCCGGAATGCCAGGCTTGCCCAACTTGCCTTCAACTGATGATGTAACAATGATGCGGCCAGCTTCGCGAGGAATCATGTGCTGCAATGCTTTACGCATTCCCCAAAACACGCTGTGCAAGTTCCAAGTGACTTCGAGCATCCACTCTTCGTCGGTCATTTGTGCAACAGGAGCAGTGTTTTCTACGCCACCTGAGTTGAGCACCATGATGTCGAGTTTGCCGAATTTTTCAACGGCGAAATCGACAATGCCTTCACAGTCTTTTTGATTGCGAGCATCGCCTGCGAAAAACACAACGTTTGCACCGCCACCCATTTCTTTCATTGCTACTGCACCTTTTTCGGCAGAGCGTCCATTAATAACTACCTGTGCGCCTTCGCGCAAATATGCCTCGGCAATGGCGCGGCCAATGCTGCGCGTACTACCTGTGATTGCTGCAACTTTTCCGTCAAGCTTTCCCATGATGTCTGGTCCCCTTCGTTCGATTCGTTCGTGTGATGTAATTCGTGGTCTTAGTACGCAGCGGTTCCGCCGTCGACGGAAATCATTGAGCCGGTAATGCCGGCGCCTGCTTCAGAAGCAAGAAGTGATGCAACTGCAGCAACTTCATCGCATGAGTTCAAACGCTTGATTGCTGCTTCAGAAGCAAACCAATCGAGCAGGTCTTGGTAAGTCATTCCCATTGCCACTGCGGCGCCTGGGCCTTCATCACGCATGGTGTCGGTTTCAATTGCACCTGGGCAGATGCAGTTAATGGTGACGCCACTGGTGCCAATTTCTTGTGCACATGACTTGGTAAGACCATTGATGGCGTGCTTGGCGGTGACGTAAATTGATACGCCAGGCTTGCCGTGCTTGCCTTCGAGTGACGAGATGTTGATGATGCGTCCCCAACCACGTGGGAGCATGTCGCGCAATGCCATTTGGGTGCACCAAAAAGTTGACCAGAGGTTCCACTTGAGAGCATTGTCGAAAGCTTCATCGGTGAGGTTGACAACCTGTGCGTTGTCGGTAGAACCGCCAGCGTTGTTGACCATGATGTCGATTTTTCCGTATTTTGCGATGGCGGCATCAATAATTGCCTGGCAACCAACGCGGCTCTTGACGTCACCTTGGACGAAAAAGACACGATCTCCACCATTCATCTCGCGAATAGCTTCTGCACCTTTATCGGCACTGCGCCCGTTAATGACCACGCTCGCCCCATCGGCAAGGTACGCCTCGGCAATGGCTCGGCCAATACCGCGGGTACCCCCTGTGATGACGGCAACTCTTCCCTGAAGTTCCATAGTAATCCACCCGTTCCTCTCGCCACTGTGGCGACTGTCTGCGTAGAGTAGTCGGGAAATAGTCCGGGGTAAAACGCCGGGCTCACAGATCTTCAAAATTCTAAAAAATGTAGACCATTACCAACGAGAAAAAGGACGGGAAAGCGTGTCGAAAGCAGGCTTGGCGGGGTTAGAAATCGCAGTACAGGAAGTAAAGGAAGTCATCACCACCCTCACCGAGGAAGAGTGGTCACGACCCAGCGGCTGCAAGGGTTGGTCGGTGCGCGACCTTGTGGCTCACATGAGTTCGAACTACAAAGAAACCGTTGACCCTTCACCAGCACCTGCAGAGCCCATCAATTTGCCAGCAGAGCGCATGATGGACATGTTGGTCGATATGCGTGATGGCTGGACCAACCAGCAGATTCTCGATGAATACCTTGCCTTTGCCGACCAAGCAGTTGCAGTGTTGGCTTCCTTGCAAGAAGAGCCACTTGCCTCAACAGTCATTCCACTTGCCGATCTTGGCTCGTACCCCATGAACCAACTTGCCGATGCTTACGCCTTCGACCACTACTGCCACTTGCGCATCGACCTTCTTGCACCCGATGGCCCCATTGAGCGCAAAATGCCCAATGCCGACGCCACACGCCTTGCGCCTGCCATTGGCTGGATGATTACTGGAATGCCACAGATGCAAGCCGACCTTGGCCGTGCTCTGAGCGCGCCCATCACGCTCACACTCACTGGCCCTGGCGGCGGCATCTTGACCATTGCACCCGCAGGAGCCGACATCACCGTGACAACAGGAAAAACTCCTGGCACTGTTGCCGATGTCAGCAGCAATGGCCACTCATTCATTAACTGGGGAACCAAGCGCTCTGACTGGCGTGAGCATTGCAAAGTAACTGGCGAGGAGCCAGTAGCTGCTCAGTTCCTCGACACGCTGAACGTTATTTAATTAGTAGCGGGTCTGAGTCTCACACCTGTGTGCGGCTCGGGCCTGCTGCTGAATCTTTAAACATCGACTCTGCGTCGAAGCCAATACGTCCATCGGGAATGAGTTGAATTACTACTCGTGCTGGTGAATCGAGGTGCTCAGCAAATGCTTTTTGCCGTTCCACGCTTTCGGGGCGAACACGTGCGGCAAGAACTTTGTAGAACCACTGCTTTGTTGGCTCATCTTCGTGCAACACGATGTTGCCCTTATAAGTGAGCGCTTGACTGATACCAATATCGGTACCACGACTTGTGATTGCAATGCATCCACGCGGGCGTTTGCGATATGCCTTAATACGCTTGCGTTGTTCAGTTGCCGTGAGCCAAAAACTTCCCTCATGGAAGAAATAGTTCATGTACACACCAACAGGGTCACCTGTTGATGTGGTCCACATGAGACAACACTCGGTTTGTTTTTCTACAAGAACTTGTTCACGCTCGGCGGAAAGCTCAAACACGCTGACATCATCGTAGTTTCCAGCCATTAGGCAGTTTTCTTTTTCTTTTTAATGCGAGCAACTGCTTGCTGGCTAGCAAGTGACACAGCGATGATGAGTGTTGTTCCTTGGAAGAGTGGCTCTACCCAGAATGAACCCGAACCAACAACGAGTTGCAGACCCTTAATGCCAAGTGCGAGTGCATACAAAGCCAAGAGCGTGCCCCACACGTTCGGGCGACGCGACAACTGTGATGCACCAAAGAACACGGCAGCAATTGCGGGGAACAAGTAGCCAGGGCCAGTTGCAGTAGAGAAGAAGCCAATTTTTACCGACAAGATGACGCCGGTAATTCCTGCGATGGTTGCGGAGGTAATGAGCGAGCCCCACACCATGCGATCGGTGCGCACACCGGCAAGACGAGCGGCTTCAATGTTGCCACCTGTTGCAAAGAGGTAACGCCCTACTGGGGTTTGTTCTAGAACAAACCACAAAATGGCAGCGATGATAATGAGGTACACGAAGAGAATGGGAATGCCGAACACTTCGTAGCTACCGAACTTCAAATACGACTTGGAATACACAGAAGTGATTTGACGGTTGTCAGAAATTTTCAACAACACAGCTGAAACAATTTGCCCCAAACCAAGTGTGGCAATAAATGAGTTCACTTTCAGTTTCACCACGATGAAACCTGACAACACACCGAACAACATGCACACCAACACGCCACACAGTGCAGCAAGGCCAGCGGGCATACCGAACGAACGATGGAAATCGTCAGACAACCATGTGGTGATACACAATGACAATGAGGTCATGGCACCAATGGACAAGTCGAATGAGTTTGTTGCCAGTGGCACTAAGAAGGCCAAAGCCAACATGCCGATAGCGACGTTCTCACCAAGAATGAGTTTGAAGCTTGCAACACTTAAAAAAGTGTCGGGCTTCCAGATGCCAAAGATGACAACGAAAACTCCGGCGAGATACAAAGCACTGAGCCGGTCGATGCCTAAACGAGTAAGCATCGATTTCTGTGGTGCACTTGCGGTTGATTCTGTAGTTGACACAGGTATTCCTTTCACAAACGAATATAAATAAAATGGGTTACGAGGCGGTTGCCGCGCTGGAACCAGCAAGCAACATTTGATCGATCTTTTCTGCAGACAAGCCAGAAGCTCGCGTCAGTGTGTTGGTAATTTGACCGCGATACATCACCACAACGCGGTCACATACGCGAGCAAGTTCTGCGGTGTCTGTAGAGCACACCACAATGGCTGTTCCATCGGCTGCTGCTTGGTCGACAAAAGCGTGAATTTCTTCTTTCGCGCCAATGTCTACACCTTGCGTTGGCTCATCGAGCAACAGCACTTTTGGATGTAAACGAAAACTGCGGGCCATCATTACTTTTTGCTGGTTTCCACCAGACAATGTGGCAACAGGAACTTCAGTACCAGCAGTAACAACAGAAAGTTTTTCTACCCATTCGGCGGCTTCAATTTTTTCTTTTTTATGGCTGAGGCGACCACGATGTGCATTGCGTTCCACGTTGCTAATGGTGATGTTCGAACGCACGCTCATGAGCGCAAGAATGCCGTTACGCAAACGGTCGACAGGCACAAAAGACAAACCCTTGGTGAGCGACTCGTGTGGGTCGCCACCTTTGAGTTCTTCACCGTCAATGAGCACATTGCCTTGACGTGACAACGCACCGGCCAAGGTGCCCACCATGGTGTCGCGACCCGAACCAGTGAGCCCAACAACGCCGAGCACTTCACCTGGTTGAACAGAGAACGACACACCGTTGATGCCTGCTCCAACAAGACCCTGCACCTGCAATCGTGGTGCAAGCGATGTATCGACCGTGCGGTTTGCGGCAATGGATGAGACCTCGCGACCCACAATCATTTCAATAAGTGAGTCCATGTTGAGATCTTTAGTGGCTTTAGTGCCCACCACTTTTCCGTCACGCAACACCGTGACACGGTCGGTGATGTCGAACACCTCTTCCAAGTGATGTGAAACAAAAACAACACTGATGCCACGCTTGGTGAGGCGGCGCACGGCCTCAAACAAAGTATTGACGTCGGCTCCGGGCAATGAAGCCGTTGGCTCATCGAGAACCAAAATGGAAATGCCTTCTTTGGTGTCTTGCAAAGCACGGGCAATAGCTACGCCTGTGCGGGCAGCGGCACCGAGGGTGGCAACCGGAGCACGCACGTTGATATCGAACCCCAGGTCGAGGAGAGCCTGTTTGGCACGTTTTGCTTCGGCGGCCCAGTTAATGCGGTTGGCGAAACCGGTTTCGTAACCAAACCCGAGGGCGAGGTTTTCCACAGTGCTGACGGCTTCAACGAGGCCAAGATCTTGGTGAACGAAGCGAATTCCGGCTTCATGGGCTGCAGCTGCACTGCCCATAGCAAAATCATGTCCTCGCATGGTGACCACAAAGTTGGCGTCTGGTTGGTGAAAACCGGCCAAAATCTTAATAAGAGTGCTCTTTCCCGAGCCGTTTTGGCCGACAAGGGCATGAACTTCGCCCTCTTCAATGTCGAGTGCCACATCATTCAGGGCCACTTGGCCAGGAAAAGTCTTCGAAAGCGAATGAATATGGAGTGTCGTAGCCACTGTAGTTGTCTCTCCCCCATGATGTGACGTACGTCTCAGAGCGTACATCAACTGCGTGTGTGATCTTCTGCTGAGTTCTGTAGGAAGTTCTACTAAAGATCTCTTGGTTTATCCAATTTCCCTCAGTAAGGTTCAACAGTCGTTCTCAGACTATCTGAGTCGGCGCCTTCCAAACCACCACTAAAAGGGGAATACATTGCGTAAATCAACCATTCGGGTTGCTGCTGCTGTGTTTGCTTTGGGTCTTTTTGCCGCAGCTTGCGGTAGCGACTCAAGTACGCCATCAGAGGAAACCTCAGGCGACGTCGTCGTAGACGACACCATGGCCACTGAAGACACTGCAGGTGCTGCAGTTGACGAAGTTGCTGCTGCAAAAGAAGCAGCTGCATTGGCAGTCACCATTCCAGAAAATATCGCGTTGACCGTTGCTGCTTCAGCAACACCTCCAACCGGTAAAAAAGTTGCTTGGATTTCATGTGAACTCCCAAGCTGCCCAGAAGTAGGCGAAGATTGGCCAGCAATTGCCAAGATGCTCGGCTGGGAACTTAAGGTCATCAACGTCAAGAGCTTTGAACCAGCTCCTGGTGTTCAGCAAGCACTCGACTGGGGCGCAAACTACATCGCCATCTCGGGTTCACCAATTGCTCTTTACCAAGCACAGTTCGATGCAGGTATTGCAAAAGGCGTGAAGTTCACTTCGGCTTACACCACAGATGCCCCACAAGGCGTTGACGGTGGCATCCAGGGTCTTCTCACCACTGTTGGTGATGCTTCCTATGTAGAAATGGCAATGAAAGCATTTTCTTCTTGGATCATCGCAGACAGCAATGCAGAAGCAAAAGTCGTAATGGTCAACATTCGTGACTTCCCAGTTCTCGTAGCTGCAGAAAATGCACAGAAGGCTGCCCTTGCTGCTGGTTGTGCAAAGTGCACCTTCGACGTGATTCCTGTGACCATTGAAGACCTCGGTGGTGGCAAAGTTCCACAGGCTGTGGCTTCATACCTCCAAGAGCACACCGATGTGAACTACGTTCTCTTCGCTTTTGGTGGCTTGCCAACAGGTGTAAGTGCAGCATTGAAGACCGCTGGCATCACAAATGTGAAGCTTGTTGGTGGCGACTTCTCTGCACCAAACTTGCAAGAAGTTGTTGACGGCACAAACTCTGCATGGACCTCGAACCCTAAGGCTGAAGCCTCATGGATCATGGCTCACGCAATGGTGCTCGACTCATTAGGTGATACATACACCGAAGAGCGCACAGGTGCTGCACTTCAGACATTCATTGTTGATACAGCAGAAGCTGCTCAGGCAATTCTTGACGGTGGCGGCCTCCAGAACTGGAAGGGTCCAAAGACCCAGGCCGATCAGTTCAAGGCTCTCTGGAATATCAAGTAAGAACTACTTTCTCTCACGAGAAAGAAAAGGGCGGGTGCTTCGGCACCCGCCCTTTTACTATTTATACGGCCTTTTTAAGCGTTAGCTGACCAAACTGGCGAGTGCCCAGGCAGCGGCAATGCCACCAATAACGGCCATGGTCACGGTGCGCACAATGGGTGCACGGGGAAGATCTTCTTCACTCTTCGGTTGTGGTGGTGGCTTCACGATGGCGAGAATGTTGCCAACGCACAACGCGCCACCTAATGCGAGAACGAGATACGCCAAAAGATCTTCGCCAAGAAACATGGTTCATTGTCCTTTTGCTGTGAAGTTTTCAAAGCGGGTGTAGTTCGCTTGAAATACTAAGCGCACATCGCCAATTGCGCCGGCGCGGTGCTTTGCCACGTTGAGATACGCATCGGCTTTGCGTTGCGGATCGTCTTCGTAAACACCCGGGCGGTACAAGAACATGACCACGTCGGCGTCTTGTTCTAACGCGCCGGACTCTCGCAAGTCAGACAGTGTGGGTCGCTTGTCTTGGCGTTGTTCAAGGCCACGACTCAACTGGCTGAGTGCAACGACGGGAATTTTAAAATCGCGCGCCAAAATTTTTAAGTTACGGCTGATTTCACTGACTTCAAGTTGACGGTTTTCTGAACCTGAGTTGCCACCCATGAGTTGCAAGTAGTCGATAACGATCATGCCGATGCCGTCGTACTGTGAGGCAATGCGTCGCGCCTTTGCGCGAATTTCCATAACAGTGACCGACGAGTTGTCGTCGATATATAACGGAATGGAAAGGCGCCCGATGGCGCGGCCAATGCGGCGCCAGTCTTCGTCGTTCAAACGACCACTGCGCAACTTTGCACTATCGACTCGCGCTTCGCTCGACAAAATACGTTGTGATAATTCGGCACGGCCCATTTCCAAAGAGAAAAATAAAACGGGTTTCTGCGTGATGGTGGCTACGTTGACGGCCATGCCCATTGCGAATGCACTCTTACCCATTGCTGGGCGCGCACCAATAATGTTGAGCGTGCCGGGTTGAAAGCCAGACAATAAATCGTCGAGATCGTTAAAGCCCGAAGGCACGCCGGTAATAGGGTCGCCACGCTCCATGATGTCTTCAAGGTGAGTCATGGTTTCGGGCATGAGGTCGTTGATGCGCACTAAAGAATCGGTGACTTGGTTTTGCGCGACGTCGAAGATGCGCGACTCGGCTTGGTCGAGAGCATTTTCAATATTGTCGGGCTGGCTGTAGGCAATTTCAGCAATAGAAGACGCCGCGCTAATGAGGCCGCGCAAGAGAGCAGTTTCGCGCACGATGCGCGCATAGCGGTCGGCGCTCGAAACTGCAGGAGTGCGGTTTTGCAGGTCGACTAAATAGTCGATTCCACCGACGGTGTCGATGAGGCCAGCGCGCTGCAATTTGTCGGACACCGTGACCACATCGACAGGCTCACCCATGGTGGTGAGTGCTTGAATAGCGTCGAAAATATGTTGGTGCGCTGGCTTGTAGAAGTCGCCAGGAGCAACTCCGCGTTCCGAGCAAGCACCAATGGCGTCTTTTGACAACAACATGGCGCCAAGTAACGAGACCTCGGCATCGAGGTTGTGCGGCGGTACGCGAGCGGTGACGCGTGCTGCTGAAGCGTTGTATGTATCGGACACGACCCTTACCTTGCCTGAGATACCTTGTGGATTACTAGGGGTAAGACTTGTGGATAAGCCTGTGTGTAAGCCTGTGCTGTATCGAGTGCGTTCTGTGGATAACTATTGAGCAACGACATCGACCGAGACAGTGCTCGTGACGTCGTGGTACAACGAGACCACTACTGAATGCTTGCCCAATGTGCGAATTGGGGCTTCGATGTCTACATCGCGGCGCTCAATTTCGATACCGGTTTGGCTCTTCACCGCAGCCACGATGTCGGCACTAGTAACTGAACCGAACAAGCGACCTTCGTTACCGGCCTTCGCGGGCACCGACAAAGTAACAGCGTTCAAACGCGCTGCAACTTCGAGTGCTGCTTCGCGAGTGGCGCGCTCTTTAGCGGCACGTGCCTTACGCATTGCTGCTGCTTGTGCCACTGCACCGTCGGTTGCCGTAATGGCGTGACCATTTGGCAACAAGAAATTGCGGGCATGACCGTCGGCGACATTGACGATGTCGCCACGGTTGCCGAGACCTTTAATGTCGCTACGCAAAATGACTTTTAACATCAGGCTTCCTCACCATTCGTTACGATTTCTACAACATCGGTGTTCTCTGTAGCGACGGCAGCAACAGTGCTCTCGCGAGGTGTGCGATTATCGCTGCGCTCACTGCGCTCGCCACGATTGCCGCGGTCGCCACGATCTTCGCGATCTTCACGGTCGGATCCTGGGCGGGGTGCACGAGTAGAAGACACGCGCTTGGCGTACGGCAAAAGGGCCATTTCGCGAGCGTTTTTCACTGCGCTCGCAATATCACGCTGCTGTTGAACAGTGGTGCCGGCAATGCGCTGACCACGAATTTTAGAGCGGTCAGACATAAAGCGCTGCAACAAGTTGATGTCTTTATAGTCAACAAACTTGACGCGCTCGGTGTCGATGGCGTTTGGCTTCTTTTTTCCGGTTTTGCGAATAGCGGCTTTCGCCATACGGATTTTGTTTGATTTACTTGTCATGATTCTCTCTACAGTTTCGTTCTAGAAGGGTTCTTCTTCCCCACCCACGTACGGGTCGGGAGAATTGTTGCTGGATGTTTCGCGGGGGGCGGCGGAATCGCCACCTTTGCTGGATTGACGCTCGACTTGGGCTGTTGCCCAACGCAAGCTGGGTCCGATTTCGTCGGCCACGACTTCAATTGCCGTGCGCTTATCGCCTTCACGGGTGGTGAATTCACGCTGCTCGAGGCGGCCAGTAACGATGACGCGGGTGCCTTTGGTAAAGGTTGCCGCTGCGTTTTCGCCAAGTTGGCCCCATGCCGTGATATTGAAG
>JBAXNF010000036.1:0-14225 GCA_037133935.1 bacterium
CCACAAAGCACATCAACGTTCACCAACAAAGATGCAGCGACGCTGGCCAAGGTCTTTGCCGCGCTAGGCGACCCCATTCGACTCAAGCTTTTTACCCTCATTGCACGTGACCCCGGCCAAGAAGTATGCGCATGTTCTTTTGTTGATGAACTACAAAGGTCTCAACCCACCATTAGCCATCATCTTAAAATTCTGCGCGAGGCTGCATTGATTACGGGAACAAAGCGCGGTACCTGGGTTTGGTACTCCGTAAATACTGAAGCGTTATCTGAAGTGCGAGAATTTTTGTCGTAGCGCTAAGCGTTGTTGCTTTTCGCGACAAAGCCGGGGTCACTTGGCCAATTTGGCTGGAAGAGATGCCACTGCTCGGGCGCCGCCCAAATAAGTGTTTCTAATTCTTTTGCAAGAGCTTGCGTTCCTATACGAACGTCTTCGCGCAACTTCCCCGATCGTTCAAAATGCATGGCCGGGTGAATGACTGCATGATGCCCGTTATAGGCCTCTGTGAAATACACGGCAACAGGAAAAACTGGAGCATTGGTGCGCAATGACAAAGTGACTGGCCCTGCGGGAAGAGTTGTACTTTCACCAAAGAAATCTACCGGCACTCCTCCACCTTGAAGATCTCTATCGCACAACAAGCACACCACTTCGTTGTTGCGCAATGCCTTCAAAACTTCGCCTGCAACATTTGGCCCGAGTGGAACAACATTCATTCCCAATTTGGTTCTGAGGCTCACGAACCATTCAAAAAGTTCTGGAGGTTGCAAGGCTTCTACAACAACTGTTGTCTTTACTCCCTGATCACACAGCCAACGACCAGCCCATTCCCAACCCCCGAGGTGTGGCAACGCAAGAATGGCTCCGTTTCCCTCTTTTAAAGAATCGGTAATGGCGTCAAAGCCGTCGAGTGTAAAGGTCGCGTTGACTACATCTGCCGATAAAGAGGGCAGGCGAAAACTCTCTACGTAGTAACGCGAGTAACTGTCGAAGGCGCCTTGAGTTGCTTTACGTACTTGCTCTTCTGAATAGTCGGGTCGCACACGGCAGATATGTCGTTCAATAATGGCCCGCCTCGACTGCAGCGACGCTGCTGCCAAATGACCCACAATCTTCGCCACGCCATACGCCATTGGCCCAGGAGAGACCTTCGCCAAAACAGACGCAAGACGATACGAACCAACGGTGAATGCATCGGTGACAGTTTCACGCGTGATGGCCAAAGTGCCCTCTAGCGCGATGTTGAACGGCGGTTGGAATGACGACGTTCTTGGCGTACCGCGTGCTTTGTTTCGCGGCGCGCTAAACGCTCTTCAATCTTTATCTCTGTTGCCGGCGCTACAGCTGCTTGCTTCCACACCTTGACGAAACGTTGCACGGCAGTAATTGATGTAAGAACCAACATGATCCACAAAATGGGAACAAGTAAATTGTCGAACAACAAACCAAGACATAACAAGATAATTCGTTCGGCACGCTCCATGAGCCCGCCTTTAGCCTGCAAACCTAATGATTCTGCTTTCGCACGTTCATAACTAATAGTTGCCGACACTGCCATGACCGCAAAAGGCAACACCGACATATGAGCACTGTCATGTGAAGCGAGATACCAAGCAACGCCACCAAGCAGCAATGCATCGGTGACTCGATCGATGACCGAGTCGAAGAATGCTCCACGCTGACTGGCGGTGTTTCCCGCCTTGGCCACTGCGCCATCGAGGAGGTCGGGCAACGCAGCCAAGATGACCAGCAACAAGCCGAGGCGTAATGCACCTGCACCTACAGAAATTCCTGCTGCAACCGCAAGGAGCAGACCGGCGACCGTGAGCACATCGGGAGTAACGCCAACCTTGCGCAACGACTCGCCCATTGGCTTCACCGCACGTTCTACCTGCACACGAAAATGGCCGTCGAACATGGTGAAAGACTACTTTACGCTTTCTGGAAAATCGGGGTTTGCCTCTGTGAGTTTCTCCACCACAGAGCCATTGATTGCGTCGACAAGCACCAACCCACGCCGCATTGGAGGGTCTTCTGCGCTGTAACAAAAGACGCGCCACGTGGGTCGACTGCGCATTCCACGCCACACTTGCTGCGCTGACGCATGGCCAACAGGGAAACCAATAGCACGCGTTGCCAAAACAAGTGCATGCTTTTCATCGACAGACATACGCCAACCCGACGAAATACTGAAGAGCCCGAACACCCCCAACAGAATTGCCGCGCCTACCCAACCCTTACCCACAAGCGCACTGTCGGATGGTCCAAAGGCGCGAAAGCCAAGGCACCCAATAGCGATGCCAATGTAGAGATACCCAGGGGTGCGACGACGGCTATTGTCGGGAAACTCATAAGGGCCCGAGAACGCTGCAACATTGAGGTCGTCGGGCAGTTGGTCGCGTATTTCGTCGTGGCTCACGTGACCACGTTACCGAACTTTTGCCAAGCAGCACGGATGCGCTGAGCAGAATCTCCTATTGCTTCAGGCAATGTACGCGTATTTGCGACAGCTGTCATGAAATTTGCATCGCCAATCCATCGCGGAACGACATGGACATGAAGATGTTGAGAAACACTTCCTCCCGCAGGCGAACCAAGATTAATTCCCACATTGAGTCCTTGCGGCTGGTACACCGACTTCACTACCTGTGCTGCAATTGTCACTGTTGCCCAGAGCTCTTGTGCTTCTTCTCCGGAAAGATCTTCAAGGTCAGCAACTTCGCGGTAGGGCAAAATTAACAAATGACCTGAGGCATATGGGAATGCATTCATGATGGCAAAACACATCGTTCCTCTGTGCACGACGTGTGACTCGTCATCACTTAAACCACTGTTCAAAATTTGAGTAAACACTGAACCCATTGTGGGCACAGGCGGGCTGCCAGCGTTTTCACTCCACTGCTGAACGTAAGCGGACCGCCACCCATTCCATAAGTGTTCCAACATCGCAAAAATCTTCTCGCTACAGCTTCAGGACTTCGCTGCTGAATCTTCAGCAATTTCAGCAAGCACACGAGTAAGAAAGTCGTGAGCAAGAACATCTCTTTCAACTTCTCCGCCGCGTGGGTTTACTCCAACTGAATGATGTGCAACATCGTCGTCGCCCACCACTAAAACATAGGGCAACTTCTCGAGCTTTGCATTACGAATGCGCTTACCTAGCTGATCGTCGGCATGGACCACATCGACACGAAGACCCGCGTTGGCAAACTGACGGCGCAGTTCTGATGCGTACTCTTCGTGAGCAGAAGCCACTGGCAAGATGCGCACCTGAACTGGCGCAAGCCATGTGGGCAATGCACCTGCATAATGCTCTAGCAACACGCCGAAGAAACGCTCGACAGAGCCAAAGAGTGCACGATGCAACATGATGGGCTGATGACGACCGCTGTCGGCTCCTACATATTCCAAGTTGAATCGCTCTGGAAGATTGAAGTCACACTGAATAGTTGACAGCTGCCACTTGCGACCAATGGCGTCACGTACGTCAATGTCAATTTTAGGGCCATAGAAAGCGGCATCGCCTTCTTTGACTTTGTACACCACTCCATGCCTATCGAGACCTTCACGAAGAGCAGAGGTTGCCTTTTCCCAAATGTCATCGGAACCTACCGACTTATTGGGGTCGCGTGTAGACAAGTTGAATTCGAAATCTTCAAATCCAAAACGCCGCAACACCGACATCACGAAATCGAGCAGAGAGGTAATTTCATCGGCCATTTGATCTTCGGTACAAAAAATATGGCTGTCGTCTTGCGTGAATCCACGAATACGCAACAAACCGTGCAAAGTTCCTGCACGCTCGTAGCGATAAACAGTTCCGAGTTCAAAGAGCCGCAGCGGCAGTTCACGGTAACTACGTTGCCTTCCCCGATAAATAAGACAATGCATGGGGCAGTTCATTGGCTTGGGATAGTACGTCCCGTTATCCATTTCCATGGGTGGGTACATGCCATCTTTGTAGAAATCGAGGTGGCCTGAAGTTTGGAACAAATTCGCATTAGCAAGATGCGGAGTAAAAACGAACTGATATCCGCCCGACTGATGTCGGTCGCGACTGTAATCTTCCATTATTTTGCGCACGATGGCACCCTTTGGATGCCACACAGCCAAACCGCCGCCAAGTTCTTGCGGAAACGACAGCAGATCTTGTTCGACGGCAAGACGACGATGATCGCGCTTTTCCGCTTCAATCAGACGATTGAGGTGTTCTTCTAACGCAGATTTCGATTCCCAAGCCGTGCCATAAATGCGTTGCAGCATGGGGCCCTTATCGGAGCTGCGCCAATACGCACCCGCAACTTTCATGAGCGCGAAGTGTCCGAGTTTTCCCGTCGATGGGACGTGAGGACCACGGCAGAGGTCGACGAATTCAGGGCTATTGCGATACACGCTGATGGCGTCACTACTACCCACTTCATCGGCGTCTACACCATCGGCCGAGCCAGAGGTAACGCGTTCAATGATTTCGCATTTGTAGGGCTGATCGGAGAAAATTTTCAACGCATCGCGTGCCGACACTTCAGACCGGGTGAAGGGCTGATTTGCAGAAACAATTTCTTTCATCCGCGACGTAATGGCAACAAGATCTGTCTCACTGAATGTGCGACCTTCGGGAAGGTCAAAGTCGTAATAGAAACCATCTTCAATTGCAGGACCAACAGAAAATTTTGCTCCGGGAAAGAGCTGCGTCACCGCTTGGGCCAAAACGTGTGCACTGGAGTGACGAAGAACATGTCGTCCCGCATCGGAATCGGCGGTCACAATAGAAACGACATCACCGTTGGCTAAGGCCACGTTGAGGTCGACTTCAGCACCATTGACCACTCCAGCAAGAGCTGCTTTTGCCAAACGAGAGCCAATACTGGCCGCAAGATCGGCCACTGTCGACCCGGCTGGCAATTCGCGAGCAGAACCATCTGGCAGGGAAATAGACAAAACAGACATCACCGAGAGTCTAGAGCGTAGGTCGTAAGGGAAGGTCTAATTTATCTTGCGATTTATAACTGAACACCAAGAAGTTCAGCCGCAGTAACCACATTGACCCGTGCTCGTGCTGCAGAGTCGATGAGCTGTAGCGCGAGAGGTGAATTGAGATCATCGTCTAGTGCTGCTCTCACCTCGGCAAGAACTGCTATTGACTCTGGAGAGTTCGCTGTTTCTGCACCGCTCGAAACGCCCTGCCACAACTGCAGACGTGCAAGTGCGTCGGGCATGATGCTCGTGTTCCATTCCCACTCAATGCGATAGTGATGAGCAATAAGACCGAGTCGTATGACGCGCGGGTCCCACTCCTTGCGCAAAGCATCGACAAAAACTAAATTGCCGCGGCTCTTAGACATCTTGTGCCCATCCATCGACACCATTGCAACGTGCATCCAGTGACGCACAAATGATTCGCCTGTTGCGGCTTCCGATTGCGCACGTTCGCACTCGTGATGCGGGAAAATAAGATCACTTCCTCCACCATGAAGGTCGATAGTTGTTCCTAGTTCACGCAAAGCAAGAGCACTGCATTCAATATGCCAGCCGGGTCGACCAGCGCCCCACATTGTTTCCCATGCTGGCTCATCGGGCGCGCTTGTTTGCCACAAGACAAAGTCGAGCGGATGACGTTTATTGGGATCTGCAATATTGCCACCCCGCTCATTGGCAAGTTCCACCATGAACTCTTCGCTGTAGTTCGAAACCGAACCAAAACTGGGGAACTTGCTGACGTCGAAATAAACATTTCCGCCTGCTTGATAGGCAAAGCCGCGATCGAGCACCATGCCAATGAAGCCACGAATATCGGGAATTGCAGATGATGCTCGCGGGGTGCTGCTCATTGGCAGCATGTTGAGAGCTTCCATGTCGGCATTAAAACGTGCTTCTTCACCTGCGGCAAGATCGAGATAATGGACGCCGAGTTCTTTAGCTTTTGCAAAAAGTGGGTCGTCTACGTCGGTGACATTGCGTACACACTTCACCGTATGCCCTAGGTCAATGAGGCGCCGCTGCAAAATGTCGTATGCCATGAAGGTGGCTGCATGACCAAGATGTGTTGCATCGTAGGGCGTGATACCACAGGTATACATCAGCACTTGCGGCTGAGGTTCAAATGGCACTACTGCATTGCGTGCGGTATCAAATAAGCGCATCACGCCCGAGGATCTCCTTTGATCCCGTTGAGCTTTAGTGCGACTCTGGTTTTGTATCGAACATTAAGTTGCAACAACACGGCGGTGAAAGCCTCGATGGCGGTGGCATTAGACAGTTCGCCTGAATCGAGCGGACGACAGCCTGGAATACGTCGCACCATTTCGCTCACCGTTTCAATAGCTGCTTTGTTGTCGGAGCAAATCAGCACGTCGCTGTCGATGGGGTCGCCGAGGTGCCCTAATTCCTTTGCTGGCAAATGGTGAAAAGCGGCGACAACAAAGGAGTCGGGGGCGGCTACTTGCACATGTGCTGCCACGCTTCCCCGCGGTGGTACCAATGGTTGGAATTCATGGCCCACTCGCACGAGTGCGTTGGCCATGCTGATGACCACTTTGCCGCGCAGTGCTACCGAGTGCTCACGAACAGTTGTTGCCGCAGAGTCCCACGGGGTGGCAACCACCACAATGTCGCATGTAGCCGCTTCTTCATTGGATCCTCCACGCAATGACAAGTTCAGTGTTGTCCATGCGTCACGAATTTCCGTCGCCTTTTCTTCGGCCCTCTCGCTGGAACGTGAACCAATGACCACGTTGTACCCAATGGAAGAAAGTCGGGCGGCAAGTGCCGTACCTGCTGGCCCCGTACCGCCTAGCACCCCGACACTCGTTAGCTCTAAAGACATTCATTCAGCCTTGCACACGAAGCACACAGATGAGAACTTTGAGATCCACCTCTTCGAGAACGGGTGAACTACGGTCTAGGGAATGGGAATTCTCACAGGAAAACGAATTGTTGTCACCGGTGTGCTCACCGATGCGTCGCTGGCTTTTGGCGTAGCGAAACTTGCCCAAGAAGAAGGGGCAGAAGTAGTACTTACTGGTGCAGGTCGTGGTCTCTCGCTCACGCAACGCACTGCACGCAAACTTCCACACGAAGCCCCCGTTTTTGAGTTTGATGTCACCGACCCGGCTCACGTCGACTCCGTTCGCGCGTCGGTCAAAGCCCACTGGGGTGCGGTAGATGGCGTTCTTCATTCCATTGGTTTTGCACCAGCAAATTGCCTTGGTGAAGACATCATGGAAGCACAGTGGAGCGATGTATCGGTTGCCATTCAAGTATCTGCGTATTCATTAAAGACCTTGGCCGATGCATTTGTGCCGCTCATGACTTCTGGCGGATCATTCGTCGGGCTCGACTTCGACAACACCGTTGCGTGGCCGGCATACAACTGGATGGGCGTTGCAAAGTCGGCACTGGAATCGACGAGTCGCTACTTGGCTCGCGGTCTTGGGCCACAAAACATTCGTTTTAATTTAATTGCAGCCGGCCCCGTTAAGACAATGGCAGCAAAGTCCATTCCTGGGTTCAAGAAGTTTGAAGATATTTGGGATGAGCGCTCACCACTTGGTTGGGACGTCACCGACAGTCTTCCCGTTGCTAAATCGTGTGTTGCACTCTTGTCTGACTACTTCCCCGCCACAACAGGTGAAATTATCCATGTTGATGGCGGCTATCACGCCACCGGCGCATAGCCATGACAAACAGGCTCGCCAACGAAGTTTCGCCTTACCTCCGACAGCACGAGAACAACCCAGTCCATTGGTTTGCTTGGGGCGACGACGCCTTTGCAGAAGCGCAAAGGCGCAATGTTCCCATCTTGCTATCGGTTGGATATTCAGCGTGTCACTGGTGCCACGTCATGGCCCATGAGTGTTTTGAAGACAACGATGTTGCAACACAGATGAACACTCTGTTCGTCAATATTAAAGTTGATCGCGAAGAACGCCCCGACGTAGATGCGGTATACATGGAAGCCGTTCAAGCAATGACCGGGCGCGGCGGTTGGCCAATGACCGTGTTCATGACGCCCGATGCGAAACCATTCTTTGGTGGAACTTATTTCCCAAAGCCATCTTTCCTGCAATTGATGACAGCGGTTACCGACGTTTGGGAAAATCGACGAGAAGATATTGACACCAATGTTGATGCACTCATGCAATCGCTCCAACGCAGCGAGTTTGCCGAGCCCTCCAACACAGTTGCCACTTTGAGCACGGTCACGAGTGCAGTTACTCACCTTGTTGGTGGGTTCGATAGCGAATGGGGCGGGTTTGGCGCCGCACCAAAATTCCCTTCCACCATGAATATTGATCTGTTGCTTCGTAGCAATACCACACATCCGAACGCTGCTGCTCTACACGTGTCGACAACATCACTCGATGCCATGGCATCGGGCGGAATCTACGACCACCTGGGTGGCGGTTTTGCTCGTTACTCCGTTGACCGCGAGTGGCTTGTACCGCACTTTGAAAAGATGCTCTACGATCAGGCGCTTCTTGTGCGCGTGTATCTACATGCCTACCAAGTAACTCAATTTCCCCGGTACAAACAAGTGGTTGAAGAAACCATCAACTATGTGTTGCGCGACCTCACTCACCGAGACGGTGGTTTCTTCTCTGCGGAAGATGCCGACTCAGCCGATGAGTCTGGCCACCATCACGAGGGCTGGTTTTACACCTGGACGCCACACGAAGTGCGCGAACTCTTCGATGCCGAACTTTCTGCTGAGATATTTGAATGGTATGGAATGACAGATGCAGGAAATTTCGAAGGCAGAAACATTCTCACGCGACACTTTGAACGTGGCTCACTACTACGCAATGAACGCATTGAAGCCGCCCGGCAAGTGATGTTCACTAAGCGACTAGAACGAGCACGTCCGCTTCTTGACGACAAAGTACTGACCGAATGGAACGGCTACATGCTTTCGTCACTCGCCGAAGCTGCTGCTGCATTCAACAACCAATCGTGGCTAGCTGCCGCTATTGCCAATGCCGAATTTCTTATTCGTGAGCTACGCAGTGAAGAAGGCACATGGAAACGCAGTTGGCACGAAACAGGCACACCTCGAGCGCGCCATCATTCCCTTGCAGCCGACCTTGCCGCACTTATTGATGCCTTTACTCGCCTTGCCGAAGCAACAGGTGACAACAAGTGGACTCAGCATGCATGTGAAGTAGCCAATCAACTTCTCGATGAGTTTTGGGATCCGCAACGTGGTGGCCTTTTCACCACAGGCAACAATGGCGAGCAGCTCATTGCCCGTCAAAAAGATCTGCTCGATAACGCCACTCCATCGGCAAACTCAACAGCCGCCGTTGCGCTCTATCGCCTGTCTGCAATGACCGGCGAAGGTCGTTACGAGCAACATGCGCATCGCATTATGCAATTGCTCGATCAAATAATGCACAAAGCACCAAGTGCAGCAGGAAATGCATTGAGTGCCTTGCACATCATGAACAGCGGCATCACCGAAATTGTGATTCCTGGAAACAGCCCAATCTTGCGAGACGTCGTTCGTGAGTCGTGGCGGCCTAATGCTGTTGTGTTGTGGGGCAACCCCGACACTTCGCCACTATGGCAAGGACGTAGCGAAGGCGTGGCTTATGTATGCGAACGCAATGTATGCATGACCCCTGCGCAGACCGCTGAAATGTTACGCACCCAGTTGGCTTAACGCCATCGCCCAAAGCGGGCTACTTCATCTGCGCTGCGTCGTTTGCGAGATGCACTGCGCCCTTCTCGTTCTTGTTCTTCTCGGGGCCAACCCAGTGCAATGGCCCCGATGAGCTGTTGAGTATCTGGCACTCCAAAATGTGTACGTATTTTATCTTCGCCATTGAATACAGCAAAAAATAATGAGCCAAGACCCATATCGTGTGCGCCTAATAAAAGCGTCATGACCGCAAATGAAGCATCGATGGTCCAATACGGAGTTGGCCATGCCTCAATAGAAGCGCCAAGACCCGTGTGCAATTTATCTGGCTCTGCGTATCGATCTGCATAGGCTTGTGCATCGGCAAAGGGCAACATAATGACTGGCGCATCGAGCAAATGTGGCCAAGAAAAATTTTCACGCTTTTCTTGCGGCAACGATAAATCCCAAAACGTCTTTACATCGTCGTTCTCTAAAACAAGAACCGACCAGCCTTGAGTTTTTCCTGCACTTGGTGCACGCACAGCAAGATCGAGCAATTCACTTATTGTGCTGCGAGGAACAGCGGTGTGTGCGAAAGAACGCGTCATGTGTCGCGTACGGACAACGCGCACAAACTCCACGAGGGCTACTGCAATTTGCCGAGTTTGACAAGGCTTTCGGTCATGGTCCAACCATGAACGATGAGTGCTCCACCTTTGTTGGCTGCCACTTTGTCAAACATTGCCGCAATGTCGGCATTTATTTTTTCTGGCTTCGTTGATTCATGATCGAGAAAGCCAGATTGGCCAGCAGATTTCACAATGAATGACTGCTCGTCATAAGCGCGCTCGACACCAAAACGCTTTGATAAGCGCCGACCCCATGCTCGCTCTTCGCCCACGGCACGGTGCCCAGGACGAGGAATCATTTCGGTCAGAGCCTTGAATGCTTCGAGTCCGTGTGCACTAGTGAAGCGCGACCCCACGACAACGTCTTCGTCGGGGAAAGCCATGAGCGCCCTGTGGTAGGCCTCGGTCATGAGACCCTTCAATATTGAGTCGCGCTTCGGCGTGCGCTTAATGCTCATGAGCCCCAAGAGCACACAAGGGGTGCCACCAATGCGTTCCAGGGTAGAAAAGCTGTATCCGTGCAATTTGCCATCGAGCCGGGCGGTGGTATTGAGTACCCAGTCTGTTTGAGCTTTCGACAATAATTCCATGTCAAAAGCGCCTCCCATGGAGGCCATTTCCTCGAGATCAGTCTCGGTCATTGCCGATGAATCTCTAGTGTCGACCTCTAGTGCCATAGCGCCAGATGCTCCTTACTGAACCTGCACATTCGCCCTCTATTCTGCCAGCGGAATTGCCTTGCGCCTACGCAATGAACAAATGAGTTGAGAAACTTCACAGAAATGGACAAAAAAGTGCTGATATCGCCCTAGGCGACCACAACACCGTCGCCAAATGCGACAACGAGATCGCCCATCGCCTTCTCAATGTTGACATTGAAGCCCGCGCCAAGTTGCACGGTGACATCGCCTCCCATGTCGACAAAGACGGGAACTTCCCCGGGGAATTCCACCAAAATGCCTTTCAGCCGCGCAATGGCTGATTCGTTAATGGCTGCAGCGGGCAATTTGAGGGTAACGGCCCGTGCGCCGTGACCGAGGTGTTCGAGAACTTCGACTTTGGTGACCATGATGCCCACGCGGGCATCGTCGCGGCGGTCAATTCGCCCACGAATGGCAACAATGGCATCGTCGGTGAGCAGATGAGCAAAGTCGGTGAGGGTTTTTGGAAACACTGTGGCTTCAATGCTTGAGTCGAGATCTTCCAAGACAAAGACGGCCATTTGGTCGCCTTTTTTGGTGTACTTCTTGGCTAAGCCAGTAATGACGCCACCGGTCATAACAAAAGAGCCATCTTCGCGCTCGCGTGCCTCGCCAATTCCGCAATCAATTCTGCGGCGCAATGCATGCTCAATACCCATGAGCGGGTGGTCTGAGACGTAGAGACCCAACATGTCTTTTTCATTGCGCAACTGATCGGTTTTATCGAACTCTAAAGCGGGAATTTCCACGCGATCGGTGAAGCCATTGTCGCTTGCCATTTCATCGCCAAACAAACTCATGATGCCGCGATCGCGTTCGCGGCGACGAGTGATGCTGCTGTCGAGAATACGTTCAAAAGACATGAGCAACCCACGACGTGGATGCCCAAGGGTATCGAAGGCACCTGCTTTGATGAGCGACTCAACCGTGCGCTTATTCAGCACAGTTTCAGGAGTGCGCTCTGCAAATTCGTGGAACGTGGCAAACGGGCCGTTGGCATCGCGTTCTACCAACATTTGTTCTACTAGGCCCTCGCCTACGTTGCGAATAGCGGACAAACCAAAGCTGACCGCCTTCTCGCCCTGAGGCATGAGAGAGATAAAATCGGAACGCGACAAGTTGATATCGGGAGTACGTACCGCAATACCACTTGCACGTGCATCGGAGAGATAAATAGCACCCTTATCGAAGTTGCCCTTCACGCTGCTGAGCAAACATGCTGCGTACTCCACTGGGTAATGCGCTTTGAGGTATGCAGTTTGATATGCAACGAGTGCATAGCCATAGGCATGGCTTTTGTTGAATGCGTAGTCGGCAAATTTTTCAATGACGTCGAAGAGTTGTTTGCCGAGAACTTTTCCGTATCCGCTGTTTTCGCAACCAAGCTCGAAACCGTCGCGTTCTTTCGCCATGAGCTCTGGCAGTTTCTTTCCACAGGCCTTACGTAAGTTGTCGGCTTCGGCAAGTGAATAGCCAGCAAATTTCTGCGCCACGCGCATCATGCTCTCTTGGTACACCATGAGACCGTACGTATCGCTGAGCAACTCTTGTGCATCGGGGTGGAAATACACCGGCTCTTTGCGGTCGTTTTTATAATCGGCATAGTCGTAGTGCATGTTGACACTCATTGGGCCAGGGCGGTACAGAGCAACCACTGCAGCAACATCTTCAAAGGCATTTGGTGCAAGAGACTTGAGGAGCGCGCGCATGGGTGGACTTTCTAACTGAAACACGCCAATAGTGTCGCCACGAGCCAAGAGATCGAATGTTTGAGGGTCGGTTAACGACACCGTGTCGATGTCGAAGTTGGGGTCATAGTTAACGCGCACCATAGCCATGGTGTCGGTAATGACATCGAGATTTCGCAAACCGAGGAAGTCCATTTTGAGTAGGCCCAGCGCTTCTACTCCGTGCATTTCGTACTGGGTAACAACGGGAGACAACTCTGCACTTTGACCAGGGTCGGGTTTGCGTTGAATCGGCAAATACTCGGTAAGTGGCTCACGAGTAATAACCACCGCAGCTGCGTGAATGCCGTCGGAACGCTTGAGGCCTTCTAAGCCCATTGCCACTTCCACGACGCGCTTCACGTCGGGGTCGGAATTAACAAGCTCACGTAGTTCAGATGCTGCACGAAAGCCATCGTGATGCTTTGGCATATATTCAAAGCAGTACTTCAACGGAGTGTCGCGACCCATTACCAACGGTGGAAGAGACTTCGCAATTTTGTCGCCCAAGCCGTACGGATAACCAAGCACGCGTGCGGCATCGCGCACAGCGTTGCGTGCCTTGATGGTGCCGAAGGTAATGATTTGGGCCACGTGGTCGCGACCATATTTTTCCGTTGCATAACGGATCATTTCTTCGCGGTAACGAGAGTCGAAGTCCATGTCGATATCGGGCATTGATACACGGCTGGGGTTCAAGAAGCGTTCAAATAAGAGGTCGTATTTGATGGGGTCGAGATCGGTAATGCGCAATGCGTAGGCGACAGCGCAACCGGCAGCAGAACCACGACCAGGCCCTACACGGATGTTGTTATCGCGCGCATGTTTAATGAGATCCCACACAATGAGAAAGTATGAAGCGAAACCCATGTCGATAATGACTTTGATTTCAAACGCGAGGCGTTCGACAACTTCCTTGGGCATTTTTTCACCCCAACGGAACTTTGCTCCTTCCGTGGTGAGGTGTTGCAAATACTCTTCATCATTGGCAAAACCTTCAGGTACGGGAAAGTCGGGAAGGTGTACTTGTTCAAAATCGATATGGACATTGGCGCGCTCTGCGATCCATAACGTGCTGTTGCAGGCCTCTGGGAAATCACGAAAGAGCCAGCGCATTTCAGCAGCTGATTTGAGATAGTGCTCTTCGCCTTCAAACTTGAACCTGTTGGGGTCAGACAACAATGCCCCTGTTTGTACGCATAGCAAAGCATCGTGTGCGGTGTGGTCGTGACGCTGCGTGTAGTGCGAGTCGTTGGTTGCA
Source organism: bacterium (assembly GCA_037133935.1). Classification (GTDB taxonomy): domain Bacteria; phylum Actinomycetota; class Acidimicrobiia; order Acidimicrobiales; family Ilumatobacteraceae; genus F1-20-MAGs119. The sequence goes on from JBAXNF010000036.1 coordinate 13,938, forward strand.
ATGAGAGGAGCGTTAATTTTCTTTGCAATTTCAATGAGCTTGGGATTTGTTTCTAGTTGCGCAGGAATGCCGTGGTCTTGTAATTCCACAAACAAATTGTCGCGACCAAAGATGTCTTGCAAACGTGAAGCCTTTTCCAGAGCACCTTTGTCGTCGCCACGTAACAGCGACTGCAAAACATGCCCGCCTAAGCAACCTGTTGAGGCAATAAGACCTTCGCTATATTTTTCAAGCAGTTCCCAGTCGAGGCGGGGCTTGTAGTAGTAGCCCTCGAGGTAAGCCTTCGAC
>JBAXNF010000037.1:0-13928 GCA_037133935.1 bacterium
CCACATTTATTGTCGATGTGGAGTCGTGCAGGTCTATTGGTGGCTACTCGTGCTGGGGTAGAGAAGGTCGCGCCCCCTCAACTGCATATGAAGTAGTTGAGTCGGTGAAGGGAAGGCTTGACGTGGTGGTGCTGATGGCGGGAACGCACCACAACCCGGCAACTGTTGAATCTGATCTGCGGTCTTTGCGGCGAATCGTTGCGAAGAAAGGCGCGAAGTTGGTGGTCTTAACTCTTCGCGATCTGAATCGCCCGACCGCCACGATTGGTGGAGTCACACTCATTGAACGTGTCAACGAGATGATTGAGCGGTTGTTTCAGACTCCCAAGTATGAAACGACTTACATTGCTGATTGGAAAGCCTTTAGTCGTAGTCATGATGACTGGTTTCGGTCAGATGGAATTCATCTCACCATCCGCGGCACGCTTGCGCTCGGGTGGTTTATATCGAATGTTGTTGCACATGTTGCAGAAGTGCCGTGTACTTCATATGAAACAGAAGTATGCCCGAAGCCTAAGTGGAAAGACTCACGGGTCGATTGGTTACGGCGCTACCGCGTGCAATACAGCGATATCCATTGCTATGAAGACGGTGGAATGCGTCGAAAGGTCTGCGAGCGCGACCGCCGACTGTATTAGTTATTGGGCTTTAGTTCGGGAAGAATTCTTTGACTACCGTTTTGATTGCGTCGACGTTTGCTTGCGCTTCACCTTCGCGTAGCCCCTTGCCAAATTCCACTGTCAAGCTGGTGGTGTCATTGTTGTTCAGTGTCTCTGACCACATTGAAGAAGTACCGCTGTATGTGCCACCCTCAATTTTGAGAATGGGCAAGTCGACCAAGATCGCATAACGCTCTCGCATGTCGCCGTCACGACCCACTCCTGGACTGATGCGGAAATAGTCTTGGTGGTACCAAATAGACAATTGAGGCTGAACCATTTTGCCCAAGCGAAGCATTGATTTCGTTTCTGGTTCCGTCGCGGGGCCCGTACCAGCCCATTGCCAGAATCCTGATTTGCCAAGGGGTTTCCAACGCACAGGGAAGTTGCGGTTGAGGTCAACTTTGTTCGCGTTCTGTCGTATATTCATCAGGGTTCCGTCAGGGTTCAACTTCGGCAGAATCCACAAGTCGATATTTGATGGAGCTTCCATTGACGTCAAAATGTCGAGGATGGGGAGCCCCGCGCACTCGTTGCCATGCATACAGCCCACTACCAACACACGCACTCCATTTGGGTTGCCGCGTCGAATGAAAGTGAGCGGGCGGTTCTGAACAGAGCGGCCAAACTCTATTTTGGTGTCATTGGGAATTGCTTCTCTGTTTGCAAATGATGAGAGCAGGGGAGTCACAACTTCTTCGTTGTCATTGTCATTGTCGTTGGGGACTGTTGGAATTGGCGACAGTGGTGTGGAACCAGTGACAGACGACGGTGATGAAGTAGTTGCGGTGTCGCTACCACCGGTAAAGGTGACGAGCAGTGCGATGCTCACAACGGCGGTCGTTGCAAGTACTGCAATTTTTTTAATGCGCAACAGGCGAGAGCCATCGTCATATACGTCGTTGTCGGCGCTAACGACTGGAATTTGATCGGTTGTAAGGATCTCTTCGCGCACCGGTTCTGTAATGCGCGCTGGCTCTGGTTTGGGGGCTTCGTGGTGTCGTACAAACGCAGCTCTCCTACCCGAGCGCTGTGTGTCAATTTTCCACGTGTACCCCTGTGCATCGGTATAACGCAGAGCAACTACTTCGTTGCGCGCCGCAGTTGAAGACATTTCCCCGCTGTCGAACGCCTCACAGATTTTCCTGTACTTCTCGTCGAGGGTGTCGAGACCAGTGGGCATTAAGCGGCGCACTGCAGTGGGCGCTGGCTGCTCGCTGACCCGCACAACAGCTGCACGCCTACCCGAGCGTGTGGTGTCAATCTTCCAGGCAACTCCGTCAGCATCGGTGTGGCGAAGCCTCGTAATGGTGTCGCGGGCCTCTACAGAATTGATTTCCCCGCGGTCGAAGGCTTCACAGGTACGGCGATAGACCACTTGCAGATATTCAAATTCCTGAAGATGGGGGCTGTTGCTCATAGTCCTACGCACTAAGGATACGCATGGGGAACCATGTGGGGGCGTTTAATGCGCTCTCGCACGGGGTATTTCTCGCCAGTTCATCGGCAATTCGGCGGCCTGAACCCCAGTTTTTTTTGAATTAATTATTTTCGATGATTGGTTCGCGCAGGTGCAACGGCTCAACATGCTTCTTTTGACGAATGCGAATGTTCAACACTTCAACGAAGACTGAGAATGCCATTGATGCGTAAATGTAACCCTTCGGGATTTTCTGTCCGAAGCCTTCGGCAATCAAGGTGGTGCCAATAAGCAAGAGGAATGCCAACGCAAGCATTTTTACCGATGGGTGGGCATTAACGAATGTGTAGATGGCCTTTGAGGCAAGCAGCATGATTCCCACAGCAGCCATGATGGCGATGACCATGACGGGAACGTAGGTGGTCATACCAACTGCAGTGATTACCGAGTCGATGGAAAAGACAAGGTCGAGTATGAGTACCTGGCCAATAACTGCGGCAATGGTGGGAGCAACTTTGGCCGAGGTCTGGCCTTCGTCACCTTCCAGTTTGTGGTGAATTTCTTTCGTGGCTTTGTAGATAAGAAATATTCCACCAGCGAGCAGTATGAGTTCTTTGCCACTGAATCCGACCGACCCGAGGGTGAAGAGCTCTTTCTTTAAGGAGACGACCCAGCCAACAGCCAAGAGAAGTAACACGCGCATGAAGCCAGCTGCGAGGAGGCCAATTTTGCGTGCCTTGTCTTGTTCCTCTGCGGGAAGCTTCGAGGCAAGGATAGAAATGAAGACGACGTTGTCGACTCCAAGAACAATTTCAAGTGTGAGGAGTGCTGCTAGAGCACTCCAAGCTGTGGGGTCAGACATCCATTCCATAGAGAGAAATTAGTGCAATAACTGGGTCCTTGTCAGTTTTGAAAACCGAAAATACGGTGCTTTTCGGACCAAATCAACCGTTGGTGATCCGTCAACGGCGCAACGTTCAGTCGCTATAGCAATCCATGTCAGTATGAACTCATGGCTATTGAAGAAGTGAATTGGCAAGAGCGAGTCACGCCCGAGCTGGTGCAGCAGTACAAGCGCGATGGCGTAGTTTTCATAGACCAGTTGATACATCCGTTGTGGTTGCAGTTAATTGAGATGGGCATCACTCGAGTCTTAAACAATTCCACGCGTAAGCAAACCTTTTTTGCAGGAGACGAAGGACAGTTCATTGACACTGTTCGCAACTGGGAGTTCACTCCTGAGTTTCAACGGCTCACATACGATTCGCCCATCGCCGATATTCTCGGAACCTTCATCGATTCGCCACGAGTGTGGCTCTTGTTTGACCATGTGTTTGTAAAAGATGGCGGTAATTGCCGGCGCACCCCATGGCATCAAGATCTCGCGTATTGGCCTGTGGCCGGAACGCAACTGGCGTCAATGTGGATCACCATTGACCCAGTACCCAAACATGAATGTCTTGAATATATTGCGGGTTCGCATCGTGAAACGCTGTACGACGGGTTCGACCCGCCGCGTGCGGCAGAAGACCCAACGTTGCCGTTCTACGGAGAGGGTTTCCCAAGGCTTCCCGATATCGAAGCCAACCGCACGCAGTGGGATATTCGCTCGTGGGACATCACCCCAGGAGACGTAGTTGTATTCCACCCAGGCGTGTTGCACGGTGGTGGGCCAACATCCGAGGGGCGTCGCCGGCGAACATTGTCGGTGCGTGTGTTTGGTGAAGACGTTGTCTTTGATGAACGACCAAAAAGCCGTCCAACAGTTCCGCGCACGCCGGGGCTTGAGTTGGTCTTAAAGCCAGGTGACCCGCTACGTCACCCGTACTACCCGCGGTTGCGCCCAGTACCTGAACATCAGCGCCAAAATTTCTTTGAGTAGTGCACTAATCAGTTAGGCGTGAAGCGAGAAACGCTGCGAAACGTTCAGGGTCTTCGAGCGGGCCAAAGTGTGAAAGCTCTGGCCATTCTTCGTAATGCCCATGGGGTAGGAGCGACGCAATTTGTTCGGCAATATCTGAGGGTTGGTACTGCTGTGGAGTGCTGCCAAGCACCCAAGTAGGTGTTGCAATGTTCGCAAGTTGGTTCCACGTTTCGTGAATACCACCGGTGTCGTATGTGCGTGCTTCGTGCTCGGGGTTGCACTTCAGTGAAACGCTGCCATCGGGTTGAGTGGTAAAGCCATAGTCAACATATGCATGAAGTGCATCGGGATGGAACGCATTCATGGGCAACTTGGAATTGAAGTTTGTAAAAGCTTCTTCGTGTGATGAGAAAGATGCGCGGCGTTTACGCGTTGCTGCTGCGAGCGGGTTGGGTGGCATGTCGGCGGGGCGAAAACCACTTTGTGGAAACACAATGGGTTCGAATGCGGTAATGCCCGCAAAGAGTTCGGGGTTGTTCACTGCGGCCATGAGCAAAGTTGCGCCACCCATGGAATGACCAGCCGCCCACAGCGGAGCACTGTTCACATGTGTGGTGAGGTACTGCACAACGGCTGTTGCGTCTTCACCATAAGCCGGCCAACGCACTTGCCAGTCGTGAGGAACAGTGGAGTCGCCATAACCGCGGTAGTCGAGTGCCCAGCAGTCGAAAGTTCCTTCAAGGTGTTGTGCAATAGGAAGCCAGCAGTGGCCATGAAAACCCGTTGCATGCGAGAGCAACATAATGGGAAGAGTTCCCGCAGGAGTAGTGCTGAGGTGATGCAGAGCAAGTTGCACACCATCGGTTGATGGCACGGTCACAGTGGTTGACATTTGTTACTTCTCTTTTGTTGGCTTTGGTTCGCGAGGCAAACCAAGAAGACGTTCGCCAATAATGTTGCGTTGCACTTGGCTAGTGCCACCTGCAATGCGACCACCAGGAGCCGACAACATGCCCAGAGCATCGTTACCTTCAAGCATTGCTGCAGCACCAGAAAGATCGCCGCGCAACATTGCGGTGTCGAACATCATTTCGGTAATGCCAAGCTTCATGAGTGACGCTGCAGTGGAAGCTTCGGGGCCTTGCCGTTTGCCCATTGCTTTGAATGCGTGACCGCGCGACAAGAGTTGTGCGAGGCGGTCGCGTTCAATGGGGTTCAGTTCGCGGTTGTTGCCAAGAGCAGCCATCGATTCCAAACGACGCTCTAAACCAATAACGCTGGCACCAATGTGGCCGCGTTCGCTGGTGAGTACTGCCATGCCCACGCCCCAGCCACCGTGCAGTGGACCAAGAAGGGAAGTGGCAGGAAGGTGCACATCGGTGAAGAACACCTCATCGAATTCCGATTCGCCAGTCATTTGTTTGAGCGGGCGCACTTCAATGCCGGGTGTGTCCATGGGGCACAAGAAAAAGGAAATGCCTTCGTGCTTGGGTGCATCGAAGTTGGTGCGCGCCATGAGAATGCCCCAGTTGCTATAACGACCGCCGCTGCACCACACCTTTTGACCATTAATAATGAAGGTGTCGCCATCGAGTTCTGCTTTGGTCGACAAACCACCTAAGTCGCTGCCTGCACCAGGCTCACTAAAGAGTTGGCACCACACGTGTTCTGCAGCGAGGCTTTGACGCAAGTGCTGCGACTGTTGTTCGGGCGTACCGAATTTCATGATGGAGCCACCAGCAAGAACCAAACCCACCATGTTCAAAACGGGTGGAACGCCATTCAGCGCACAGAGTTCCATCCATGTTGCTGTGTGTGTAGAGGTGAGACCTTGCCCGCCGTGTTCAACGGGCCAGTGAATGCCAGTAAAACCTGCTGCGTGTAAACGTATTTGCCATGCTTGGCCGGCATCAATGAGATGCGGTGGGCAAATAGCGCCGTAGTCACGAGGAGCGTGAGAGGCGTTGTCGCGCAGCCAAGATTCGGCTCGTGTACGAAACGCTTCCACGCTCTCCGACATGGTTACTTCAGTTTCTCGAAGAAGACGCCTGTTTCGTCGGCCAAGTTACCTGGCACGAAGTAGCCGTCTTGGCTCATGATGGCATCCCAGTTGTCGCGAAGGTCTTCAAGTGTGTGACCAGGCTTTGTATAACCCTGTGTTTCACCAATGAAGACATTGGCTACACGACCGCCGCCAACGCTGAAAATATTGCCGCTCACTGGGCAATCTTCGTGCGCCAACATGGCAACGATTGGGGTCACTTCTTGTGGCCCCAGCTTGTCGGCGAGGTTTCCCATAAGTGTTTCGGTCATACGGGTGAGTGCAAGTGGTGCAATGGCGTTGGCCTTGATGTTGAACTTTGCACCTTCAACTGCAAGCACGCGGGTGAAACCAACGAGGCCCATTTTTGCAGCGCCGTAGTTGGTTTGTCCGAAGTTGCCGAAAATACCAGCAGCAGATGATGTTGAGATGATGCGACCGTAACCCTGTTCGCGCATGATGAGGTACGCAGGTTGTGTGACGTGGAATGCACCTTTGAGGTGAACGTCGAACACGGGGTTCATGAGGTCGGGGGTCATGTTGTGGAATGACTTGTCGCGCAAGATGCCAGCGTTATTAATAACGATGTCAACTTTGCCATATGCATCGACTGCAGTTTTCACAATTGCAGCTCCGCCTTCAGGTGTAGCAACAGAGTTGTGGTCGGCAACGGCTTCGCCGCCAGCTGCTTTAATTTCGTCAACCACTTTTTGTGCGGCAGATGCGTCTGTGCCACTGCCGTCGATGCTGCCACCGAGGTCGTTTACAACAACGAGTGCACCGCGCTTGGCGAGCAAGAGAGCGTGTTGACGACCAAGACCGCCACCTGCTCCGGTGATGATTGCTACTTTGCCGTCGTATCCGAGTTCTGCCATGGGGAAACCTTTCTGGGGGCACTCACGTGAGTGCAGTCATTGTGTAGACGCGAGTTCAGATCTTACTTGTGGGCATTGGTGTTGCCCAATGGAAGGAGTTATGCCTTGAGTGAGTCAATGGCTTCTTGTTTGAGGCGCTTGTAGTCGAGCTTGCCGTTGGGGGCGCGACCGATGGTTGCCACGGTGATGACCGATTTTGGCGATTTATAAGGGGCCAAGGTAGAGCGCACATGGGCAATAAGGGCTTGGGCGTCGATGCTTTGGCCAGGGCGGGCTTCAACAAGGGCGGTAATGGCTTCACCAAAGCGCTCATCAGGCAGGCCCACCACGGCGGCGTCGAGCACCGAGGGGTGGGTCTTCAATACTTCTTCCACCTCTTCGGGGTAGACCTTTTCGCCGCCGGTGTTAATGCACTGGCTGCCACGGCCGAGCAGGCGCACAGTGCCATCGGCATCTACTTCGGCGAAGTCGCCAGGAATGGAATAGCGAATGTTGTCGATGGTGATGAATGTTGTTGCCGACTTGGCTTCGTCTTTGTAATAGCCCATTGGTGTGCGACCACGAAGTGCAACACGACCACGCTCGCCACTGCCAGGAACAACATCACGACCATCTTCATGCACCACGCGTGTGTTGGGGCCAAGTTTGAATGTTGCAGTACTCGATGCGCTGTCGGCAGTAGTGGTGGCTGCTGCCATACCAATTGCTTCCGATGAACCAAGGCTGTCGATGAGAATGAGTTTTTCATTGTGACGCAACAAGCCAGCTTTTGTTTCAGCCGACCACATGACGCCACTTGACACAATCATTTTCAAAGAAGAGATGTCGTACTTACCAGGGTTTTCGTCGAGCGCGCGCAAAATGGGTTTCGCAAATGCATCGCCAACAATTGACACGCTATTGACACGCGCTGAAGCAACAACGGCAAGAAGTTCTTGAGCATCAAATGTACGGCTAGTCATGGTGGCAATAGAGCCGCCTAAGCACAAGTTCCACATGGCATTGAATGCGCCCGTGCCGTGCATGAGCGGAGCTGCTGGCATGTTGACTGCGCCAGGCTTGCTCACGCGTGCTGCAAGTGCGTCGTAATCTTTGAGTGCAGGAAGCGGACGCTTTGATGGTGCATCGAGGCTAGAGATGACGTCGTCTTGGCGCCACATGACGCCTTTGGGCATTCCTGTTGTGCCGCCTGTGTAGAGGAAATACATGTCGTCGCCGCTGCGAGGCCACGAGGCAATTGCTGGTGCCTGATTAGTTGTTGATGCAGAGGTGTAGGGAACCGCCCATTCGGGGCAAGGTTGTGAACCGTCGTCGACCCAGATCCATGTTTTGACATTGGGTACGCGGGCACGCACGGCTGCACAACGATCGGTGTACGAAGCGTGAAACACAACGGCAACGGCATCGGAGTTGTCCCACAAATAGGCGAGTTCATCTTCGGTGTAGCGGTAGTTGGTGTTCACAGGAACCAGGCTGATTTTGAAGAGCCCGAACATCGACTCTAAAAATTCGGGACAGTTGTGCATGTACTGCGCCACTTTGTCTTGGTGCTTTACCCCTGCGGCTAAGAGTGTGTTGGCAATGCCGTTTGCATTGGCATTGAACTCAGCCCAGGTGCTGGTGCGGTCGCCATGCGTTTGTGCGGTCACTTCGGGAAAGCGTGCGGCGTGGAATTCCCACATCTCGGCAAAGTTCCAGCCGTTGTCGGTGTAGATGGGGGTGGTGTTCGAAGATTGAGTCACGAGAGGAAACACTACGCTGTACGACGTGGACCAACTATTGCCAGGCGACACCGACGAGCGAAGAATTTCCATTCGAACATGGCTCGCCGAGCATCCGTCGCCCACCCCACGCCAACTTGCGCACGCTGGCTACGTTGCTCCGCATTGGCCGGCGCCGTGGGGTTTCGCTGCCGACCCTATTCATCAACTCATCATCGATGATGAACTAGCGCGGGCAGGTGTGCAGCGCCCATCGAATGCCATTGGTATTGGCTGGGCAGGGCCAACCATTACTTATGCCGGTACCGAGGAACAAAAAGAGCGTTACCTCTTTCCTTTGCTCACCGCTGAAGAAATTTGGTGCCAACTCTTTAGTGAGCCTGGCAGCGGTAGCGACCTGGCAAGCTTGTCCACCCGCGCCGAGCGCGATGGCGACGAGTGGGTAGTGAATGGTTCAAAAATTTGGACCAGTGGTGCACAGCATTCGCAGTTCGGCATTTTGTTGGCACGCACCAACCCTGATGCAGCAAAACACAAAGGCATTACTTATTTCATTTGCCCCATGAATTTGCCCGGCATTGATGTACGCCCCATTCGCGAAATGACAGGTGGCGAAACCTTCAACGAAGTGTTTTTCACCGACGTGCGTTTGCCCCTCGACGCGGTGGTGGGCGAAGTGAACGATGGCTGGCGTTTAGCGAAAGTAACGCTAGGAAACGAACGTGTATCGCTGAGTACTGGCGGTGTGTTGTGGGGTCACGGGCCAACAGCGCTCGATCTGCTTGCACAAATTAAACGTGCTCCAGTCACCGACCCTGTGATGCGCCAAAAAATTGTGAAGGTTTATATCGAGCATCAAATTTTGGAACTCATTCGCATGCGTACTTTGACTGCGCGCATTCGTGGCGAACAGCCCGGCCCCGAGGCAAGTGTTCGTAAAATTCTTGCCGACGAACATGGGCAACATGTCATGGAACTCGCGCTGTCGCTACAGGGTGCGTCGGGAATGATTGCAAATGCACACGTTGGTGGGTTGAGCGGAACCCAGGGGCCATCGGCCATGGAAGCAGCCGTGTGGTACTACGGATTCTTGTTTGCGCAGGCGCTCACCATTGGTGGTGGCACGGGGGCAGTGCAACGCAACATTGTGGGGGAACGGGTTTTGGGTTTGCCTCATGAGCCCGAAGCGCGCACGTAAGTGCGCCGACGCTAATTCGTGCAGCCTCGCCCACTAGTTTGGGGGTACACGTTTTTATAGGGGGACCCCATGAAGCCTTTCCGTTTCGCCGTTCAGTCATACAGTGCCGAGTCGCCAGCCGCATGGCGCGACCGTGCCAAAAAAGTCGAGTCACTTGGATACTCGGCATTGCATGTTGCCGACCACATCATTGGCCCAGGTGCTGCACTCGACCGTTGTCATCATCCAGTGCAAAACATTGCAGCAGTTCCGGCAATGGCAGTAGCTGCTGAGGCAACTTCTACCTTGCGTGTTGGTTGTCGTGTGTTTTGTATTGACTACCGCCCAGCCGCTGTTCTCATGAAAGAGGCAGCAACACTCGACTTCTTCTCTGACGGTCGTTTGGAGTTCGGTTTAGGTGCAGGTTGGTTGGCTGCAGAGTACGAAGCTATTGGCATCACCCTCGACCCAGCCGGCGAGCGCGTGACGCGCTTGGAAGAATACGTGAAGGCCGCCAAAATGATGTTTGCCCCTGGCCAAATGGATTTCAATGGCAAGTACGTGCACCTCAATGAGTTTGAAGCAGTACCAAAGCCAGTTCAAAAAGGTGGAGTACCCATCATGATTGGTGGCGGAAGCAAGCGTGTTCTTGGCATTGCTGGCCGTGAAGCAAACATCATCAGCTTGAACTTCGATAACTCGAGCGGAATGATTGGGCCAAAGGGCGTACAAAGCAGCACCGCTGAAATGACCTCACAAAAAATTCAGTGGATCAAAGACGGTGCAGCTTCAATTGGTCGCAGCATGGACGACATCGAGTTGGAAATTGGTGCATATTTCACCATGGTGGTTCCCGATGTGGAACAAGGTGCTGCAACACTTGCCAAGATGTTTGGTCTCACCGCTGAAGACATGAAGGTGCACCCACACGCACTCATTGGCGATATCGATCGCATTTGCGACACGCTCATTGCGCGCCGTGAGGAATACGGCATTAGCTACATCACCGTGGGTGAAAGCAACCTCGACGCATTTGCGCCAGTTGTTGCTCGCCTATCAGGCAAGTAATTCAGCAATAGCGCCCACGGTTGGCACCCGAACTACAACGTTTGGGCGGTCGTGCCAGTTGTCGTTCCAGCGGTCTACCCAAATAGGGGTGAGGCCTGCAGCTAATGCGCCACGTGCATCGGCACGAATGGAGTCGCCCACGTACCAGGTTTTTTCTGGTTCAACGCCGAGATGCGAACACGCATCGAGAAATGCGCCGGGGTGTGGTTTGGGCGTGGTGTGCGCTGCGCTCATGCACGACTCAAACCACTCATCGAGGCCGAGCCGATTTCTCTCGCGTTCAACGTGCGGGTTGTTCGAGAGAACGGCGATGCGATGTTTTTGTTTCAACAGGTTCAAGGTCGGAACAATGTCGGGGAAGAAGTCAACGCTGAGGCGCTGAGAAAAAGTGGCCACATGGGCCTTGCGCTCGCCGGGGTGAAGGTCGGGTAGGGCGCGCGCCCATTCTTCGTGGCGAAACTCATGTAATTTCCACGTGTCGCGTTGCTCTACGTAACCGTGTTGTTCATTGCGGTGCCACAAGTGAGTGGTGCAATGGTTCTGTAATGCGGTGGTGATTTCCGTGGGCGCAAAAGTGGTGAGACAGCCCTGAATGGAGCCCCACCAGTCAATAAGTGTGTCATCGAGGTCGAAAAGTATGGCGTCGGGTGGAGTGTTGTTCACGATGTCACTATTGTCTCTGAGATGGGGAAAGAAATTACAACTGTTAGCGACATTATTCGAGTTCACGGCGTTGAGCGGGCTGAACAAGCAGCTCTTGTGCTGGGCGAGAAGAGCCAAACATGGGGTGAGTTGTACCAGAGGTCGTGCCAAATGGCTCAGGCCCTGCGCGCAGCCGGAGTAAAAGAAGGCGACCGCGTGTCGTTTCTCGACAAAAACTCCATAGAGCACTTTGAAGTTTTTTACGGCTGTGCTTTGCTCAATGCGGTATGTGTCGACGTGAACTGGCGCTTAGCAGCACCAGAAGTGGAATACATCGTGAATGATGCTGGCTCTACAGTATTTGTGGTGAGCGAAGATTTCCGCTCTATCGCTGAAGCCATTGCCGATCAACTCAACCCCGCATCGTTAGTAGTTGCCATTGGCGGTAGTGGAGCGCCTGTCGGCAAGTTGCGCACCGTTTCATATGAAGCATTTGTTGCATCGGGCAGCAATGTTGACCCAAATGTCGTAGCGAAAGCAGACGACGTTGCCTTCCAGCTGTATTCAAGTGGCACCACAGGCCGACCAAAAGGCGTGATGCTCACCAACAACAACTTCTTCTCACTTATTCCTACTGCGAGAGTGATGTGGGAACTTGACGAACATTCCATGAACCTTGTGTGCATGCCGCTGTTCCACATTGGTGGTGGCGGATGGGCCGTTGCTGGTCAGTACTCCGGGTGCACATCTATCATCGTGCGTGACCTCGAGCCAGTGTCGCTGGTGAAAACCATTGTGGATAAGAAAGTAACGCATGGTTTTCTTGTGCCAGCAGTGTTGCAAATTATGTTGGCTGTTCCCGGCGTTGACACAGCAGACTTCAGTAACTTGCGCGTGTTTGTATATGGAGCATCGCCCATTTCTGAAGAGATTCTTTCGCGTTCGGTGCGCACCTTTAAGTGCAAGTTTTGGCAGGCTTACGGGCTTACCGAAACAACCGGTGCCATTATCAACTTGCCACCAGAAGACCACGACCCCGATGGCCCCAACAAGCATCGTTTGCGTTCATGTGGTGTCCCTGGCCCAGAAACGCAAGTGCGCATTGTTGATGCAGAAACGAAAAAAGATATGCCAGTTGGTGAAGTAGGCGAAATTTGGATGAAGTCACCTTTGGTAATGAAGGGCTACTGGAATATGCCCGAAGCAACTGCTGAAGCAATTGTTGACGGTGGTTGGTTCCGTAGTGGCGACGCTGGGTATCTCGATGCCGATGGATATTTATACATTCACGACCGTGTGAAAGACATGATTGTGTCGGGTGGCGAAAATGTGTATCCAGCCGAAGTGGAAAATGTATTGATGGCTCACCCTGCTATTGCCGATGTCGCTGTTATTGGTGTGCCCGATGAAAAGTGGGGCGAAACGCCAAAGGCAATTGTGGTGCGTCAGGCCGGAGTTGAGGTGACTGAGCAAGACATCATCAGTTTCTGCAAAGAACGGATGGCGAAATTTAAATGCCCCACAAGCGTCGACTGGATTGATGTGCTCCCACGTAACCCGAGTGGCAAAATATTGAAAAAAGATCTGCGCGCCCCATATTGGGTGGGTCGCACTCGCCACGTGAACTAGTTTTTCACACCTCGTGAACGCACCGCAGGGCGTGATGCGTTATACATAAGGCTGTGAATTCCCGTGTAAAGCCGACCATTTGTGTCGCCTTTGCAGGCGTGATGCTCATTTCTGCATGTGGCGGCACTACTCCCTTGGCCGACTCAATTACCAAAGCATGTGGCTCAGGCGATGTGGTGTCGGGTCGGCCGTTGCGCATTGTTTCCACCGTTGCTCCTATCACCAGCATTATTGCAAATGTTGCTGGTGGAAGTGGTGCGGTCATTACCGGCTTGGTTCCTGAAGGAACGAACTCGCATACTTTCGAGCCGTCACTGAGCGCTGCAAGATTTCTTGAAGAATCAGATGTTGTCTTTACGAATGGGTTAGGTCTAGAGGAACCAACAAAAGATTTAGCGTCCGCAAATATCAATAGCGGCGCTGAAGTATGTGAGATTGCGACCGAGTCATTGCCTGAAAGCGAATGGATTTACGATTTCTCATTTCCGAAAGAAGGCGGCAAGCCCAACCCACATTTGTGGACGAACCCGCCCATGGTGAAGGAATATGCCCGCGTAGTGCGCGACACGTTGGTGAAGCGCAACCCAGAAAATGCTGAGGTGTTCAAAACGAACTTCACTGCTTTCGCAGCGAAAGTTGATGTGCTCGACGCTGCGATGAGGACTGCTACGGAAACCATTCCTGTGGCCGACCGTAAGTTGCTGACGTATCACGATGCCTTTGCCTATTTCTCGCGTCATTACGAGTGGACTGTGGTGGGAGCAATTCAGCCATCGTCGTTTGAGGAGCCCACTCCAAAAGAGATTGCCAACCTCATTACTCAGGTCAAAGA
>JBAXNF010000038.1:0-13794 GCA_037133935.1 bacterium
CAAGGGTGCGGTCCCATTGTTCGACTGGAATCTGATGCCATGGAAGTCTGTTCGCGTATGCGGCGTTTGCAACCAAAATATCAATATCACCAAATGTTTCTCTCGTTTCAGAAACAACTCGATCAATTTGCTCGCGTGACGTTACATCTGCCGAAATACGTATTGCGCGTCCACCAGAATCCGTAATTGATTTCACGACTTCGTCGGCGCGCTGTTCCATTTGTTGCTCAGGGTAAGAACCCACAACAACGCTCGCACCCTCCAGGGCATACGCCTTTGCAACCGCCGCTCCTATTCCCCAGGACGCACCGGTGATGAACGCTACTTTTCCATCAAGACGACCATTGCCAAACGTTGGCTGTAGATCGGTCACCAGACACTCCAGCCACCATCAACGATGAGATTGGTTCCGTGCACAAACGAGGATCCCTCAGAAGCAAGAAACACCGTCGCCGTTACATAGTCTTCTGGCTGACTATTGCGACCGACTGGCGTTTGCGCTGCAAGCTGCTTCCACAACTCTGGTTCACCATCTGGGGTTTCCATCCAAGTAATCATGCCAGGACTCAACGAATTGATCGTCACTCCGGTACGACCTATTTGACATGCAAGGTAATTCGTAAGGCCGATCAAACCATGTTTTGCCGCCGTATATGCACCAGCTCCAGCATTTTTGCCGGTATTCACTGGATTTTGACCGATTACACCATAAACGGATGCGATGTTGATGATGCGTCCCCAACCGCGATCAGCCATTTTTGGAATAAACAATCGACAAAGTCGCTCAGATGCGACAACGTTGATTTCATATGTTTCGCGCCAGTCTTGAGTGGTCTGATCCAACCATGGCTTTGAATGAGGGTCACCACCCGCATTGTTCACGATGATGTCAACGTGTTCAGGAATCTTGTCGAGTTGCTCATAGAGAGAATCACTTGTGAGGTCGCCCACGATGTATCGATGCGGTGCACCCAAACTGGCAAAAGTTTCACGCAATGCATTTTCGCTTCGAGCGAGTCCAATCACTGTTGCCCCATGCGCTGCAAGTCCATGCACAAGTCCGCGCCCAAGGCCATAACCACCACCGGTAACCAATGCCGTGTGTCCAGTGAGATCAAACAAATTCTCTTTCATCACCATAATTAACTGCCCTCTCGTTGTTTTTGGAGCTTTTGGAGTTTTTTGGAGCTTTTGGGGTTTCTGAACACACATATATATACATGTATTGCAACAGTTGGCTGAAGTCCACCGAAATGCATGACCTATGGAGGTCCAGAAGTTCTTCGGCCCCGTACATCACCACCCCAGAAACATTTGCAAATGTCGTTGTCTATAGTATACGATCCTGTTCAATATCCAAACTAAAAGGGGGAAATATGAAAGTTAGGGGAAATGGTCAACCTACGAGGTTGCATCGCCGTTTTGCTTTCGCACTGGTTGCCGCACTCGCGGTAGCAGCGTGCGGAGGCAGCACCAATAGTTCTACCGATACTGCATCGGTGGAGACTGTTGCGCCGGCGGCAACTGGTGAAACTAAAACAGAGCTGACGATTGTCACGCCACAAGAGCCACCAAGTTGGAACTACTACGAAGTCGGAGCAAACGCACTGCGTGTGCCAACTTTCAAGAACGTCCAAGAGACTCTGGTAGAGCTCACCGATGAGGGAAAGATTATTCCAATGCTTGCCGAATCATGGGAAATTAGTGCAGACGGATTGACTTACACATTCAAAATCCGTCAAGGCGTGAAATTCCATGACGGTTCTGATCTCGACTCTGCTGACGTGGTGTATTCCATGAAAAAGAATGCACTTTCACCAAACAGTAAATTGAGCGCACCTCACGTAAACGTTGCGAGTGTAGAAGCAACTGATGCGAGCACTGTCGTTATCAAACTGAAGCAAGTGAGTTCATCCTTTCTAAAGGAACTCGGTCAGTCCGCAGGTTACGTAGTGCCAGAAAACTTCTTGGAGGATAGTGATCCAAACTCCACGATGATCGGAACGGGCCCATTTGTGTTTGGCGAATATAAGCCAGGCGTCAGCCTCACAATGACAGGCTTTGCAGATTATTGGGGTGATAAGCCTTTCTTTCAGAAACTCACGTGGCTCTTTAATGCCGACGAGACGGCTTCACTCAACGGCTTACAAGCTGGTGAGAACGACCTCAACGTCGCGATCCTCGACGCCGGTATTGAACGTGTTGACACATTTGCGAATGATCCAAAGTACAAAGTGACGCTGCAAGGCTCAACCGAGAACTCATATATGTGGCTTAACGTCAACGATAAGCGCTTCCAAGACATTCGTGTTCGCCAAGCAATTGCCTACGCAATCAATCGTGAAGATGCAATCACGGTTTACAAAGGCAACGCTCGACCAACATGTTTGATGGTCATTCCAGACTCCGAGCCATACAACAGTGACTACTGCCCATACCCATACGACGTAGAAAAGGCAAAGGCCCTTTTGGCTGAAGCCGGATTCGCAAGTGGTATGGAAATTGACTATCCATTCCCTACCGTCGCTTCACATCCATTCACGAATGCCGTGCTTGTCGAACAGCTAAAGGCTGTCGGAATAACAGTGAAGCCTCGTCCGCAGGACCTCACGACATGGCTGGATAAGACCTGGACAAAGGGTGGGTATGAAATGGGCGAAATTCGCGACTCAGCCGGCATCCTGCAATACGGTTGCAAGGGCGGCCGCGAGCCATTGGGCAAGAGCTCGAAACTCTGCATTAAGGAGTTTGAGGACAAGTTGGCTAAGGCCGATACGTATGTGAACAGTGACGAATACTTGGCCGCGATGAGCGACCTTGTCAAAACTTTCGCAGACTTGGCTTGGGTCACCGCCATCGCAGCAGTACAGGTGCCAATGATTTCGAGGGCTGATCTCGCAGGAGTCCCAGCAGTTCGAGTCAACGACGGCGTTGATATGCGAAAGGCTCATTGGGGCAATTAATTGCAATCTGTGCTACTCAGTCAAGTTGATGAATTAGCGCAGGCCAAAGTTAAAAATAACCGTCCGACGGGCTACTACCGTCGGACGGTTATTTATTTAGAAGGACGAAGTTGGAGAACACCAAGTTGCTAAAACATACATTGAGATCTCTTCTCACGTTTTTTTATACCTCTATCATCGGATCCATTACCGTATTCGTACTTCTACGACAACTAGGTGGCGATATTGTCACCGTCTTTCTCGGTCGTGAAGCAGCACCTATTGATGTCAGCTACATGCGAGAAAGATACGGATTAAATCAGCCACTAGTTATGCAGTATCTAAGTTGGCTTCGAGGAGTTTTTACTGGCGACCTAGGTAAGTCATACGGAATGGGCTACGACATATTCGATGAAATGTTGAATCGGCTTGGTCCAACGCTCATGCTCACCATTGGCGGACTTATTGTTTCGGTGCCACTATCACTCGTTCTTGGAACCTACTCTGCAATCAATGCGAAGAAGGTTCGCAGTCGTTTTGTTGACATATTTACTCAAGTTGGAATTGCTATTCCAGCTTTCTGGGGAGGATTGCTGCTCGTCTTGGTTTTTGCAGTACGACTCGGATGGTTTCCAACTGGCGGGTATGTTCCGTTCACCGAGAACCCTGTTCAAGCCATTCGATCCTCAATCCTGCCTATTTGTGCGCTCAGCCTTGGAGTTACCTCAGTGTTCACACGGTATGTTCGCACGGCGATGATTGACGTCATGAATGAGGACTTCATGCGTTCTGCAATGGCTCGCGGTCGCACAAAGCGTGGCGCTGCACTTATTCATGGAGTCCGTAACGCATCAATTCCGCTGGTCACCGTAGCTGCTTTGCAGTTTGGTCAACTCATTGCGGGTGCAGTAGTTGTGGAAAACGTCTTTGTTCTGCCTGGTATTGGGCGTTTGATCGTCACTGCCACCCTTGGCCGAGAAGTTATAGTCGTTCAATCCTTGGCGCTGGTCATCATGCTTGTCATTCTGATGTTAAATTTCCTTGTTGATATTGCATACGGTTTCCTTGACCCACGAATTCGAGACAAAGAGTCGGGCAATGCCTAGTTCAATGGAAACCACGCAAGCAACCCCCGCTCAGAAGAATGATCGACGTCTATGGAGTCACCTTCGACGCCTTCCCCCCACTCTGTACATTGGTGGAGGGCTCGTCTTCCTGTTTGTACTTGTTGCATTCATTTCATTCTTCTGGACGCCATACCCACCAAATGCTCTCAACCTCCAAAACCGCCTCGCGCCACCTGGAACTCCCGGGTTTTTTCTTGGCAGCGACCGACTTGGGCGCGACATGGTTACCGAGCTGATGCTTGGTGCGAGAAACTCTTTGTACGTGAGCGTGGTCTCCACGATCGTGGCGATGTCAGTTGGCGCTACTATCGGACTGTCTATTGCTGGCTCCAAGCGATCGCTGCAAGGCCCTCTCACTCGTCTAGTAGATGTTGGTTTAGCATTGCCGGGAATACTCACCGCACTTGTACTTGCAGCAAAGTTTGGACCTGGAAATACGACTGCCACTATTGCAATTATCACGTGGCAGATTCCAGTGGCTGCTCGAGTCACAATCGGTCCCGCGCGCCAAATTCTCGCACTTGACTATGTTGAAGCCGCTTACAGCTACGGACGGAAAAAATCTTACGTGCTGAAGCGCCACGTATTGCCGAACATCGGACCATTGTTAATTGTGCTCTGCTCAGTAATGTTTGCTGCTGCAATTTTGATTGAAGCAGCTCTTGCGTATCTCACTGTCGGTGTTCAACCACCAACATCTTCGTGGGGTCGATTGCTTAACGAGACTCAGTCGCTTTTAGAAGCAGCCCCATACCTTATGTTCTTCCCCGGTATTTCCATCGTGCTCACCGCGTTAGGTTTCAATTTGCTCGGAGATGGACTTCGTACCGTTCTTGATCCACAACAATCGAGAAGTGGACTTGCCTGATGCTTGAAATACGCGACCTACGTGTCTCCATTGAGGGACGCGAGATTATCCACATTGAACATCTCGACTTGCAATCAGGTTCTCGTCTCGGACTCGTAGGCGAATCTGGTTCTGGCAAGACCATGACGGTGAAAGCAATTGCTGGTCTGTTGCCAGATGGCACAAAAATTTCTGGCTCAGTAAAATTTGACGGAAAAGATCTTCTCACATTAAGTGATCGTGAATTCGCAAAAGTTCGAGGCAATAAAATCGGATTCGTTTTTCAAGACCCTGCGCGCTCGCTCAATCCAATGATGCGTATCGGCAAACAGGTGTCCGAAGCAATCAGAATCCACTCCGACCTCAAGGGATCCGCAGTGACCGAAAAAGTCATTGATCTTCTGGGTCAAGTTCAACTGCCGGATCCTGCATCGTTGCTGCGACGCTACCCGCACCAACTTTCTGGTGGACAACAGCAGCGCGTCATGATCGCAGCGGCGATCGCCGCAGATCCTGATCTACTTATTGCCGACGAACCAACCACGGCTCTTGACGTCACGGTGCAAGAAGAAATATTGCGTTTGCTTATTTCGTTGAGCGAAAAGCGCAATATGAGCTTGCTTTTCGTGAGCCACGACCTTGGCGTGATTCGATTTGTTTGTGACAGTGTGGCAGTGATTTATGGCGGGAATATTGTTGAGTCCGGTCTCGTTGAAGAAGTGGTGACCAATCCACTCCATCGATACACCTCTGCCCTCTTGGCTGCTAACCCTGGAATGCCAAAGGACAATAATTTCTCTGCGTTCATGGGCAAGCGCCTTCAGACCATTACTGGTTCTGTCCCTGCAGTTGGCAAGTTCCCGAGCGGATGTCGGTTCCGTAATCGTTGTCAGTTCGTCACAGACGAATGCTCGTCCGTACCACCTGCTGTGACGACAGAATCCGATCATCAGTATCTTTGCTGGAATCCGAGCAGTGGAGGTGCGTCATGACTTCACTCGTCGAAGTTTCCAACATGTTTTTCCATTATCCGCGCGCACGAGTCAAAGGCGGCGAGATCAACTGGACATTGCAAGACATCTCGTTAAAAATTGAAGCAAAATCCACGGTCGGGATAGTTGGTGAATCAGGTTCTGGCAAGTCAACCTTGATTCGAGTGATGTGTGCGTTGCTACACCACCAACAAGGCACCGTCACTTTTAATGGTCAAGATGTTTCGCAGTTTCAAGGTGACAAAGCAAACGAATTGCGACGCGAGAACCAAATCGTGTTTCAAAACCCACGCAGATCATTGGATCCCCGTATGACCATTCGCCGCTCATTGAGCGAACCAATTCGTGCCTTGCATGACAGGAATCCTGATGACGCAGAGATCATCGCCAATATCGAACGAGTTGGTCTCGGAACCGAAGTCCTTTCACGCTTTCCACACCAACTTTCTGGTGGCCAGTTGCAGCGCGTCGGTATCGCGCGTTCACTCTCGGTAAAGCCAACCATCCTGTACGCAGACGAACCCGTCAGTGCGCTCGACGTTTCTGTTCAAGCCCAAGTTCTTAACCTCATGATGGACTTGCGCGACGAACTCGGTCTCACTCTCGTCATGGTGTCTCATGACCTCGGAGTCGTCAGTCGCATGTGTGAGCAAATTATCGTCATGCGCCATGGCCGAATCGTTGAGGCAGGACTGACGGAAAGTGTCCTCTCTAATCCTCAGTCGGATTACACAGCCGCTCTCCTCAAAGCTGCTCGCGCTGCGAGCTTGGAACGCGAGAGTCAGGGATAACTCGTGTCCAGTTCGCTGTCGAAGGAAGATAAAGAGCATTTTGATCGCGAAGGTTACGTAGTCGTTCGAGGAGCATTTGACCCCGATCGTTGGATAACTCCGTTGCTGAAAGAGTACGAAGAAGTTCTCGATCGACTCGCAAACGAGCTTTTTGCTGAAGGCCGTCTTTCTCAGACCTACGCCCACTTGCCATTCAGCGAAAGATTCATTGAAGTTTGTGCTGAAACAAACGAAACGCATCACCAATTCTTTGACTTCTCCCTCCCACAAGGAAACGTGCGGCCCGACACACCAATGTGGAATGGTCAAGCAGTATTTGACATGCTCCGCTGCCCCAAGTTGCTGAATCTTGTTGAAGGATTCATTGGTTCAGAGATTTATTCCAATCCGGTACAGCATGTGCGAATCAGAGTTCCTGAATCACGAGAACCGAGAGATCCCAATACGGGAGCTCTCAAATTGGGAACGACCCCATGGCACCAAGACAACGGAGTTGTACTCCCCGAAGCCGACGACACACAAATACTCACCGTGTGGTTTCCGCTTCGCCGTGCAACGGTCGAACATGGTTGCCTTCAAGTTGTTCCGAAATCACATTTACGAGGGCTCCTGACACACTGCCCTGGCGGCCCTAGCGGTTTGCAGGTTCCAGAAAAGGTTGCACCTCGTGAGACTGCTATTGCTTTACCAATGAATCCTGGCGACGTATTGTTCCTCAATAAATTGACACTTCACAACTCAACTCCAAATACAAGTAATGAAATCCGAATTAGTTTTGACCTGCGTTACAACCCAATTGGGCAAGCAACTGGCCGCGGTGCATTCCCTGGCTTCGTCGTTCGGAGCGAAGAGAATCCAGATTCAGCATTGCAGGAGCAATCTGAATGGGAACGCCTGTGGATCGAAGCTCGTGCCCACTTGGCTAAAGTCGAATACTCAGCGCCGTTTAATCGTTGGAACGCCGATTCGCCTGTTTGCGCATAAATCCGCAACACCATGCGAGTAAAAATCTAGGTCGTAGGAATTTTCCCGAATGGCGTGTAGCCACGTCCAGAAACTCCGACATCGCATGCAAATAATGATCCAGCCGAAGGGCAAGTTTTTGCAATTTCAGGATCAAGATCAGTTCGTGCAGACGTGATGTAAAGAGTCCGGAGATCTCTTCCTCCAAATGCGCAACTTGTTATCCAGCCTCCAGGAACTTCAATTCGTCGATCAATCTTTCCATCAGGCGTCAGCCTCACAACTGCCCCGCCATCCCATAATGCGATCCAGATACCGCCATCAATGTCAACGGACAGACCATCGGGAATTGCATCAAAACTTGCAAGAGTCCGGACTTCTGCAGGAAGCCCATCGCTGTTCAACGTCAACTCCTCAACCGTTCGGTGCTGCGAGTCAACGTGGTAGCACTTACTCCCGTCTGGGCTCCAATCAATTCCGTTAGACAATGCTCGTCCGTCGCGGGCTTTTACAATCGCACCCTCACTGTCTACACAAAACAAGCCGGCAGCATTTTTTCCGCTTCGATCAACTGTGCCAATCCATAATCTCCCCTGCGGGTCGCAACGACCATCATTTGCATGTCCATCGCCGTCAGCAGGTAACGACGCAATCAAATCCACTACTACGCCATCATCACCCAAAAAACCGACCCCTAGACCCGACACCGCAAGCAAGCGACCATCTCTTGTCGGAATTACCACGCTGATCGGTGCTACAAGACTCTGTGCCTCATGACGACCGCTGGAATCCATTCGATGTAATTGCCTGCCATCAATATCAACCCAGAGCAGTGTCTGGGTTGACTCGTCCCACGTGACACCCTCACCCAACAGACATTGACTGTCAACGACTAGATCGACCTGCACAACGTCTCGCATGACCCTCATTCTCTCATAATTTTAAATTTGAGAGGCATATGATATATAATATTATTACCCAAATCCGTAGGAGGAAATTTCATGTTGGTCAAAGCGCCAGTACTTATTAAGGCAAATAGCCAAATGCCAATGTTGGATCTTGAGCTTGATGAGCCGCGTTTCGGAGAAGTTCGGGTAAAAATGGTCGCGAGTGGGGTCTGCCACAGCTGCCTTCATGCTTACGACGGTTCGCACACTGGGATACCTATGCCAATCGTTCTTGGTGATGAAGGCTCGGGAATAGTTGATGCGATTGGTCCTGGTGTGTCAAATCTAGAAAAAGGTGACCATGTCGTCATCTCATGGGCCCCAACCTGCGGAGCATGCAAGTACTGCAACCTCGGTTTTCCTGCATTGTGCATGAACACTCCTGCT
Organism: bacterium; assembly: GCA_037133935.1. Classification (GTDB taxonomy): domain Bacteria; phylum Actinomycetota; class Acidimicrobiia; order Acidimicrobiales; family Ilumatobacteraceae; genus F1-20-MAGs119. Next base: position 8,997 of record JBAXNF010000038.1, read on the forward strand.
ATCGGCAAGACAACTGGCGACGTAACTCTCTTCCATCACGATGGCAAGGATGTGTACCACTACGGTCCATCCACATACGGTTCGTACATAGTCCTCCCCGAATCAGGAGCGGTCAAAATTCGTAAAGACTTCCCTCTGGAAGTTGCTGCTCTTATCGGCTGCTCAGTGGCAACAGGATTCGGTTCGGTAGTTAACAGTGCAGGTTTGCGCGCGGGTCAGAGTGTTGCCGTTTTTGGTTGCGGTGGTGTTGGTCTCAATGCAATCCAAGGCGCTGTAGCTACCGGGGCCTATCCAATCATTGGAATAGACGTTCTTGACTCTAAATTAGAGATGGCCCGCCATTTCGGTGCCACACACACCATCAATCTTGCCAAAGATGATGTTGAAGCAGAAGTAAAGCGTATTACTGGACACGGCGTTGATGCATCAATCGTCGCAGTCGGAAACATCAAGGCCATGGAACAGGGACTGATTATTCTCGCCAAACAAGGTGTCGAAGTTGTCCTCGGACTTCCAGGTCAAGGTGAGAAATTTCCAGTCGATCCATGGCTCCTCATGGGTGGTGAGCGAAGGATCATTGGATCGCGATACGGAACAAGTAACCCATTGGTTGAATTTCCGAAGCTTGTCGAGCTCGCAATCTCAGGTCGCATCAAAATTGATGAGTTGGTAACTAAGCGATACGACCTAGACCAAGCCGACGAAGCATTTCGTTCACTTGCAGCCGGTGAGCAAGCTCGAGGATTAATCGTTTTCTAATTGTTCAGACAAGTTCATCATTGAACCGTATTGGAGATAACAAACATTCATGAAACTCGCATCTGTCCTCACGCCTCTCTCTGATGAAAATCTGACTCTCGCTGCTCAATGCGGTGTTGATCAAATCGTTGTCCGCTACCCAGGACCAAATCTGGACGAGTTCAATCAGATGCAAAAACGAATTCGATCGTTCGGAATGGAAATCGGCGTAGTCGAGGGCTATTTACCAATTGACCGAATAAAGCTTGGCACTGACGATGGAACGGATTTGGCGTCGATGAAAGCGCTCCTTCGCCATCTCTCCGACTTGGACATTCGAATGGTCTGTTACAACTTCATGGCAGGCACCGACTGGATCCGCACTTCAGTAGACACGCAAGAACGCGCTGGTTCGAAAGTAACCGCGTTTCGACTCGCAGATCTAGACAAAGCAATGATTCCGGGACGTCCCGCTTTTCGAGCAGACCTCGAACCAGGAGCAAAGCGTTCTGAGTTATGGACAAATCTTCAGAACTTTCTTGAAGAAATTATTCCTGTTGCCGAAGATGCAGGCGTAGTAATGGCAATGCACCCTGACGATCCACCTCTCCCCCAACTGCTCGGCAATGACCGAATCATGCACAACGTCTCTGGTTTCGAAAAATTGGTCGAGATCGTCAAGTCGCCGTCAAACAAAATTGCTTTCTGCCAAGGCTCATTCTCCGAAATGGGTATTGATATTCCTGCTGCCATTCGGCGCCTTGGACCACATATTGCTTATGTTCATTACCGAGACGTTGTTGGTACCGCTGATGATTTCCGGGAAAGCTGGCAAGACAATGGGCAGACCGACATGGCTGAAGCGATGCGCGCCTACCGCGAGGTTGGCTTTAATGGACCAATGCGACCTGATCACGTACCGCAAATGATCGGCGAAGATGACGGCGAACCCGGCTACACAATGTTGGGTCGACTGTTCGCTTTCGGATACATACGTGGCATGATGCACGCCACAGAAGGCCACACCTGTTAACTAGTTGTAACAGGCCGACGAACTGCGATTACGTCGATTTCAAATTTGATTGCTGCTGAAAGACAACTCGTTATCGTGGTCCGTGCTGGCATCGGAGCCGAGAAATACTCTAAATAGAGTTTGTTGTATTGCGCAAGATGATTCGGGTCATGCACATAACTTGTGACTCGCACGACGTCACCCAGGTCTAGACCAGCTGAGCCAAGGATTTCCCGTACGTTAGAAATCGATCGACGCATTTCGTCCTCAAAATCGCCACTAATGATCTTGCCCTGTTTATCTACAGACGCTTGTCCAGACACAAACACGAACCCATTAGCTTCTACTGCTGCAGAGAATGGTAGGTGGCTCGAAATATCTGTAGGAACCACCCGCCAACCACGTTCGACATTTCCTGTTTGCGAGGATTTTGGAGTACTCATTTGTGGGCCAATCAACTATTTCTAGAATTCAATTCTCATTGAAATTATAGAATAGCATAAGGAAAATGAGCCGGTATCTGCACCATGCATGACATCGCCATCATCAACGGAACCATCGTTGACGGAAGTGGTTCGACACCGTACCTGGGTTATGTACTTATTTCTGATGGTGTCATTGTTTCGACGGGAGTCGATTCCACACTCCGAAACGAAGACGTACATGCCTCCATCACTATCGATGCAAAAAACAAAATCGTATGCCCGGGCTTCATTGACATTCACACTCATTCGGATCTCACACTGATCGCGGATGGGCGTGGCGAAAGCAAATTGCGTCAAGGTGTCACCACTGAAGTTGTAGGAAATTGTTCCTTCTCCGCTTTCCCAATTGAACCGCTGAACCTCGACTTACACGCCGACCATCTCGCTCGAGCCACTGCCCCATTGCGACCATGGTGGACAGACTTTGACGGATACGCAAAGGCCCTTGAAGACCAGGGCATCGCCATCAATGTCGCATCATTGACTGGTCACGGCACATTGCGTGTAGCAGCTATGGGCGTCGACCAGCGCCAGCCAACCAAATTCGAACTTGATCGAATGGTGAGCGACTTACACAATGCTATTTCGCAGGGTGCATTTGGTATGAGTACCGGACTTACACATGTGCCCAGCGCATATGGAGACTTTGACGAGATCGAGACTTTGGCAGAGGTACTGGCCGAACATCACGCTCTCTACGCAACGCACTGTCGAGATTCGAAACCCGATGAGCGTTCAGCAATTGCCGAGTCCATTGAAATTGGTCGTCGCACCGGAGTAAGCGTCGAATTCAGTCACCTTGCAATCAATCGACCTGAGCGCTGGGGCACTGGTTCTGAATTGTTGGCGATGTTTGACGAAGCGCGCAAAGATGGCGTCGATATTTATTTTGATGTCTACCCATACGAAGCATCGTCGTCGTCACTCACCCAATATTTGCCACCATGGGTTCAGGCTGGTGGCACCGCCGAGATGCGAACCCGTCTTGCAAATCCTGAACTACGCCAAATGGCTCTCTCCGACATGTCGGCAGGCTGGTTCAACGGTATTCCTTGGCTTTGGGATCGATTCCACATCTCGAGCACCCCAGACGGTGGCTATGTGGGACTTACCCTTGAATCCGCCGCTGCCGATTCGAGAATTGATCCTTACGAATTGACGTTACGTCTTTGTGAGCAATACGGAAATGAAATACAAGTCGTACTCTTCTACCGCACAGAAGCCGACGTCTCAGCATTTCTCAAACACCCACTTGCGGTTGTCGGTTCCGACGGAAACGCGATACCCCTTGAGCAGCAAAACGCTCGACCGCATCCTCGCAACTTTGGAACTTTTCCCCGAGTGCTTGGTCGATACGTCCGTGAACGTGGCGTACTCGAGCTTGCCGATGCTCTTCGCAAAATGACCTATGAACCTGCTCGTCGTTTGGGTATTACCAATCGCGGGAAGATTGCTACAGGAATGGCTGCCGATGTTGTGATATTCGATCCAGCAGTAGTTCTTGATTGTGCCGACTTTGGCAAAGCACCAGAGCAACCTGAGGGCATCACATATGTGATCGTGAATGGCTCAATTGCATTAGATCAAGGAACTATTACTGAGCGTCGGCCAGGGCAAGTACTCCGACATAGCTAACTCGAATTTTGAAGCAAATCACCTGGTGCCAGAGAGCCGCACTGTTACGCCAGGTCGGTCAACAATGTCTGGTTGCAACATTGCACCAATTCCGGGGCGGGTTGGCGGTTTATACATACCGTGCTCTGGAAGTTGAAGCTCGTCAACAAAATTGGGGTAAACGATTTTTAAATATGCCCTCACGACCTCTTGATACATCACATTTGGTGAACTGAAAGAGAGATGTACTCCCGCTAACAATGTGAACGGACCAGTGCAGTCATGAAATGTCACAGACAAGCGCTTTACATCAGCGAGTGCGACGATCCGTCGTGCCTCTGTTATCCCGCCGCACCATGTCGGATCAATCATCACAATATCCACGGCATGCTGATCGATAACTGGCGCGTACGCGAAACGCGAGATGAGATACTCACTCACAACCATCGGAATAGATGTACTTCGCTTCAGTTCGAGCAATGCTTCCGTGCTGTCGGCAAGTATTAAATCTTCAATCCAAGCTGGATTGAACGGCTCAAGCCCTTTAGCAATTTGCTTCGCTGCTGAAAGAGACCAAAGACCATGACCCTCAGCCATAATGTTGATTTTTGTGCCTACAGCTTCTCGAATTTTTTGAAATGGAAGTAGCGCTGTCTGAAGATCTTCATTCGAAATTAATTGACCACCGGCCCTTTGTGCGATGCGATCAAAAGGCCAAATCTTCATACCTCCATAACCTTCCGCGACAAGATCGGCTGCGAGCTCGCCTGGACGATTCATGAATGCGTCGAAATCTTCATATCGTCCATCACGACTTGAAATTTCACCGAACCTTAAACTTTTCCCATAAGAAGGACCGCCGCACGTGTTGTACACCGGAATTTGCTGCACTGATGGTCCACCCAATAAAACATGCAAAGGCACATTCAATGAAAGTGCTAATGCATCC
>JBAXNF010000039.1:0-13559 GCA_037133935.1 bacterium
GCAACACCTGCGACCGCACTTCAGGACATTACAAATGCCGCACCTGGTCGTGTTCACATTGTGCCTTTCGATCGACCTTTTAATTTTGCCGAGAAGGTCAACCTCGGCGCCGCACACACCACAGCCGATTATTTGCTCTTACTCAATGACGACACAGAGCCGAGTAACCCACACCTCATCGGAACCCTGTTGAGTTATTTTTCTGATGACACCGTGGGGCTTGTTGGTCCGAAACTTCTCTATGAAGATGGCTCCATTCAAAGCGCAGGACATTTTTTTAATCCGGTTCCTTACGACTCTTACCGAGGCTTTCCTGGAAATTGTGCGGGTGCATACAACATGCTCACCGTTGCACGCGAAGTATCTAGCGTTATCGCAGCATGCGCGCTCACACCCCGCCACGTTTTTGTTGAAGTGGGTGGGCTGAGCGCTCAATTTCCTGGCGACTACAACGACATTGACTTTGCGTTGAAAATACAACTACTCGGTAAACGAGTTCTGTACACCCCATACACCGATTGCTTTCACTTCGAGTCAAAGAGCCGTGAAGCAAAACTTAATCCTGCCCACGTTGCGCTTTTAGGTGAACGCTGGCGCGACCAATTAGAAAATGAAACATACGGACACCCTGCTTTGCAAAAGTACCAGGTGGCGTGGAAAGCGAATCGGCCTGGTCAGAGATCTGTCGATGAAGCAGTTGGGCCCACTGCGCCAATAGCGTCGAAATAAGCCAAATGTGCTTGCACCACATAGACAACATCTACGTCGTCAAGCACTTCTACGCCAGCCTCACTAGCTTGCGCTAACAAGTAACCGGTGAGTTGGTCTTCAGTAATCAGTACTACATCGTGAATTTCTTGTGGCCGGTCAACCACTTTGTCGGGCTGCAAACCCTGAGCATGCAACCAACGCATGTGGAGCACCAGCATCTCGCGTAGTTCATCGAGTGTGAGGCGTGCTTGGGTTGTAGGAGGAAGAAGATCTGCAACAAATTCCGTTGCCTCAAGAAGGCCGTAAACAGCACGAGGCGCAACGGCATCAAGCCGTCGCGCCTCGCGACCAACTACCAATGCAGCAATCAGAAAAACTGATATTGCAGCTGCAGCTATGAAAAGAGCGAGAATCAAATGCCGATGCGCTGAGCAAGAAGCTCGCGATGATAGGTGGGGTCACCAAACATCAATTCGCTCGACTTCGCACGCTTGAAGTACAGGTGTGCTGGGTGTTCCCAGGTGAAACCAATACCACCGTGAATTTGAATGTTCTCTGCTGTTGCGTGGAAATATGCTTCCGAGCAATAGGCCTTGGCAAGCGATGCAACCGAAGCAAGTTCTTCGTTCATTTCACTTGCACACCACATGCCGTAGTAGGCAGCAGACTTTGCTGACTCAACCTCAAGCAACATGTCTGCACACTTGTGCTTAATGGCTTGGAATGAACCAATGGGGCGACCAAACTGCACGCGGACCTTGGCGTATTCAACAGCCATTTCCAAAACTTTTTGCGCTCCACCAACTTGCTCTGCAGCAAGACCAACGGCAACAAGGTCGAACACGGTCGAGAGAACTTTCCCACCCGAACCTTCAGCGCCAATAAGGCGAGCAGGCGTGTTGTTGAATTCAAGCTTTGACTGCTTGCGTGTTTGATCCATTGTTGAAAGTGCGGTGCGTGTGAGGCCCGCTGCATCGCCATTCACTGCGAAAAGGCTGACGCCCTTTGCTGTGCGTGCGGCAACAATAATGAGCGAAGCGGTATTGCCGTCGATGACGAACGACTTTGTGCCTGACAGTTTCCAATCGGATCCTGAACCAGTTGCAGCCATTTGAATGCCTGCTTCGTCCCACTTGCCTGAAGGCTCAGCAGTTGCCAAAGTGGCAATTGTTGTTCCTGCAGCAATACCGGGAAGGTATTCCTTTTTGGCAGCTTCATCGCCACTGTGCAATAAAGCGTTTGCGGCAAGAACCACGGTTGCGAAGTATGGAGCACACAACAGTGCGCGACCCATTTCTTCTAAAACAACACCGAGTTCGACGTAGCCGTAGCCGGAGCCACCGTACTCTTCGGGAATGTGCAAGCCCTGGAGACCCATTTGCTCACCCATTTGGCTCCACACTGCTGCGTCGTAGCCATCGCTCGTTTCCATCTGCTCACGAACGGCACCCTCTGCAGATTTTGCATCGAGAAACGCACGGACAGTTTTACGGAGTTCTTCTTGTTCTTCACTAAAGGCAAAATTCATGAAGAGATACTGCCCCACCAGAGGCACAGCGCGCCACTCGTTATGTGTACACCTGTGTACACTAAAACTATGACCTCACAGCCACCCCGTTTGGGCACTCGCGAACTCCGTTTATCCCTGGCCAGTTCCCTACGCCGTGCGGCTGCGGGTGAGCGCATCGTGGTCACCGAGGCGGGTCGGCCTCTCGCGCAACTAGGCCCCCTCGATTCACCTGGCCATAACAGCATGGACGAACTTGTTGCTCGCGGCCTGGTTATTGCGCCCCGAAGAGCCCAAGGAAACCGACCACTGCTCGCTCTTGTAGATACCCCCATCGACGTTTTTAGCGGAATGCGCCTCGACCAAATGGTGAGAGACCTGCGATGACCCTTGTGCTCGATACCACGGCTCTTCTTGCGCTCCATATCACCTCGCCCCACCACCGCGCAGTAGCTCAAGCAATGTCTGACGACACCATATGGTGCGCGTCGGCAATGGCACTTGCAGAGTCACTTGCCGGTATCGACCGACTCACTGAAGAACCGCTCTTACGTGACGAAATTGAAGACGCCATCCGCCGCACGTGGGACTACATACATGTCATTCCTGTCGACCAGCGATGCATCGACGAGGCCTCTCTTATTTCCCGCACTCAACCGGTCTCACTCGGCTCTGCGCTTCACCTCGCAGCAGCACAACGCCTCCCTCGCCCCGTTTCATTTGCAACGCTCGATGCTGCGCAACTCACGGTGGCCCTCGGCCTTGGCTTCAACGTCATTTCTGCAAGACTTAACGGGTGAAAAACGACGGCGCTCTCAGCGAAACTTTGCATTGGTCAAACAGCGATCTTGAAGTACACAAAGTAGTAGTTGGGCCATTCGAGAACAATGTTTTTGTACTGCGTTGCATAGCAACAGGCGAAGGTGTACTCATTGATGCCGCAAATGAACACGAACGCCTCCTAGAACTCTGTGTTCAACTTGGAGTACGGCGAGTATTAGAAACCCACGGTCATTGGGACCACATTCAAGCAATTCCTGCAATGCGTGAAGCAGGCTACGAAGTTGCTGTTACCCGCGCCGATGCTCCCCGACTTGCAGATGTTGGGTACGACGTCTTTATTGACGACAAAGAAGTAATTGAAATTGGACGTTTGCGTTTACATGCCATTCACAACCCTGGTCACACCGAAGGATCCATTTCCTTCCAAGTAGCAAATACCCCACTGCTGTTCACCGGCGACACACTGTTTCCCGGCGGTGCCGGCAACACAACTCTGGAAGGCGGCGACTTTGCCACCATCATTCGGTCAGTTGAACAAAAGCTCTTTGTATTTCCCGACGACACCATTGTGTTACCCGGCCATGGCGCAAACACCACCATTGGCACCGAGCGCCCGCACCTCCAGGAGTGGGTTGACAGAGGATGGTAGAGGAAACTCACGTCGAAACTGTTGAGCCAACGCTCTTCACCACTCGCTTTGTATGGGTGAGCGCAATCATCACATTTGTCGTTGCAGCATTTGTTGCTGTGCGCATTTACGGACCCTCCGTTCGGCCAGACGAACTGGGGTTTCTTATCAATGGGCAACTGCTTATTGGTCGTGATGAAACTCCACTGAGCGATGCCTTTCGTTCCTTTTACCCCATTGGATTCAGTTTTGTTACCGCATTTGCTGCTCTTATTGGCCGCACGCTCTCGCGTGAATTTCGCATCACCTTATTTATCAACTTTGCTTTTGTTGCCCTCACCGCACATGTTCTGAGCCTCTACACACGCAAGTACTTTGCGCTCACTCGCAACTACTCGCGTGTGGTGTCAATTGCCGTAGCGCTCATGCCACTTGTTGCTGCCAATGCGCTTTTTGCATGGTCGGAATCACTCAATATTTTGGGCTTCACTGCACTTGTCTATTTTGCGTTCAACTATTGCGTCGACAACACCCGTAGCTCTGCAATTGCACTTGCACTTATTGCCCCATTCCTCGCAGTCACGCATGGTCGATTCACTTTGGTTTTGCCGCTCACAGTGATGCTTCTTGTTATTGCTCCTGCAGTCAATAAATCATTTCGCAGGTCAGTCAGCACCATTGTTGGTGCCGTCATTCTTTCCGCTTTGACTTACTTGCTGCTGGCCAAAGCAAACTTGTGGTTGCGCAATGAGTTGTACCTAGGTGCGGCAGGCAAAGAAGGCAGACTAAAAAACAAACTCTTCGACACTGCAAACTGGGGAAATATTGTTCGTGCCCTAGGCGGACAAAACTGGTACTTGTTTGCCACTTCATTTGGCTTGGTGTTCGTTGGTGCACTCATCTTGTTGAAGCACATCACCAGCACGGAGCGCCGCGAGCGTTCGGGCCTTGCTTTGGCATCTCTTTTCACGCTCGGCGCTGTTGGCGTTATTGAACTCACCTCAGCGCTCAACTTGGTCAAAATCATTCGCCCCGACCACGTTGTTTATGGTCGTTACTCTGGGGTCGTCTCGCCGATCCTCATTGCCATCGCCTTGAGTGCCCTCATTACGTCGCCACAGAAAACACGCGCGCTGTGGTGGAAAAGCATCGCTCTCATTCCTGTTCTCGCACTCTTTCTTGTTCTTCTCAGTCGTGCCGACATCCTGCATCGCCTACTGCAACAAGGTGAATTCTTTGCCCGGCCAAATGCCATCGGTCTCGACTGGGCAATTAAATCAACCAAACCCAGCAGCCTCTTCGTATTAAGCAGCATCTTTGTGATTCTCGCAATTGCGATGTACCTCATCCATCGATTTGCTGAAAAATCATTCATTACTTTTTTTGTTGTTGTTGCACTTTTCTTTACTGGCTACACCGTTACCCAAACCGTGCGGAACTACCGCGACTATTTACCCGAACTTGTTCTTGATAACGAAGCCATCAACCGCGGTGCACAAGTAGTGGGCTTCGACACTGGGTCGTACGGCGGGCAAAGCTTTTACGACTACCGATATCTCTTGCACCCCGTTCAAGCACGCCGATTTGAACTCATTTATGGTGTGCCCGATGACATCAACTGTTACATCGGATCAAAAGAACGACCCCCATTCGACGGGAATTGGGCAGTTGGGCCAAGTGAACCATCAACGGGTCTCATTTTGTGGGTGCGTGACGGTCTAGATTCGTGTTGATATGGAAACGATCGCAAAAGAACTTGACGTCAGTGTCATCTTGCCGGTGTACAACGAACGCGGTCACCTCAAAGCCGAAATAGACCGGGTACGTACAGCACTCAGCGCTTCTTCATACTCATTCGAAATCATTGTTATTGATGACGGCTCTGACGACGGCTCAGAATTAGACCTTCTTCTCATTCCCGACATTCGCCTCATTCGCCATTCGGTGAACCGCGGTTCGGGTGCGGCTCGCCGCACAGGTACACGTGCCGCATTTGGCCGTGTAGTGGTGTGGACCGACGTCGACATGACCTACCCGAACGATGAAATTCCTTGGCTTGTCGACCAGCTCGAAGGGTCCGATCACGTTGTTGGCGCACGTCGCACCGAAGAAGGAACTCTCAAGCTGTTGCGGATGCCGGCGAAATGGTTTATTCGCAAACTGGCGAGCTACCTCACCGAGACCGACATCAAAGATCTCAACTCCGGTTTGCGCGCGTTTCGTCGCGATGTTGCTCTGCAATACATTCACCACCTACCCAATGGTTTTTCCTGCGTCACCACGCTCACCATGTCATTCTTGGCGAATGGGTACTCAGTTACCTACGTTCCCATTAACTATTTCCCGCGCGCTGGTCGTTCAAAATTCCATTGGCTAAAAGACACCAGGCGTTACATCTTGCAGGTCATTCGCATGACCCTTTCGTATAACCCACTCAAGGTTTTTCTTCCCGTTGGCGGTGTCTTGTTTCTCATTGCAGCAACCAAACTTGGCTTCGACTGGAGCAGCCGAGACTTCCGCTTATCTACTAATACCTTGCTGGTCTTTTTTGCCGCACTCCAAGTCACCACCATCGGCCTTCTTGCCGACCTCGTTGTGCGGTCTACAAAAACACCACAAAGCGTTGAACCTGTTTAACTTCTTCGTACACCGAAAGGCGTCAGCCGAATGCATGGAGTGATTGCGTATACCGGAGGCAACCCCGAGCGCTTCCAGCAACTATGTCTTGCCGCTGAACATTTCGGTGCGAGCAACATTGATACTCGCAACACTGGCAACAACTGGCTCGGCTCATTTGGTTCGGTCAATGTTGTTCGCGCCTTCAGCGATGCAAATGGGGTTGGTGCTGTCTATGGCTCAGCTGCTTCCACAGCAGATTTTTTTACAGACCATTTTTTAGATGCGGCACCTGATGACGTTGTTGGTTGCGTCATCCATCACGAGTTGGGGCTCGTTATTGCCACTGGACGCGGTAACCATAAAATGTTCGTACACCATGTAGCCCAGGGTGAGACATTGGCGAGCAGTTCCCTGTCAGTACTTGCCTACGCACTACGAAACACCATCAGCATCGATAGAAGTTATGAAGACTTCGCACTGGGTTTTGGGTTTTTACCTGGCACGCACACCCCATATAACGACATCCAGTCGCTCGCCGCAGGCACTCGCTACGTTGCAGCAACCGCACATTCCGAGCCAACAGCTATTTACCCCGTCGATGTCCCATCAGTAACAAGTTTCGCCAATGCAATACCCCAATTGCATGACATGTTTATTAAAGCAGTGAAAGAGCAAGCGGGAAGTCGCACGAAACACGCAGTGCTGCTTGGTGGGTTCGACTCAATGCTGGTGGCCGCAACATTAAAAAAACTTGGGCATGAAGTTCACACATATACATTTTCGTTTGGAGACCCTCGCTTTGAACAGAAAAATATTGCTGAATTTGTTACCTCTCTCGGCATCACACACCACCCGGTAGTTATCACCCCAGAGTCAATTGCCCAGAATCTTCGAGAATTTGGCACACACTTTTTCCAACTCGGTGCGCAATCTCACTATCAAATACACACCCTTATTGCGAGTCAGCACATTGCCGGTGATGGCTTTGAGGCCATATTCAATGGCGACGGTTGTGACGCCATCTTTTTGAGCTACCCGACGGTCAATAGGCGCGCGAGCATTTCTCAACGTGTTGCCAACGCTCCACACCTGTTGAAAAAAGCCGTTCTCTCCTTCTTGCAAACCCTCTTGGCTGAACGGCAACTTGGGCACGTTGCTCGCATCATGCGTAGCGTTTTGAACAATGCATTGTTGCCAGAGCCCGCACGTGGGCACCTCCCTACGCAATACCTCGACCACTATGCATTGTCACAATTACGTACAGGTACACAACCCCAACAAGCTGAAACAATGCTCGCCTTACGTATGCGACTTGGCGAACCCACCACGCAAATGGACGGCCCACGCAGAGCATTCCATGGCAACGGGCTCACCGCTCAAAGCAAGGTGAAAGTTGATGGAGCAGTATGCACTGCCGGCCTTCCCCACTTCAGCCCCTATTTACACCCAGAGTTGCGTGCCTTTGTTACTTCACTGCCTATTGAATACCTCAAGAATCAGAACGATTCGCCCTCTGCTAATGGCAAAGAGTTGCTCGTTGCCATGGTGCGTGAGTACAAGTTGTTGCCCGATCTCTTCATTGACCAGCCCAAACAGTCACCCGTCGACTCACCGGTTGACCACTGGTATATGACGAGTTTGAAAGCAAACATTCTTGACCAATTGCAAGACCTTCCTTTTGCGGTGAATACGAAATACTTAAATACCCTCTTGCGAGAAAAAACCGCAGAAAAGTGGTACCGGAAAAACGTTTCCATCGGCCACCACACCTTGCAGGCCATTGGGCTTCTAGCGTCGTATGCATCATTCAATCGGTTACTTCACGAAGAATAGAGATATGAAAAAACTGGCCCGCAATGTGCTCTCTTTCGTTCTAGTAGCACTTCTTTTCCTATTGGTGTGGCAGCGCCGTCACGAACTCACCCCCATTTTCAAAGACCCTTCATCAGACCTCCTGCTCTTGGGTGCGCTCATCGTTATTGGGCACTTTCTCAATTCGGCGGAATTTTGGGTGGTGTACCGCGCCACAAATGTGCGTATCGGGTTCTTTGAGAACTGGATGGTTTTTACATCGGGGTTGCTCGGCAACCTTTTACCCGGACAAATGGGAACGCTTTATAAATTTCGCTACATGAAAACTGTGCATCACTTGCCATACGCGAAAAGTGGAAGCAACTACGGGGCAAACCTCATCATCTCGCTCGGTTCATCGGCAATTGTTGGCATCGTTGGTGTCTTTGGCAACAAAATTGATGGTGGTTCATTTTCACTACTGATGCTCGCGTGTTTTCTTGGTCTTGGCATTGTTTGCATTGCAACACTTCGACTATCTCTTCCCACATGGAAAATTTTGCGCGGCAAGCCAGCAAAAGTATTTTCTTCCTTTAGTGAAGGGTGGGATGAAATACGTCGCACTCCACGCACGACGCTGCAGGTCATATCTATCGATGTAGTGAAATATCTCGTCACCGCGTGGCGGTTCCAAATTGCTTTCGGGCTCCTTGGCTACCACCAATCTTTTTGGTACTTCCTTGTCATTGCACCTGCAGCAGCAATTGCTGGAATCATCGCATTTACACCTGGTGGCCTCGGCATACGAGAGCTGTTTGTTACCGGTGCAGCAGTTGCAATGGGGTCCAGTTTCGATACTGGCTTGCTCGCCCCCACCACCGACCGTGGCGTGATGCTTGCCTCAGCTGTTGTGCTTGGCAGTATTGGTTTTCTTTACAGCGTTCCGCGCTTACGACGCGCTACAACAACCCAACCCACGCCTACTGACGTGTGAAGAAACGGGCGTTGCAACAATTTCATTGGGGAAGCAACTACCGAGATCAATTTGCCAACCAGAGGCGTATTGGGTTGAAATAAACGCCCGCTAGCCGAAGTTGCCGAACTCATTGATGCCACTTTCCCGCTGCGCTGCCGCAACAGAGCATTGCGCACAAACTCCAACATGTGCCCACCAATTGCGCCATACGGGTAAACACTTACTTCCTCTAATTCAGCAGCATCAAGTAATTTTTTTATGTCTTTGCGGTCATACCGGCGGTGATGACCAACAGCAATATCTGCAGCACCAAATCGTTTTTGATGAGCAGGAAAACTCATCATCAGTGATCCATGTTCATTGACGTGCTCTACCCATGAACAAAGTGCAACAACATCATCTTCGATGTGCTCCAACACCTCAAATGCACACACCAAGTCAAAGGTTTCAAATGGCTCAACTTTCTCCATGCCTCCCGAACGAAACTCTGCGTGAGGAAAATGTGCAAGACGCGCTGCTGCTACTGCTCCCGACGCAGGGTCGGGTTCAACTCCTACGTATTGCCCCCACTGTGCGAGTCGCGTCGCGAAAGCTCCTTGGCCAATACCCACTTCTAAAATGCTTTTCGGCTGCAAAAGAAGTAGCGCCCGCTGCACAAGTGGCAACCGCAAATGTGCCATAGCGGTGAGCGGAGCTTCTTTCGACACGGGAACCTTGCCACTTGCTGCCTGTAAAGCCTCTATGAGCAACGGAGCAATTTTGTTGTCGTCAAACTTTTCTAAGAAGAGTTTTCGGCTCCCTGTTTCTAATTCAAGTAGCCGCGCATCATCTTCCAAAAGAGCCACGATGGCATTTGCCAGTGCTTGTGGGTCGCCTGCGGGAACGGTGGCTACAGCACTACCCAGATGATTACGAATGGCAGGCGTATCGGCGGTGATAATGGCCTTACCCATAGCCATGCATTGGAAAACCTTATTAGGAATGACTCGTGAGGACTTTGCCCCAGTACCGAAAATGCCAAGGCAAACAGACGCTTGCGCAATTTCTGGCGGAAGCTCTGTTTCAGAAACAGAATCGAGTAATTCAACAGGTGCATTGAGCTCGCGGATGATCTTTTCAATGCGCGGGCGCTCTTGGCCTTCGCCAATGAGTCGAACACGATATTCCTTGGGCAGTAAAAGCGATGCACGCACAATGAAATCAATTCCCTGTAGTGGAATATATGTTCCATAGAACAAAACAACTTTTTCTGGCGACGAGGTAGCAACTGTTGGTTTGTAAATATCGGTATCTGCGCCAACCCACACTGTTCTCCATTTGCTCGGTGCAGTAGATGTTTCTTTCGCAAATGCTTCTACATCTTCTGGGGTGTCGGCGAGAATGAGTGTTGCTAACTTCACCGACAGCGCATCGACACTGCGTAATACTTTTGCGGTGAGCGATGTTGAAGAAACGATGTTTCTATCGTCTACAACTGTCTCGTGCAACGAGACAAAGTAGTCAATAACCATGGGCACTCGCACAATGCGACAGATTGCACCTACTGCTACAGCATCAAATTGGCATGGGTGCGCAACGAGTACCACCGATGGTCGGCGGCGCGGATTCAGTGTTTGACCAAGAAGAGCCACAATCATCTGCCCGTAAACAGCGATACCACGCAGAGCGCGTTGCACTTTCCCCTGGCGAACATCGGCAACTTTGTTTGATGACCACAAAGAATAGCTCTTTACATTCACTGTGATATTGCGTGATTCCATGAGCCGCAGAAGTTGACGGTTGCGACCAAAATTTGGGTCAAATGTTCCACACATCAACACCGACATTGCCTTATCTCTCGCCATTATTTTTTCGCACTCCCACGAACTACATCTGCAACTGCGACCGAGGTGCGCGATGAAACCTCACGCAAAGCACTTTGTGCCAATTGCAAGCGAGCAGATAGGTCGGCTCTACCAGCAAGCAGTTCTCGAGCCTTTGCCTGCACCACCTCTACGGTCACTTCGTCTATAGACAAAACGGCATCGGAAACTCCGGCTGCTTGCAGTACCCCTGTGGCCTTGTGCTCATAAGCAATACACAGCAAAGGCACCGCCGCGGATACTGCAAAGACCGCGGGGTGGTAACGCCCTGCTATCACCCAATCGGCGGCAGCAAACACAGCACGCTGCTCATTGCTCGACTTGGTATCGCTCAACACCTCACATCGAATACTGGTCGGCAATAGCCGAGCAAGACCTTCCAGGTATGGCGTATCGCGGTGCGTTGACCCATACAACTGTGGAACAAGCACCACGTGCGTGGGCTGACCCTCTGCGAATATTTTGATTGCCTCAACAACAGCTGTGTCGTACTCTTTTTGACGCAGTTGTGGAGATGGATCATTTGGATACGGCCAATGAATTGCAGAAACAACAACGAGTTGCTGTTCCGCGTGTTGACGATCTATTGGAGCAACTGAAACCTGTAACGCTGAGTCAACAGATACTTCGACATTCACACTGTGGGGACGACCTGAAAACAGGTTCCGGATATGACCAGCAGAAATTTCTTCACGAACAAAAAGACGCGCAAAGCATCGATACGTGTATCGGCGAAAAGGATTAGCCCATTTTTTCTGGAAGGGTCCAGCAGACGTGGCATATAACACTGCCGGTACGTGATGCAACTTCGCAATCCATACGTAGAGCCAATGCACAGCTTCGTGACCAATGTAGAGATCTCCAAAATATGGCCCCCCGGGTGCGGACACCACTACGTCTGCAGTTTCATATGCAGCAATGGTTTTCTTGCCAAGAGAACCTAAAAGAAAATGCGGGCGGAGACCAAAAATGCGCAGGCAGACATACACAAGAAAGCGCAGGGCTTCAAACTTGGGGAGTTTGAGCGTGATCCACTGTGCGTTGGGCAGCAATATGGGCCCTGCTGCTGCATTATTGAATTGATGAATGACTGTGAACTGGGTGGGTCCTAGCTCGGCCTCGATGCCGGCACACATTGCCAAAAGAGCTGCTTCATCTCCGCGATTATCGCCATGCTGGTTCACTACGAGCACGTGTGGTTTGTCTCGCTTGGTCACAGGAAAAGTCTACTGCCCCCCTCAGTTCTTCAAATGAGATGTAATACTGAGGTTGTGAGCAATGACGCTGCTTCCATCTACCGCACGGGCGGACTCGCACCATCACTCGATGCTTTGCCCCGAAATTGCACAACGGAATTCATTCAACCCGATGGAAAACCTGCCCCATCGTTTCGTCAGTCGCTCAGAACCATTCCCAACTTTCGCAATGCGCTCAGCGTTCTTTCCGTCTACGCACAAACAATCGCCATATTGGCGTTAGCCGTGAACTTTCATACTCCCGCCACTTGGGTTCTTGCTTTTTTACTCATGGGCCGCGCACATGCGCAATTTGCTTCACTCATGCATGAGTCGGCACATCGTTTGTTGTTTTCTCGCACGACCGTTAACGACTTTGTGGGCACATGGTTCCTAGGCTTCGTTGGCTTCACGAGCACTGCGGCATATCGCAGAGTGCACATGGCACATCATCGAACAGAGTTCGGGCCAGATGAACCCGACCTTGCCTTATACGCCAACTATCCCATTTCCCATGCCAGTTTTCGCCGCAAACTCACGCGTGATGCACTGGGGCGCACTGGTGTGAAACTCTTACGCCAACAATTGCGTGGGCTTCGTTCACCAGAGGCGCGCATTAAACGCACACAGTTAAAAATTCTTGCTGTGCAGGTTGTTCTCGCTACCACTTGCATTGCATTTGGTGTTCCATTGTTGTACCCACTCATGTGGTTGCTTCCGTATCTCACGGTGTGGCGTGTGATCAACCGGCTGCGCTCAATTGCTGAACATGGGGGAATGACCGCCGACGCCGACCGGCGCCGCACCACGCACAGCGTGCATCAAGGCGCGCTCGCCCGATTTTTTCTTGTTCCGTACAACATTGGCTTTCACCTTGCCCACCACGTTGATGCTGGGGTCCCTTTTCGGAACCTTCCACGTTTTCACGAAGAACTGCGCCGTGCCCAGTACGTCACCGAGATGAGCGAATTCCCCCATTACCGAGCCATGTGGCGGGCGGCTCACGAATTACCACTATCTACGTAGTAATAAACCGAACCCGCCCTTCTAGACTGACGATGTGAGCGAGCTTTTTCGAATCAATTCCCTGTGCGTGCGTCCCCTTATTGGCCTTGACGGTGACGAAAGCCAAAACAACGCCCCTTCCATTTTGCGCAATTTTTCCCTCACCATCAACGAAGGTGAAGTGCACGCAATTATGGGCCCCAATGGTTGCGGCAAGTCCACCTTGGCAAGCACCTTGTTGGCTTCACCCGAATACGAAGTGACCAGCGGCAATATTTTTTACCATGGTGAAGACATCACCGATTGGGCAACCGATGTGCGCGCTAAAGCCGGAATTTTTCTTGCCTTCCAATACCCACAAGAAATAGCTGGCGTTTCGGTTATTCAATTTCTTCGTCAGTCGCTTTCTGCTCGCAAAGGCATCGACCTCTCCGTACTTGAA
>JBAXNF010000040.1:0-13475 GCA_037133935.1 bacterium
TGACGTCTGTGACGTCTGCAAACTTCACAACTGGCGTTGACTCTTGTCCAACTGGTGGAACCTGCTCTTTAGGGAATACCGGCCCAGGCGGCGGCAAAGTCTTTTATGTTGCCGCCTCTAACTTCACATCCACCGGTTCTGCTTGTGGTACCGCGTGTAAGTATTTAGAAGCTGCGCCTATATCGTGGAGTACCGCGGTGCAAGCAGCGCCAAACGCGCAAACCTCCTGTTCGGCCGCGGGGGGAACTGCAGGGTCGGCGACCGCTGACCCGCAATGTGTGTGGTCTGGAAACACAAGCACTGACGTTGGCGCAACTTCGACGGCGATCGGTGGAGGATACGCAAATACTTCGGCAATCATTGGTCAAGCAAACGGTGGCAATACCGCCGGCAAAGCAGCAACCGTTGCGCGCGGGTATCAGGGAGGCTCAAAAACTGACTGGTACCTTCCTTCCGATGACGAACTGACTCAAATGAGGACAAACAATTCCTACCTCGGTGGCTATACGAACGGGACGTATTGGAGTTCTTCGCAATTCCTTGGAGACACTGCGTTTCTGCAATATATATATAGGTCAGGGTCCGCTAATTCTGCTAAAACCAATTCGAGATATGTGCGCCCGATTCGGGCATTTAGCGCATCTTCTGCAGTTGCCATCACAACTCAACCTGTTGGTGGCGTATCGGGCTCAGCGTTGGCGACTCAGCCTGTTGTTCGCATTGTTGATGCCGCCGGTAATACCGTTACACACTCGACTGCATCGGTGACCGTGACTGCATCGGGTGGCACTTTGGGTGGTACAACAACCGTCACTGCTGTTAACGGTGTTGCAACCTTCACGGATCTCACTAATACAACTGCTGGAACCTACACGTTGACATTTACTTCAACATCACCTACGACTTTGACTTCGGTTACTTCAGCAAGCTTCACTTCAGCAGGAGCAGCTAATAACGGTCTCATCGTATTCTCTTACGTGGATAGCATGATCTACCAACAGGCGGTCGTGTCTGATATGGCAAATACTGTATCTCAGACCATTTCTTTCAAAGCGAGGAATGCTGCGCAGGGGCCAGACCCACTTTCTGTTTTCGTCAACTTATACAACAGTGATGGCAGCGTTCTTGCTACTCGAGTTGAATGTCCTCACGCGGCACTGACGGGTGACTACCAAACTTTCTCTTGTGCCATCACTCCAGCATCGGTAGGGACTCTTGCGGGGGAATTGACATGGGCGCAAATTGGGCGCATCACAGTTGAAGTGAATGGAGGAGACTCTGAATGGTGGGGTGGCAACTACGGTGCGGTTGTTGACTATGTAAGCCTTGTCGCCACCATGGCAAATGGCACGTCAAGTGAGCAACTTCTGAACCATGACTTCAATACCGTTGCGAACTTTGCACCAAGTAACTGGACTATTTCCAGTGGAACTTGGGCTGCTTGTTCAGGTCTGTACACCTCGTCGTTGTGTGTCGGGTTTGAAGACACGCCGTATCACGAGAACTACACCACAAGTATGTAATGTCTGTCTATCAACGGCTTCGTCTGGCGCTCCGGCGTTAATTTTCGATCAATGTGTACTAAGACTGACTCATGCGATTGAGGTGTTGTCTTGCGGTGCTGGTGAGTGCTTTGTGTCTTGCGGCAACTGCGGTTCCGGCAAATGCATCATCCAGAACGTGCGCGCTAGTTGGCGCCTGCAAGGTGGGCGACACTGGCCCTGGTGGCGGAACGGTGGTGTACGACGCTGGCGAAGTGAAATGGTGGGGTCGGCACCTCGAAGCTTTACCCATCACTAAAGGGCGCGGATTGCCGTGGGCAGTGAAGACAGTGGAGCCGGTTTTCGCTGGTGAAAACATTTTACGACAAGGCATCGGATGGGGTCGTGAAAATACCGCCGCGATTGTTTTACAAAATGCAGAAGGCAAGTACGCAGCGAAGTTTGTAGATGATTTCTCGGCGAATGGGAAGAGCGATTGGTTCCTTCCTTCGCGTGATGAACTTGATGTGGTCTATAACGCGAGCGTCACTGTGGGTTCGCCCAAGGTATTGCCGATGCCGTACTGGACATCGTCGGAGAACTCAGCCAAGTATGCGTGGTATCAACTCTTTCAAGACGGCACGCAATTCACCGATGAAAATAAAGTGGGGCAAAGTAACGGCAATAAGCAACTACGTATGAGCCAAGTTCATGTTGGCTCGAGTTTCCCGTCGTTACCG
This sequence comes from bacterium, assembly GCA_037133935.1. Classification (GTDB taxonomy): domain Bacteria; phylum Actinomycetota; class Acidimicrobiia; order Acidimicrobiales; family Ilumatobacteraceae; genus F1-20-MAGs119. The sequence continues at coordinate 2,222 of JBAXNF010000040.1, forward strand.
TTTCATGTGGTTGCCATGAGGTCATTTCCTGCGGGTGTAGGGGTGAAGCCCACTGCCTCAACCACTTCAGTAACGGGAAATTCTTGTACGAATGAGGGGCCATGTGCAGTGGGCGATACTGGTCCGGGGGGAGGGATTGTCTTTTACGATGCGGGGCCACGGAGTAGTGGCGACAGATATTTTGAGGTTGGTCCGGTGGAAACTGAAGTGGCGGGTGTTCCCTGGAAACCACTGACCTTCAACGACAAGCAGACACCTCTATATATAGGTACTGCAAGCGCGTCGGCAAAAGTACAGCGGGTACTCGCCAAAGCCTTTGGAATGGGGGAAGCCAACACGTCAAAAATTGTGCAGAGGTATCGCGGGGGGAGCTACCCAGCAAGGTATGCAAGCACGTTGGTCTTTGGTGGGTTTAACGACTGGTACCTGCCATCCAAGGAAGAACTGCGCTTGGTGTACCGCAACTTGGGCGCAGCAACTCCACGCCTAGGGAACTTTGGGAAGAGCTTTTACTGGACCTCAAGTGAGTATGACCTCAACAACGCGTGGACAGTGAACTTCAAAGATGGGCAAGAATTTGATAGAGAAAAGTGGCTTGTTCCGAATGCTGCAACTGGCATGAAGGCGATTCGTACACGGCCAATACGGTCCTTTGGTTAAGGTTTATATCGATGCTTGTCGCGGTTGAAGAACTTCTGAGTTTGCCCCTGCAAGACGTTTACTTTTGCGTCCTCGACCTTGAAACCACGGGCTCTTCAGCAAAAAATGGCGGCATCACCGAAATTGGTGCAGTGAAGTATGTGGGTGGCGAAGAAGTCGCGCGCTTCAACACTTTCATTAACCCTGGGCATGCCATTCCGCCATACATAGTGTTGCTGACAGGCATCAGCGACACCATGGTGCACAATGCTCCGCAAATAGAAGAGGTGTTGCCCGATCTTCTTGAGTTCATCGGCACATCGGTGGTTGTTGCTCATAATGCACGATTCGATGTGGGCTTCATTAATGCAGCACTCATTGAAGATGGTAGATCAACGCTGAACAACATGGTCATTGATACGGTGTCACTTGCGCGGCGCTTGGTGGGCTCAGAAGTTCCTAATTGCAAGTTGGCAACCTTGGCGGCAAGTTTACGACTGCAAAATCAACCGTCACACCGAGCTATCAATGATGTGCTGGCTACAGGTGATCTCTTGCACTACCTCATTGAGCGAGCATCTGGCTTCAACGTGGTCACTCTCGACGACCTCATCATGCTCCCATCGTTAGGCGCACACCCTGAGTCGGCAAAGTTGTCACTCACTCAAGATCTGCCACGTACGCCAGGTGTGTACATGTTCGTAGATGCTGGTGGAAAGATTCTTTATATAGGTAAGGCCACCAACTTGCGTAGCCGAGTACGGAGTTACTTTGGCGCGGGCGAGACGCGTAAAAAAGTGGGAGCACTACTGAAGTTGGTGAGGGGTGTGCACTTTATTGAGACACCCGACCCAGTGACTGCTGAGGTGCTGGAAATACGCCTCATCGGAAAGTTGCGGCCGCGGTACAACTTTGTAGGAACACGCAGTGAGAAGTATTGCTATGTGCGCCTGACCACCGATGAAGAATGGCCACGACTTGTGGTGACAAAGGTGCCTTCCGCAAAAGGCATTTCAGTAGGGCCCATCTCTACGCGAAAAATGGCGAGGGAAATGATTGAGGCCATTGAGTCGGTAGTGCCTTTGCGGCGCTGCACCGTGCGCATGGGGCGTAACTATGTGGCCTCACCCGATGCTCCGGTATGTTCCGCAGCGCAACTTGGGTTGGCACAGTGCCCGTGTTCGGGGTCGGCCGACCCGGTGAGTTATGCCTTAATTGTGCAAACCGTGGCCGATCATCTCACACAAAAATCAACACATGTTCTTGAATTGCTCGATGAGAAAATGAAAGAGCATTCCGCAGCTCGTCAATTTGAAGGTGCGGCTCTCATTCGCGATCGCATCCAGACCATCAACACCATTTTGCGCCGACACCGCCAGGCCACTGCGTTACGCCAAGAACCTTCACTCACTATTCAAGCAGGCGACATTGTGTATGAAATGGAGTGCGGCTTATTAAAGGCGACTCATGCTGGCACGGCATTTACACCAAGTGCTGCTGCGCAGCAGTTTGCTCATTCCATGCGGATGCCTCGCCTTATGGAAGATATTGAGTCGCTTATTGCAATGCCAAGCGCTGAAGATGGGCAGGCTGAAGGGCTAGTGCCGTCTCAGTTGTTAGACGAAATCTTGTGTTTGGCCCGCGTGGCAGAGACAGCTGGGTATTTCTCTGACAAGTAGATGGGCTCGGTCTGCTCGGTACTGTTGAAGCAGGCACAAAGGGGGCTTATGTCTGTTGATTTCAGTTTAGATTCGCACGATTTTCAAGAGCGGCCAGCAGAATATTTCGAGCAACTGCGCGGGCAATGCCCCGTTGCTCATGCCGATTTGCCGGCACCATTTTTCGTGGTGTCACAAAATGCCGACGTAGCAGCTGTGTTGCGCGACAGTGATGTGTGGAAGAGCAAGTTTGGTCCGGGTCTTGCGTATCACGGTGGTGGAGTGCTGGTGTCAGTAGACCCACCAAAGCATACGACCGATCGGTTGGCAATTACCAAGATCTTCAAGCCATCGGCAATTGAAGAGATGCGTGGAGACATTGAAGTATTAGTAAAAGATGTGGTTGCGAAATTCGCAGCAACAGAAGGCAACGCAGGCGACCTTATTCGCGGAGTGGGAATGCCGATTCCGCTCACAATTATGTGTTGGTTACTGGGAACGCCAGTCGCCGACATTGAAAAGTTTCGCCAGTGGGTATTGCCCATGGCGGAAGCAGTGTCGGCTGTAGATGGTCGCATGGGCGACGTAACTGCGCAGGCGTATAAGAGTTTTGGTGAATACTTTTGGCCACATGTAAAAACTCGTGCTGCTCTCATTGAGTCTGGCGGAGACGCCCCCGACGACCTGCTGACTCGCTTGCTTACTGTTGAGCGCGATGGTCAAAAGCTCACCCAAGAAGACGTGATGGGTTTTTGTCAGTTCCTAATGGTGGCGGGAAGTGCTACCACCACACTTCTCATTGGCAATGTGATGAGCCGCATCATTGACGACCCGGCACTTGCGGCGCGGCTGATTGCCGACCCATCGCTTATTGAAATTGCGGTGGAAGAAAGCTTGCGAATAGACGCCCCAGTACATGGCTTGTTCCGTACTAACGATGAGCCGGTGTGTATACAAGGAGTCGATATTCCTGTCGACAGCAAGGTGCTGGCGCTTTTCGGTTCGGCGAACCTCGACCCCGATGTGTGGGAAAACCCTGAAGAGTTCAGTTTGGAGCGCGACCCCGTGCAATTGCGCAAGCACTTTGCATTTGGAGTGGGCATTCACTATTGCCTCGGTGCGCCACTCGCGCGCATGGAAGCGCAGCTTGCAGTACAAGAAATGCTCGCGCGCCTACCAAATTTACAAAGTAACGGCGAGCGCCAACTTGTGAAGGCTGCAGTGCTCAAAGGTTTTGAAGTACTACCCGTGAAGTGGAGCAAATAAATGTACGAAAATGTTTTTCAACCACTCAAGGTGGGTGGCACTACTCTCCACAACCGCATTGTGCGCACTGCACATTCCACCGGAGCAGGCTGGGTTGACACCAGTGACGCATTTATGGCGTATCACACCGAGCGTGCAAAGGGCGGAGTAGCACTTTCCATTTTGGAAATTGCGGGCGTGCACCCCAGTGCCCCAACTCATATTCCTGTGTACGACGATCGTGTATTGGGCGGCTATGAGAAGCTGATGGCGTCTATTCGCCCGCATGGCATGAAGGTCTTTCAACAGTTGTGGCACGGAGGAAGCGCAACTGGAGTGAACCCCCTTGGTGGCGCACCGTGGAGTGCAAGTGATATTCCTAACCCACGCACGGGTGTGGTGCCGCGCCCCATGACGAAGGCCATGATTGATGAAGTAGTGGCTTCATTTGCTCGTGCCGCACGACGTGTTAAAGACGGCGGGCTCGACGGCATTGAAATTCACGCTGCACACGGCTATTTAGTAGGGCAGTTTTTGTCGCCTGCCACCAACCATCGTGAAGATGAATACGGCGGCACTTTTGAAAACCGCAATCGGTTCTTGGTGGAAATTCTGGAAGCAATTCGTAACGAGGTGGGTGCCGATTTCCCGTTAGGTATTCGCTTGTCGGCCGATGAAGAAGTGCCAGGTGGAATGCGTACCGACGACACGGTACAAGTGGCTAAGTATTCAGAGCATCTCGTTGACTTCGTTGACGTCTCACTTGGTAGCTACTACCGCTTTTACAAATTGCTCTCGACCATGGACGACCCACTTGGCTATGAATTGCCCAAGAGCGAAGCAGTAACACGTGAACTGTCGGTACCCACCATGGTGACAGGTCGCATTATGACGCTCGACCACGCCGACCATGTGGTGGGTAGTGGCATTGCGGACATGGTGTCGATGGTGCGTGCTCTCATTGCCGACCCATACCTGGTGGCAAAAGCACGCGATGGCCGCGAAGCAGAAATTCGCCCGTGTATTGGTTCAAGCCAAGGTTGTGTGGGTTTGCTCATGAGCACTGGCAAAATGGCCTGCGTAGTGAACATTGCTGCAGGGCAAGAACACAAAACCGAGTTTGAGGTGCCCGAGAAATCTGCAGTGCGCAAAAAGGTGGTCATTGTTGGTGGTGGGCCGGCTGGTTTGGAAGCTGCCCGCACTGCAGCATTGCGCGGACACGATGTTGTTCTCTTTGAAATGCAGAAGTCGCTTGGTGGGCAAGTAGCTATTGCGGCTACCGCGCCGCACCGTGCCGATATTGGTGCCATTACGCGTTGGTTGGCTGAAGAGGTAAAACGGTTAGGTGTAGATGTTCGTTTGTCGACGCCGGTTGACCCCGACATCATTAACGAAGAAAAGCCAGATGAAGTGATTATTGCAACGGGGTCGTCACCTCGCCGCGATGGCTTTCAAGCAGCACGGCCAGCTGAGCCCATTCCTGGAATTGAGATGGCTCATGTATACACACCATGGGACGTTTTCGGATTTGGTGGTCGCGCGAAAGTGGGTACGCACGCAGTGGTGTTCGACGACACGGGTTCGTATGAAGCAATTTCTGTTGCCGACAAATTGATGGAGGCAGGAGCGCATGTCACATTTGTTACTCGCCATGAAACCATTGGCGCAAGTGTTCCGTACCCGCCGGCAACGGTGTTGCCTGCACGCGAACGCCTCTTTTCCGGCAGCTTTGAGTTCTTGCCTACTTCGGCAATGCGGCGCATCACTGAAGACGCTGTTCATGTGGAAGTGGTGGGCACTGAACGTCCACGCATTTTGCCAGCCGACACAGTGGTGGTGTGTGGGTTTAATTCATCGAACCGTGAACTTGCCGATGCTCTTGCGGGGTCGTCGTTCCCTGTGCATGTTGTGGGTGACGCCAACGGATCGCGCACTATTCAAGTTGCAGTGCGCGATGCTGCTCTTGTTGCTCGCGCTGTGTAGATATTTACAGAACGAAGTTCACCAGGCGACCAGGAACAATGATCTCCTTCTTCGGCGTTGCGCCGGCAAGAAGTTCTTGAACTTTGGCGTCGGCCATTGCTGTTGCTTTGAGTTCCTCTTGGCTCATGCCAACGGTAACTACCAAACGGGTGCGCACTTTGCCGTTAATTTGCACAGGAATCTCGATGGTGTCACTTGCCAACAGCGAAGCGTCGGCGGCAGGGAAGTCTTCGTAAGTAATGGTGCCAGGGTGACCTAATCGGCGCCACAGTTCTTCGGCCATGTGTGGGCACAGCGGAGCCAGCATTTTGGCGAGAGGTGTAACTACTTCTTCGGGGCATGCACCATGTTCAGCAACGTAAGGAGTAAGCACATTGTTCAACTCAATGAGTTTTGCAATAGCAGTGTTGAAGCGCAGTGCTTCCATGTCGGCACGCACACCGTCGATGCAACGATGTAGCGCACGGCGCAGGTCTTCACTTGCTGCGGCGGCATTCACATGCGTTTCGCCTGAGTCTTCATTAACAACGTTGCGCCACAAGCGCTGCAAGAAGCGCTGCATGCCCACTACGTCGCGGGTGTTCCACGGGCGACTTGCTTCAAGTGGGCCAGTTGACATCTCGTATAAGCGGAAGGTGTCGGCACCGTAGTCTTCGTACATGTCGTCGGGAGTAACGATGTTCTTGAGGCTCTTACCCATTTTTCCGTACTCGCGAGCAACTTCTTCGTTCTCGTAGAAGTACTTGCCATCTTTTTCTTCAACGTCTTCAGCAGGTACTGGCTGACCGCGCTGGTCGCGGTATGCGTATGCCTGAATGTAACCCTGGTTGAACAAACGATGGAAAGGCTCTTCGCTCGAGACGTGCCCGAGATCGAAAAGTACCTTGTGCCAAAAGCGTGAATATAAGAGGTGTAGTACTGCGTGCTCAACGCCACCTACATAAAGGTCAACGCCGCCCGTGTGGCCAGCGTGCTTGGGGCCCATCCAATATTTTTCAACTTCTTTGTTCACGAACGATTCCGTATTGGTGGGGTCGAGGTAGCGCAGCTCGTACCAGCATGAACCGGCCCACTGCGGCATCACGTTTACTTCGCGGCGGTAGGTCTGCATGCCATCACCCAAGTCGAGTTCAACAACTGCCCACTCTGGTGTGCGTGCAAGTGGTGGTATGGGTTCGGTCACTGCATCGTTCGGGTCGAGACCCTGTGGCTTGAAGTCGGCAAGTTCAGGCAACAGCACAGGTAACTGCTGGTCGGGAACTGCATGGGGGTTGCCATCGGTATCGAACACAATGGGGAAGGGTTCGCCCCAATAACGCTGACGGGCAAAGAGCCAGTCGCGCAGTTTGTAGGTAATGGCAGCTTCGCCACAACCTTGCTGCGTGAGCCACGTGTTCATTGCCGACTTTGCATCGGCAACCGTGTTGTATTGCGCAAGCGAAATGCTCTCGTTGCTCGAGTTCACGTAAGCACCATCGCCAACATAGGCATTTGGCCATTCACTGCAGTTGAGTGTGGCGTCGATGCCAGCAGTGGTAAACCATTCGGGCGTTGGTTGTTGTGTAGCAACTATGGGAAGTTGGTATGTGCGTGCAAATGCAAAGTCGCGCTCGTCGCCAGACGGCACTGCCATAATGGCGCCAGTGCCGTAGCCCATTAATACATAGTCGGCAATCCAAATAGGAATGTCACCGCCAGTAACTGGGTTGCGGGCAAATGCGCCGGTGGCAACACCAGTTTTTTCACGGGTCTCGTCTTCGTATTGCTCGCGCTCTTTTGCAGCAGCGGCAACACGGTATGCGTTCACAGCATCGCGATGCTCAGGAGTGGTGAGTGCATCAACTAGTGGATGCTCGGGTGACAACACCAAAAACGTTGCGCCAAACAAAGTGTCGGGGCGAGTGGTGAACACTTCAATTTCCCCAGCTGCAGAGGCAAAGCGCACGCGGGCACCTTCACTGCGCCCAATCCAGTTGCGTTGCATCAACTTGATTGGCTCTGGCCAGTCGAGTCGGTTGAGGTCGCCAAGTAGGCGGTCAGAATACGCCGTAATGTTCATCATCCACTGACGCATGTTGCGTTTGAAGACGGGGAAGTTACCAATGTCGCTGCGGCCGTCGGCGGTCACTTCCTCGTTGGCAAGAATGGTGCCAAGCCCAGGGCACCAGTTCACCGGTGCTTCGGTGAGATACACCAGGCGTTGGGCGTCAACTACTTTGCGCTGTTCATTGCGGGAAAGTTCCGACCATGAGCGACCATCGTCAATGCTGCGTTTGCCTGAGGCGTAGAGGTTTTCCAGTTCGGCAATAGGGCGTGCCTTGCCAAGTTCTTTGTCGAACCACGAGTTGAATATTTGAAGGAATACCCACTGGGTCCAGCGGTAATAGTTTTCATCGGTTGTGCTGATGCTGCGTCGTGGGTCGTGACCAAGACCTAAGCGGCGCAGTTGCCGACGCATGTTGGCAATGTTGGTCTCGGTGTTCACGCGCGGGTGAATACCTGTAGCGATGGCGTGTTGCTCTGCAGGTAGGCCAAAGCTGTCGTAACCAAGAGCATGTAAAACGTTGAAACCTGTCATGCGCTTGAAGCGTGCAAACACATCGGTGCCGATGTAGCCAAGGGGATGTCCAACGTGAAGCCCAGCACCCGAGGGGTAAGGGAACATGTCGAGCACGAAGAGTTTTTCTCGGCCTGCGACCTTTTCAGGTTCGGCCAAAGGACCAGCAGGGTTTGGAGTATTAAAGGTCTCGTTTTCTTCCCAGAAATCTTGCCACTTGCTTTCTAGGGTTGCGGCAAAGGTGGCGTTGTAGCGAAAGGAAGGAAAATCAGCAGACATAACTCCTATATGGTAGGGGGCGAAGGGGTGCCGTAGGTAGCGTGGAGCACATGTCTAAGCCGCGAAAGCGTTCAAGCGGTTCATCTGCCCACAAATATCCCCGCGAAGCCCGCCTCAATGAACTCCTTCGTGAGGTTATTGCCGAGGAACTAGTGCGCATTGATGACGAGCGCTTGGCCTTCGTCACCATTACGGCAATCGACGTAGACGCCGAACTCAACCGAGCCATCGTCTATTACGACTCTCTTGCAGACGAAGCGGGCGACGAAGAAATTCTCACCACGCTTGGCGAACTGCGCATTCGTATTCAATCGTCGGTGGGTCGCCAAATTCGTACGAAGAAAACTCCTATTCTCGATTTCCGCCCCGACACTGTCATTCGGGCCGCTGCACGCATCGACGAAGTGTTGCGCATTGACCGCGAACGCCGCGAGGCGATGGAAAAAGGCACTTACGTGGTGCCCGACACCGAATAACTCACATGGCAAAGCGGCGCCCGCCACAGGTGCATGGCCTTGTGCTTATTGATAAGCCTGCCGGAGTCACCAGTCACGATGTAGTAAATACATTGCGCAAGTTTTTGAGTGAACGTCGCATTGGGCATGCGGGAACCCTCGACCCCGACGCAACAGGAGTTTTGGTTGTTGCGGTGGGCCGTGCCACGCGGCTGATGCAGTTCGTTTCTGGTGCCGACAAAGAATATGTTGCTGAAGTCGTTTTAGGTTCGCGCACAAGCACGCTTGATGATTCTGGTGAAGTGCTTGAAACTTTCAATATGAGTGCAGTGACGCCAGCCGATGTGCAGCGCGTGGTGCGCGAGCACTTAACGGGCGACATCTTGCAGGTGCCGCCCATGGTGTCGGCACTGAAGGTTGATGGAAAGAGATTGCACGAATATGCGCGCGAAGGCGTCGAGATTGAGCGCAAAGCGCGTCCAGTGCATATTTCTCGTTTCGACATCGAGCCAACCGACGACCCTTTGGTGTATCGCATGAGCGTTGAATGTTCTTCAGGAACTTACGTGCGCACGTTGGCCGATGACCTTGGCCGTTTACTTGGTGGTGGGGCACATTTACGTCGCTTGCGCCGCACTCGTGTGGGGCGCTTCACCGAGCAGATGACCTCTGCACTGGAGAATCCGCAATTACTCAGCGAAGTGGGCCTTGTAGAGCACCTTGCACGAGTAGACCTCGATGCTGAAACAGCAGATCGTGCGTTACACGGTGCGATGTTGCCCGTCGACGCTACAAGTGGTTGGGTAGGCGAAGGCCCATGGAGTGTGTATGGCCCCAATGAAGTGCTGCTGGGTGTGTACGAACCAACTGCGTCACAAACAGGACTAGGCCTGACACTGGCAAAACCAACAGTTGTCATTGCCTTTAGTGGATAGTGTCTTCTACGTGATTATTGTTCGTGACTTATCGGTATCGCCATGGCCTTCTGGGCGTTGCGTTCTCACTATTGGCGCATACGACGGCGTGCACCTTGGTCACCAGGCAGTTATTGCTGCAGTGCGTGAGCAGGCGAAGTCACTCAAGGCGCTGAGTGTTGTGGTGACTTTCGATAAGCACCCCGCATCGGTGGTGCGGCCCGAGTCGGCGCCACTTTTGTTAACAGATTTAGAGCAGAAAATTGAACTCTTGTCGACCACCGGAGTAGATGCGGTTGTTGTTGTTCCCTTCAATGAAGAACAAGCAACTGAAAACCCAGAGGCTTTTGTGAAGCGCGTGCTCGTTGACTGCTTACGTGTGCAACATATTGTTGTTGGGGAAGATTTTCATTTTGGGAAAAATCGAGGTGGCAATGTTGCTCTTTTGCGCACCGAGGGAGTCAAATATGGTTTCACTACTGGGCCTCTCGAACTTTTAGAGCGAGAAGACGGAGTAGAGGAGCCCATCAGCTCCACGGCCATTCGTCGTGCACTTCGTGGCGGCGAAATTGACACCGCAACGGCTTTACTTGGGCACCCTTTCGAAGTGCGTGGCCCTGTGGTGACAGGCGACCAGCGTGGACGCACCATTGGGTTTGCTACTGCCAATGTTCAAGTTCCGGGCACGATCTGCCTTCCCGCCGATGGGGTATATGCAGGTATTTACACCCGCCCGTCAGGTGAGCGCTATGCATGTGCAATCAACCTTGGGCGTCGCCCGACCTTCTATGAGCACAGCAACTCTTCGTTGCTCGAAGCGCACCTGATAGATGTATCAATAGACCTTTACGGCGAAGATGCAAAAGTTGAGTTCACGCACTTCTTGCGCTCTGAACGAAAGTTCAACGGCCCCGACGCGCTCATTGCGCAAGTGAAACTAGATGTGGATCATGCGCGAGAGCTAATTAAGTCGTTGCCACCTGGTACGCGACCATAAGTAGTAGTGCGCTGTTCAAGCGTGCGACCCAAAGGTGAAACGAGTGCGTTGAAGCTATCTTCGCTCATCTTTTGACCATGGTTTGCACCTGCCGCACGAGAGATGTTCTCGTCCATCAGTGTTCCGCCGAGGTCGTTACAACCAGCGTCGAGCATTTGGCGGGCACCGTCGACACCAACTTTAGTCCAAGACACTTGGATGTTGTCGATGAGGCCATGGTAGGCAATGCGCGCAACAGCATGCATCAAAATATTTTCACGGAATGTTGGCCCACGACGAGATTTGCGTTGCAAATAAATAGGTGACGCCATGTGCACAAACGGGAGCCCAACGAATTCTGTAAAGCCGCCCGTTTCTTTTTGCAGGTCACGGGTAACCACCATGTGCTTAGCCCAGCTGTCGGTGTGTTCCACACTCCCAAACATGATGGTGATGTTGGAACGTAAGCCCACGCTATGTGCCACGCGATGACATTCGAGCCATTCTTCGGTGTTCACCTTGTCGGGGCACAAGATGGCACGAATTTT
>JBAXNF010000041.1:0-12850 GCA_037133935.1 bacterium
ACCAAGCTCGACTTTTTCACTGAGCAAATTTTTGATGAAGAACCAGCTACCCGCACCGAGACCACTGAACCCTTTGGAGTTGCCACACCTGCCACTTGAGCGGTGGCAATGAAACCTATGGATTGCCCGGCTGCTGTGCTGACGGCAGTTGTTGGAGGCAATGAACTTGCCGTTGGCTGCGCTACCGAGGTCAACGTGGACACAATGTCTTTCTCGCCATTTTGTGCGCCGGAAATAAATGGGTTCACCTTGGGAGATTCCACCACCACTGTGGTTGTGGGTGCAGCAGGAGCCGCTGTGGTCGGAGTAGTGGTAGACGTAGTCGAAGTCGTCGAAGTTGTCGATGTCGTCGAAGTCGTCGAAGTCGTCACTACGACCCCTGCGCCGGTGAATCGCACCGTTGGCGAATACAGCAACTGGAATGAATCTGCGGCATTGACTGCGTTGACGCCTGCAATGCGAGCCTCATATGTCTTTGTCGGGTCAACTCCAGAAATCAACACACTTTTGTTCACAGACACGCCGTCGTTTACTTCACCAAAATCAGCCACACCCACTTCACGAACTTGCACCACATAATCGGTGACGGGAACTGCTGGAGTAGTTGTTGGGTTACCCCAAGTCACTTGAACTCCTCTGCTCACTGCAGCAACAGCAACATTGGTGACAGGGCCGGGAACAATCCAACCAATGTTCGAAAGGACTCGTGCATACAAAGTAGGCAGATACCCAGTGCAGTAATTCACCTCTCCATTGTCGCCCATTACGCCCAGGGCCACACTTGCAGCCCCAGCTAGAACAGGAACACCCTCGACCACAACTGTCATTGGCCCGCCACTATCTCCTTGGCAGGCACCGGCTAAGCCGTCGCCAAACCTTCCACCTTTAACGCACACATCTTTAGACGAATTATAGAAATCTGTAAAACTCGAATTGCCTGCGCTATCTTGACATTCCACATCATTGGGGGAATCGCCAACCTCTGTGTTGACTTTTCTCAACACTGGCGACGTAGTGCCATCAAGTTGTTTACCCCACCCGCTGAGTGTTGCAACAGCATCTTTTGCTGGCCACATGTTTGGGTCAAGTGCAACAGGCAGCGCAACTGGTTGCACGTTGGCAGAGTAGGTAACTGACGTGCTGAGTTTCAACAGCATTAAGTCGAGCCCCACACCACCCACTCGTGCCGGGTAAGCCCCGCTCACACGAAATAAGTATGGACTCTTGAGAACATCATTGAAATTATTGCTGCCGATTCCCACCCAGATGTAGCCAGGATCAATAAGTCCAGCCACAGTGCGTATAACGCAATGATCTGCAGTCAGCACCCATTGTTTGGCAATGAGTGAGCCGCCGCACTGACCCAAAATCCATTTCGACTGATCATTTCGGTTGGAAGTAATTGAATCGGGTTGAGCAGAGAGAAGCGATACCTGAAAGGGAACGGCACCCGCCTGGGCAACTTCGCCACCCGCAATATTTTTCACTGCACGAGCCGAAGTACTCACGGATGCCACCGATGTGCCTGAGTCGTTGTTTCGCACTACTGCAAACACAATTGCAATGGCTACGACCGCTACAACTCCTAAACCCACAACTTTGCGCATTACTTTCCTCCGGGAAATTCATAGTGCACATCGGAAAATGCGTCACGGGCAAATACATAAAAAAGACGCAGTGGTTCGGTGCCATCGTTAGCAGCAAAATGCTCTGCCCCTTCAGGAATGAACACTGTGTCGCCAGCTGAAACGCGAGCAATTTCACCATCAACACTCATGTAGCCAGCACCGCTAATGAAGTAATAAATTTCCGCAGCATCGTGCGTGTGGCCGCGGTCTGGCGCATCTGCCCCCACGGGAATCTCTGCAATGCCAGCCGTCAGTTGATTGCTCGCAGTGCGGTCACCACTCACGAGGGTCCACCACTCCACTGCAGGCGCATCCCAACTCTCTGTGGGGCAATCAGAAATACGGCGAATGAGTGGCGGCACAACTGAAAACTAGTGCGCACAGCGCCAAGGTTCTAGTCGGCAGGCCACACGTCGGCAGTAGACAACAACTGATCACGAAAATCTGGGTGACTAATGCGGGCAAGTTCATGGGATCGCTCGGCAATAGAAAGCCCCGATAACTCAGCCGCACCAAATTCTGTAATTACTACATCTACTTGATGGCGTGGCGTTGTAACCACAGAACCTTCGGGCAGTCGACCCAAAATGCGTGACACTGTTTCTCCTTTCACCACGGTTGTTGAAGGCATGCATACCAAACTGCGCCCGCCCACACTGAGCCCCGGGCCGGCAACAAAATCTTCATGCCCTCCAATGCCAGAAAACTGTTTCCCGCCAATGGAGTCGGCAATGACCTGCCCTGAAAGATCAACTGCCATTGCACCATTGATGGCCACCATGTTGCGATTCTGCGCAATAATTTCTGGAGAGTTCACCACGTCAACTGGCAAGAACCGAACATCGTTGTTGTTGTGTAACCACGTGTACAAGTCGGGGGTTCCCGCGGCAAACGTGGTGACCGAGAATCCATCGAATTCGGTTCCCTTTTTGTTCGTAACTTTTCCCGACATGTGTAAGCGCATTAAACCCGACGTAAACATCTCTGAATGCACCCCGTAGTCGCCCCCAGAACCTGCTGCGAGTTGTGTTGCAATATGGTTCGGCACGCCACCAATGCCTGTTTGCAATGTGCATCCGTCGTGAATGTACTGCATTGCAATTTCGGCAATTTTCATTTCGGCTTCCGAAGGAACAACATCGGCCAAATTGAGTGGTTCACGATCTGACTCCACCAAATGATTGATGTTGTCTACATGTACGCGGTGCGCATATTTTCCGCCACGTTTATCGGCACCAAAAGTTCGGGGAAAGTGCGGGCTCACTTCCACAATGAGCACTCGCTCGGGGTCGGCAATGACCTTTTCTATTTCATCGGTTATCGCACCAGCATGGAGCGACAAACTCACCCATCCATCAACAGGAATTGCTCCAGCAACTGCCAGCACGCGTGGTTTTTTGCGCGCGAGTACAGGAGCAAAACGACGAAAGTCGGCAGGAACAAAGTCAACATCGGCACCGCTGTCGCGCAGAAACCTCTCGGCAGGCCCGAAAAAACCGCTCTGTAAATGCACGGTTGGTTGCATGAAGAGTGCGAATAAGTCGGGAAGCAGGGCTCCCGATACCCGCAGGTCAAGGAAGTCGGTGCGTTCACCCAGAGCATGCAAAAAGGCACCCGGCACGCCTGGCCCCAAGGGAACCGCAAGAGTATCGGTGGGTCGAATTGCCTGAACTGCCTGTTGCATGGGAACTGCTGACCTTGTCATTGCACTCTCCTCTTACTCACCCTATATATAGGTCGAATTATTCCACCGCTGGCCCGACTACCCAATGGGCCTATTTCCATCTAGAGTAAAAACATGTTCAGTTCTAAAAATGCCCGTTCAACTCAACGACACCCATTACGCATAGCTTCCCTTGTAGTCATCTGCGCCACGCTTACTGCAGGAATCGCCAGTTGTGGCAGCGAGGAAAAAGGTGCCGTACGCAATGCGACTATTGCAACAGGCACCACTTGCAAAAGCGCTGGCGAAGCGAAAACGATGTCGGGGACACCATACATTTGCACCACCACGGAAGCCGGCAAAGTCTGGTATCCCATCTCCAAGCAACAAACCTGGATCTGCGTGAAACTCGGTGCAACACGCTTCATGCTCGAAGGCGTTTTAGCTGTATGCGGCAAGGTAAAAAACATTCGTCGCTGGTACACCACGTTGCCAGTAGCACTTACCATCAATGGCAAAGTTCTACCCACTTCCGACCCCGCAGCATTAGAACTTGCAGGGGAATCACCAGGCACTGTGAAAAAAGCAACGGTTGCCGACCCACAAAATACCGTTGTAGTTAATCCGTAGTTTTGCGACTAATGTAAACCAGCAGCAAGGCCATGGGGGATCTTGCTGGTAGCCAAGGGGGTCGTCATGGCTGTTATTGACAATGTTTCTGCACAGGGAGTTCCACCGCACTTACGTGGCAACGGAGCACCCGTTCAAGAAGAACTCACAATCACCGACCTCAAAGTCACTGGCACTATTCCTGCACACCTTGATGGTCGTTATTTGCGCAATGGAGCGAACCCCATTACCGGAATGAGCGATCATCCATTTCTCGGCGACGGCATGATTCATGGAGTGCGTTTGCGTGAAGGAAAAGCACAGTGGTACCGCAACCGTTACGTGCAAACCCCGTACATCACCGACCCGTCACGCAACATTCTCGACATGGATACTGGTCTTGGCGACATGGCTATGTCGAAAGCCAACACGCACATCTTTGGTCACGCCGGGAAATTTCTTGCTCTTGAAGAAGGACACTTTCCTTACGAACTCGATGGCGACTTGAACACCGTTGGGCCAACGAACTACAACGGCAAACTCACTGGCTCCTTTACTGCTCACCCCAAGGTCTGCCCACTCACTGGCGAAATGCTTGCTTTTGGGTACTACTTTCTCGAGCCATACCTCACCTACTTGCGTGTTTCGCCAACTGGTGAAATGGTGCAAAACACTGTCATCACTGTGGGCGGGCCCACCATGATGCACGACTTCAACGTCACCGAGAACTACGTCATTTTCATGGACCTTCCCGCAGTATTCGACCTTGAAATGGCAATGCGCGGCGAGCTACCAATTCACTGGGACGACAACTACCCAGCACGCCTTGGCGTGATGCCACGCAATGGTGTTGACGCCGATGTGAAATGGTTCGACATCAACCCTTGCTACGTCTTTCACCCCATGAACTCATACGAAGAAGGCGACAACATCGTCATCGACGTTGCACGCTTCTCACACATTTGGCGCGATAGCGCTATGGATTTCCCACCGCCAGTTCTGTGGCGTTGGGTCATCAACACCAAAACAGGCAAAGTGTCTGAAGAGCAAGTGGACGATCGCCCTGGCGAGTTCCCACGCGTTGCCGATTCCGTTATCGGTCGCAAGCATCGCTTCGGTTATGAAATGTCTGCACCAGAACTTGGTGGCTCTGATTCGCCCCTTGAAGATCCGGGCGCAATTATCAAATACGACCGCTTCACTGGCGCTCGCACATCAATTGAACTTGGCAAAGGTCGCTCACCTGGCGAAGCCGTATTCGTACCAGCAGAGAACCCTTCGTCAGAAGACGACGGCTATCTCATGACCTACGTTTTCGACAAAGCAAAGAACACTTCCGACTATGTTATTTTCGATGCACAGACCATGAGCCAAGAACCAATTGCAAGCGTGCATTTGCCACGCGTGCCATTTGGTTTCCATGGCAACTGGGTCGACGCAAGCACCGCCAACTAAACGCTACGCGAAACCAAACACATGACCCGCCGACAAATCATCGGCAGCACTAAATGCACGTCGTACTAGTGAGTCCATCAGTGCTGCGCCGCGTTCATTTGCAGGGTCAAAAGTGAGGATGCTGGCACCAAATGATGTGCAATAAAAAAGCACGCCCTCGGTGAGGCCGCGCACAATTTTGTCGACATTTGCCCACTCACTTGGTACGCCTCCCTCTACTAGACCATCTACATAACGTTGTATTAATTCGTCTTGCATCTCTCGACGCATGTCGGTGGGCAAATTTGTGCCAATGAAGTACACCAAATCTGTTGTGCTCGGCGCGCGCATCGCCATTTGCCAATCGATGAGACCAAATGTTCCATCGGCACCAAAGAACATATTGTCGAGTCGATAATCACCGTGACACAAAGTGACAGGCCACGCTGAATACGACCCAATCCACTGTGTAATACGCGGTGCGAATTCTTCACACCACCGTAAAACACGAGGTGGCAATGTACTTTCATAACGCTCTAAAAATATTGGCCAACCAATAGCAAACATCTCGCCAACCGTTGCTGTCATTGGGTCAGAGATATCGGGCATCCATGTGAGTTCATGAACTTCTGGTGTATTAAACCAGGCACTGTGTAGACGCGCAGCTGCATCTACAGCATCGCGCGCTTGTTGTGCAGTGGGGCCAAGTACTTGGTCACCAGACTGTGCTGGCGACATGTCTTCCAGAATTAAGACATATGGGTTCGTACTTGAATAAAAACACTGCGGAATACGCATTGCAGTAATACGAGAAGCAACTTCTGTGTAAAAACGATGCTCACGTTCCCACACGCCCATCATTTCCCCCATCATGAGCCCACCCGGGTCTGTGGTCGGCAACTTTACAATGAGCGTTTCAGGTAAATGTGCCGCCGAAATATGAACACGTGACAGTTGCCCTAAAAATCCAACTCCTGCACCCACAGGTTCACTACGAAGAAGTGTGACATCGCTTCCTAAAACAGCACTGAGCCACTCGCTTGAGACGTCGCTCATTGAAATTGGTGTTGTCATATTTTGCCCCCCGACTGAATATGTGTAAAAAAGTGTGAGAACCCCTTACGTCAGCAAGAATACTCCTGTGAGCAGCATCATCGTTTCAGAGTTGGCCTATGCCCCACCCGGGGCCGACCAGTTATTTTTCGATGTCAGCTTTGGCGTTGCACCCGGTGAGCATGCAGCCATCGTGGGCGCTAATGGCGTAGGGAAAAGCACCGTATTGCGCATCTTGTCGCAGGTCATTGAAGCCGATGACGGCGAATACACGGTGAATGGCACCATGCTCACCATGACCCAAGAAGTGGGGATGTCGAACCCCAACGACACCTTGCGAGAAATGCTTGTTGAAGTAGCGCCAAAACATTTGCGTACTGCGGGTCGTGCTCTCATTGCAGCAGAAAAAGCACTAGCCGACGGCACCGACGACGGCATGGGTTACGCCACAGCACTGGGCGACTGGGGCGACCTTGGTGGATACGAATTGGAGTCTGACTGGCAAGCAGCAGCGCAGCGCAGCGTGAAAACTCCTGTTGACGATTTCTCGCGGCGCTTGGTGTCGGAACTTTCCGGCGGCGAACGCAAGCGCTTAGTGCTCGACCTACTTCTTACTTCTGGTGCTGACGTACTTCTTCTTGACGAGCCCGACAACTACCTCGATATTCCCACACGCGGCTGGCTTGAAGAGGAAATTAAAAAATGTCGCTCCACCATTCTCATGGTGAGCCACGACCGCACACTTTTAGAACGTGTTGCCACCAAAATTATTGTTATCGAGGGGTCCGGATGTTGGAGCCACGGCGGTTCGTATGTCACATTCCCCGATGCGCGCGCCAAGCGACAAGAACTACTTGGCGACGACCTCAAGCGCTGGAACGATGAAGAGCGTCGACTCTTTCATCACATGAAAATAATGAAACAGCGCGCCGCGCAAAACTTTAAGAATGCGACAAAGGCAAACGGGGCCGAAACACGCTGGGAGAAATTTGTTGCTGCTGGCCCACCTCCGCCACCCGTTCCCGACCAACACATTCACGTTCGCTTTCGCGGTGCCGACTCTGCCCGACGTGTGGTGAAGTGTGAAGAAGTGTCTATTGGCAGCCTCTTTCTTCCTTTTTCCGAAGAAGTGCACTTTGGCGAGCGCGTTGGCCTCATCGGCCCGAACGGAACAGGGAAAACCCATTTGCTCAATGCATTATTCGGTAAAAAAGAAGACTTGAGCGGAACAATTACTTTTGGCCCGCGCACTTCAGTGGGAATGTTTACTCAAATTAACGACCGCCCAGAGTTTCGAGGCCGCACATGCATCGATATTGTTCGCGACAAACTCGTTGAAGAAGAAAAGTCAATGCGTGCGCTTGCCCGCTACGGCTTGCGCAACAATGCGCGCCAAGAGTTTCAAACATTGTCTGGCGGGCAAAAAGCACGCTTAGAAATTTTGTCGCTCGAACTAGCAGGCCACAACGTGTTGTTGCTTGACGAACCCACCGACAACCTCGATATTGAGTCGTCGGAAGCACTCGAGCGTGCACTAGACGGGTTTGAAGGCACAGTTATTGCCGTGAGCCACGACCGTACTTTTCTTGCACAGTTTGACCGCTTCATCATGATTACCGACGACGGCGAAGTGTATGCATTGCCCGATTACGAGGTTGCAATGACTGGCTTAGCCGCACCCGAGCAACTTGCTCAGGTGCGATTAGCAAAACCTCTTACTGCGTAAGAATTACGACCAGGTACCACTGCTGCGTGTAAACACAGCAGCTTTACCTGCACCTTGGTTTGGCCCACCAGCGGCCAACGTATTGCCGTCGGTCGAGAGTGAAACCGACCAACCGAAGTTGCCACTTGCGGCTCCGTTGTCGAGCGTGATGACTTGTTGTTCTTTCCAAGCAGACCCGGTGCGGGCAAAGACCGATACAGAACCCTGGTCAGCATTCGCTTGGATATCGGCGCTAATGGCTCCTACAGCAAGCGTGCTGCCGTCGGCAGATAATGCCACGGCATAACCAAAGAGATCGCCAGCAGTTCCACTGGAAATATTCAATGTTTTCTGCAACGCCCACGCACCGCCACTACGCGCAAACACCGACACTGCACCTTCGTCTTTATTTCCATTCACATCGGCGTATACCGCTCCGATAGCAAGCGTGTTGCCGTCGGACGACAATGCTACTGAATAGCCAAACCAATCTTCTGCGTTGCCGTTGTCACCAACAAGAACTTTTTCTTCGGCCCAAGTTTTGCCTGAACGGCCATACACCGTGACCGAGCCCTGATCTTTATTGCCACTTACATCGGCATACAGTGCGCCGACCGCAAGAGTCTTTCCGTCAGCCGATAATGCCACTGCTCCGCCGAAAGCATCGCCGTCTGCAGCATCAGTGGGAGAAATAACATTTTGGCTACTAGCAACAGCCGCAGCAGTTGTTGTTGTCTCACCAGCAATGGTGGTGTCAACGCTTCCAGGTTCAGAACTCTGTGTTGGATCGGTCGACTCAGTTGAACCTTCACCCACCGTGGTGCTTGATCCTGCCTGCCAATCGAACAACGTGGTGCTTGGAGCATTGCCATTTTCGTCGAGCGTGGTGGTGACTTCGGCGTTACGGGTACGACTATCGCCGCCCCCGCAAGCGGTGAGTACTGCACCAAGCGCAAGAGTTGCGCAAGCGGCGATCATCAATGAGTTTTTGCGGTGCTGAGTCATGGTATTCCTCTTTCAGTAAATCTATGTTCAGACTAGAACCTTCAGGCCCCTTGTGCTAGTCACCCCCCGCTCTTGCGCTCCAGCCCTTAGCCTGAGCCAGTGATTTTGATTGATGCCCAAGGTTTAAAAGCCTCGCGGCCGAACCGACCCCTCTTTGCCGATGTTTCACTTACCTTGAACGACGGCGACCGCGTTGGCGTGGTGGGGCTGAATGGTTGTGGCAAGAGCACCTTGTTGCGCATTATCAGCGGTGAGCTTGAACCCGACGCCGGCGTAGTGCGCACAGGACGTGGCACGCGCATTGGCGTTCTTCCTCAGTTGCCCGTTTTGCCCAAAGGTTCCGTGCGCGATGCGGTTGGCGAAGGTTGGAAAGGCGAAGCGGCATTACACCGCCTGGGAATGTCGGAACTTCTCGACTCGCCCACCAATGAGCTGTCTGGCGGGCAGCAAAAACGTGTTGCACTTGCGCAACTTCTCGTTGCCGAATGGGATGCACTCATTTTGGATGAGCCCACCAACCACCTCGACCTCGACGCCATTGCATATTTAGAAGAGTGGCTCGCCAATTTTTCTGGCGGACTTATTTTAGTAACGCACGATCGTCACGTGCTCGACCACGTCACCACAAAAGTTTTAGAAATCGATCGCGGCAAGGCGTACTTGCATGTTCCATTCGGCAAACATGCAGGCTCTGGCTATGCGGCATATCTTGCAGCACGCATTGAGCGCGAAGCACAAGCAGCTACCGATGAACAAGTGCGTAAAAACTTAGCCACTAAAGAGCTCGCATGGTTGCGCCGCGGTGCACCCGCACGTTCCACAAAACCAAAAGCTCGTGTTGATGCAGCAAAAGCAATTGTGAGCCAACGCCCCGAGGCAGCAGCACGGCAAGGTGAACTCGGTTTGTCGTTGGGTAGTCAACGTCTTGGTTCAAAAGGTGTTGAACTTGATGCCGTAAGTTTTTCGTGGCCTGCAACAAGCGGTTCTGCAGAAGGCG
This sequence comes from bacterium, assembly GCA_037133935.1. Classification (GTDB taxonomy): domain Bacteria; phylum Actinomycetota; class Acidimicrobiia; order Acidimicrobiales; family Ilumatobacteraceae; genus F1-20-MAGs119. The sequence goes on from JBAXNF010000041.1 coordinate 10,095, forward strand.
TGTTGGTGCTTTCTCCTTTCACGCACGAATTAGAACCTGGTGACCGCTTAGGAATTGTTGGGCCAAATGGTGCCGGCAAAAGCACACTGCTCGACCTCATTGCAGATCGTCTCACTCCTACTACTGGCCGTATTGAAACTGGCCGCACGGTGAAAGTGGGCTACTACGACCAACTTGGTCGCGACCTCAATGTGGACCAGCGCGTGCGCGATGCAGTGACTGGCGATAAGGGTGTGCCTTCCATTGAAGACAACAACCTCATGCGCCAGTTCTGGTTCGACGGCGATGCACAGTTTGCGCCTATTCACACATTGTCGGGTGGCGAACGCCGGCGTCTGCAACTTCTTCTCACACTTGTTGAACAACCCAATGTGCTGCTGCTCGACGAACCGACGAACGACCTCGACCTCGACACTCTGCGTGCACTAGAGGAATACCTCGACACGTGGCCGGGCATTGTTGTCGTGGTAAGCCACGACCGTGTTTTCCTTGATCGTACGGTGATTGAAGTACTTGCACTCGATGGCGTTGGCGGAGCAGCACTGGTACGTGGTGGCGTTGCTGGCTGGCTAGCAAACCGAGGCAAGGTTCAAGCCGCGCCACAAAAATCACACAAAGTTGTTCAACAGTCTGCAGAAAAAACAGCACCTGCTACTCCAAAGAAATCGACAAAAAGCCCGAGCACACTGCGCAGACTCATTGGTGAAGCCGAGCGCAAAATGGAACTAGCAACGGCCAAACAAGACGCTCTAACAATTGAGCTGGCAACGGCGGGCAACGATGTACCACTGCTGACCAAGCTCAGCGAGCAACTCGCTCAAACACAAGTTGCCGTTCAACAAGCAGAAGAACTGTGGATCTCGCTGGCTGCCGAGGCCGAGAGCATCGGTTTGTCACTCGAATAAACAGAGATGATGAGCCCGACTATTCAGCGACGAAGCCGGCCCACGCTTTCATATATTCCACGAACGCATCGGAGAGTCCTTCCGATTTCAGTACCTCGCGAGATACCGGAATACGTCGCGGAATGAAAGCTGGATCGGCTTTGTACATGTTTGGATAATTGTGATGCAAAATGGCCGCACGACCCAAAGCAACAATGTCGGCGCCCGACGATAAAGCAAACTCGGCGTCGGCAGGATCCATCATTTTGCCGGCAACGGCAAGGCGCACATCGCCTCGCGGTAACGCTGCAAAAATATCGATGAGCTTTTGTCCTACATATCCTTCATCGCGTGCTTCTTTTTTCACATCCCACATCGACATGTCGATGATGTCAACCTTTTTACTCGCCACTAACCACGAGTACACCTCGCAAATTTCAGCGACCTTCATTCCAAATCGTTCCGGCGACAACCGCACAGCAACGGTGAAGTCTGGCCGGCACCGCGTGTAGATGCCATTAATAATATTCATCAGCACACGCGCTCTGTTTTCTAGCGAGCCACCAAATTGGTCGGTACGTGTATTGAGCTCGCTCGACAAGAACTGGCAAATGAGATACCCGTGTGCACCATGTAATTCCACGCCGTCGAAACCTGCATTGTCGCAACGCACAGCTGCAGCAATGAAGTCTTCAATGACTTGTTCCACCTCTTCAGTAGTGAGTGCACGGGCACCTGTTTCTGGGTCGTCTGACGCACTCACGGGTTGCGCACCAATGAGTTTTTCGGGCGACCGGTTGCCGGCGTGGTGCAGTTGCACAAAGGCCAAACTGCCCATTTTCTTAATTCCACCGGCCAGCACCCGCAACTCAGAAACGTGCTCTTTGCCAAAACAACCGAGTTGCCCAGGGAAACCCTGGCCCACTTTTTGGACGTAAGCGGCACATGTCATAGTGAGCCCGAAGCCACCCTGAGCGCGCATGGTGAGCCAGTTTTTTTCATCTTCCGACAACGTGCCATCGTCGTGACTTTGCTGGTTGGTGAGCGGGGCAAGCATGAAGCGATTCGGCATTGGCTTGCCGTGGAGGAAACTCACTTCATCAAAAAGACCCGTTGCTTGATTACTCTTCGACAATCTCGGCCACCTGAATTACAGCAGAAATATTGGTGTAATTAGGCAAATCTGCCATTAAATCAGCCGTTACGGGCATTCCCATTGCATTTTCAAATGCAGCGACCGTAGGAAAAACGAAATGCACTGCTGCTTCGTACGGCCCAGAAACACCCTTATCAATTTGTGTACTCACTGGATTCCACCCCTTCACCGCCATTGGCACATGCACAGTGCGGTAGTAGTTGTGGTCAAAAGTTGACCCCTCGCCGGATGGGTATAAAACACTGACTCTGATCATGGGTGAAAATGTACTACGAAAATTACCCCTACTTTTACGCCCCTTTTTGCCTCCCTTACGAGGTATCCACGATCGGAGTGTTCGTTTGCAATACATTAAAAACCATGAAGAAGCGTGAACTCATCCAAGCCGTAGCCACCCATACCGATGTCGATAATAAGACAGCGGCCAAACTCGTAGAAGGCACCATTGACGTGATCCTCGCGAATGTCGCCAAGGGCGAGATCGTGAACATTTCAGGGTTCGCCAAATTTGCAAAAATCAAGCGTCCTGCTCGCATGGCGCGTAACCCAGCCACAGGTGAACAGATCAAAGTAAAGGCAAAGACCGTTGCAAAGATCACAGCACTCAAGGGCTTCAAAGACATCGCACTTGGCGTTGCTGCTGCACCAAAAGTGAACACCGTTCGCAAAGCTGTTCCAGCACCTGCAAAGAAAGCACCAGCCAAAAAAGCTCCTGC
>JBAXNF010000042.1:0-12765 GCA_037133935.1 bacterium
AGAGTCGGTATCGCCGGGGCGGCCACCTCCACCTTCAGCAAAAAGAATGACAGGCAAGCGCAACTCTGCAATGAGTGCAAAGAGTCGATCTTTTTTGATGTGGTTCAACAAGCCTTGCGTGCCAGCAAGAACGGTGTAGTCGTAGGAAACAACTGCGCACGGGTGGTTATTGATGGTGGCAATTCCACCAACAAGACCATCGCCGGGTGTGTTGGCAATGAGATCTTCCAAACTGCGACGTTGGCGTTGTGCTGCAATGGCGAAACTGCCGAATTCTTGAAATGAACCTTCGTCAACAAGGTCTGCAATATTTTCACGAGCCGACCGCTGGCCGCGACCGTGGCGCTTTGCCATGGCTTCTGGGCGTGCAGCATCGGTGGTGAGGTGGCGGCGCTTCTGGTAACGCAACAAGTCTTGGCGTTCTGCAGTGGGCGCATTGTCGATGCGTTGTGCGGCGGGTGCAACAACTCCTGGTGTGATGGTGAGAAGCAGTTGGCCCTCTTCAACAGTGTCGCCAACGGCAACATGCACGAGCGCAACGGCACCGTCAACTTCACTGGAAACAGGATGTTCCATTTTCATCGATTCAATAACGATGAGATCTTTGCCTGCTGAAACGGCACTGCCGACAGCAGAGTGAACAGCAATGACTGTGCCCAAGAGTGGCGATGTAACGCGGTATTCCTTTTCCCCCATCTACATAGTCTTGCCGATGAGCCTTGGGTGTTGTGACTCGGGGGAGTTACTGCAACCCGAGCGCGGAACGGTCATGAGCACTGAGTTTGCCGCGGGTCACCCACACATCGGCGATGTCGACTTCTTGAGACTTTTCTTGAACCACGCTGGGTTTTTTGAGGCCTGCATCTTGCCAGTCGCGAATAGCAATGTTTCCCGACCGTTGCCCATAAGAACCCGCGCCATCGGTGAGGCCACGTAATAACAGGGTGTTTGTATTTACTTTTCCAATGAAGACGGCGGGCCGCGTTTTGCCAATGCGGTCTGCATCATGCACCCCTGGTATTCCTGAAAATTCAAGAAAGGCATCGACGATGTCGCCAGGTTCAAGAACATACATGGCATCTAGTGTGAGTTCGCCAAGTGAGTGCTGTGTTGTGCGCAAAGTATGCGCAACGAAATCGACAAAGCTCAGTTCTCCGCGTATGTCTTCAAGAACGACATTGATTTGCTGCTCAACAGCCAACTCATGTGCACGTGTTGAACGTGAGGCCATGGTTTCAGAGCCATCAATGGCCTGCCACGTGAGGGTGGTTTCTGTGAGTGCAGTAACACGTGCGCGAATGATGTGGCGAGCACCTGGGGGCGGAGCCGAGTGCAGGTGCGTTTTCTTTTGCGGTGGCGGTGGCGGCGCATGGCGTCGTTTCACTTCACGCACACGCTCACGGCGTTCTTTGTCGGGCAACTGGCGCAATGAGCGTGGAACAATTTGCTCAACAGTGCAAGTGGTGGAGGTGATGCTTACTTGTAAGCGCACGGTGTCAGATTCGTGCAGATTTCCGAGAGTTGCCGACAGCTCTGTGCTTAATATTCCCGCGAGACCGCCGTTGAACTCTTCCCAATTCCATGAACCATCGTCGTTATGTTGCAAAAATTCTGCAGTAACAATGCGTTGCTCTTCTTTTACTTTGGGTGGGGGGGCAACATGCGAAGAGGCACTTGCCGGAACTACTTTTCGCAGTTCGGAAAGTGCCTCTTCAAAAGCATTTGGCTTCTTCTTTTTCCCCACAATGTGAAGGTAGCGCACCCATGAAACATGGGTTGGCGTATTTACTCAGGAAGTGGGTAATGCACGCCTGGAATGCCAGGAAGAAGTGGGTTTGCCCACTCTGGTCGTGGCAAGAGGCCAGGGTATGCGCCTGGAGCCATTGGTGCGGTGTCACCGTTCCATGCGTGGTGAATTGGCTGCAATTGGTAGTAGCCGTTACCTGCGTTAGTGCCACCGTCAACCAAGAGGTCGTGGCCGGTGATGTAGCCAGCCATATCGGAAGCGAGGAACATAACGGGTGCAACAATTTCTGGAATTTCACCCAAGCGACGCATTGGCGTGCGTGAAGCAATCCATTTGTCCATGCCCATGCCTTCAAGAGCGGCACGTGTCATTTCGGTAATGATGAAGCCAGGGCTCACGGCATTCACGCGCACACCGCGGTCGGCCCATTCGCAACCGAGTTGCTGCGTGATGTTGCGCATTGCACCTTTTGCAGCAGTGTAGGCAATGATGTTCATTTCGTTTGCGCCGCTACCCATGATGGAGCAGATGTTGACGATGTTGCCGCTCTTTTTCATGAGCATGTGCAAGCCAACTTCACGCATGTAAAGAAATGCACCGCGAAGGTCGACGGCCATGATGTTGTCGAAGGTTTCTGTGGGGAAGCGCTCGGCGCCAATTCCATATACGTCAGAGATGCCGGCATTGTTGACGAGCGTGTCGATGCCACCGAACTCTTTGATACCTGCGGCAACAACTCTTTTCACGTCGTCTTCTTTTGAAACGTCACCGGTAACGCACAACACTTTGGCGCCAAGTTTGCGGCATGATTCGCCAGTTGCTTCAAGAAGGTCTGTTGAGCGTGCGGTGAGCACCAAATTGGCGCCAGCTGCTGCAAAGCCTTCAGCAAAGCTTGCGCCAAGGCCGTAGGAAGCGCCGGTAATGAGCACTGTCTTTCCCGTGAAATTAAACATGATGTCCCCTGTAGTAGATGTCGAATGTGGTGAAAATGGCCAAACAAAATAGGCCGTGTACAGAAATTAGTAGTTTGCGTGCCTCGTGGGCGAATGCAAATGACGGGAGATGTTATTTTCTGTCTGCGACGGGAAAATGGATGCCAGGAAGCCCCGGAAGGAGTGATTCCATCCATTCTGGGCGGGGCACTAAGCCGGGGTATGCGCCAGGCGCCATGGGGGCTGTTTCAGCATTCCACTCGTGAAGAAGAGGTTGAATTTGGTAATAGCCGTTCCCTGCATTTGTGCCGCCGTCGACTAAGAGATCGTGACCAGTGATGTAACCCGCCATGTCGGAAGCGAGAAAGAGTACTGCATTGACAATTTCGTGAACTTCCCCCAGGCGACGCATGGGGGTACGGGAAGCAATGATCTTGTCCATTCCTAGTTTTTGAAGTGCCATGCGGGTCATGTCGGTGATGATGTATCCAGGGCTCACTGCATTGACACGCACACCGCGGTCGGCCCATTCGCAGCCGAGTTGTTGTGTGATATTGCGTATTGCACCTTTAGCTGCGGCATAAGCAATATTTGTATTTTCGTTCGCGCCGCTTCCCTTGATGGAGCAGATATTGACGATGTTGCCAGTTTTATTCAGAAGCATGTGCAATCCAACTTCACGCATGTACAGGAATGCACCCTTTAAATCAATATCCATGATGTTGTCAAATGTGTCAGTGGGGAAGCGCTCGGCACTAATTCCTCGGGAGTCAGAAATGCCCGCATTATTGATGAGCACGTCGATGCAACCAAATGCAGAAATTCCGCTCGTCACGACATTTTTGACGTCATCTTCGTTCGCAACATCACCAGAAATACACAACACCTCCGCTCCGATTTCACGGCATTGTTCGCCCACCGATTCCAGCCGATCTTGAGAGCGAGCAGTCAATATGAGGCGAGCTCCCGCAGAAGCAAAACTGGTGGCAATATTCGCGCCGAGTCCGTATGACGCTCCGGTGATGAGGATGGTTTTATGGTCGAAGTTAAACATCTTGGTCTCCACAAGGTAATGCTTTGAACAAGAGGCAGCCGTGTCACACCCTTTTGTCATACTGCGTGCGCAGAAAGGTGGAGTAATTAGTGGATCTCGATAGTTCTTTGGTGGTGGTGAGGCGTTTAAAAAGGGCACTTGGCGATCTGGGTATACGCCCACAGGTGGGTCAGGGTCAAGACTGGGTAGGTGTCGATTCCGATCACGGCCACGTCACGTTCCACGCGGTCGGTATTGCCGACGCATCACGTTTGGCCAATCTTCTCGAAGACCTTGCTGCCCATGCCGAACGGGGCCGGTCGTATTTCCCGCCCGTCGAGGCAAAGCCTGAAGAGAGCCACTACGAGGCCCAATCTGGTCAGTTCACGCCCGTCACTGCTCCTCATGACCCGCCATACCCTGCGTCGCAATACCACCCGCGGGTGGGTTCGTGAGGGGAACCGAGGCCCTAGCGACCTATCCGCAAGAAATCAGCTATCACGAGTGGTGGCGGCTGTGGTCATACGTCAGTGCGCTCGCTATTTCCGATGTCGAGGGCCACTCGTTGTGGCTGGTGGTGAAAGACGGCAAACGTACTTGGCACTACGAAACCCCCTTTATGCATTTTGAATTGTTCGGAGGAGATGTTCCAGTGTGTCCCGACTTCGCACTGCCGGTGTCGCCACGAGTTGCCGACTTTGGTACCGAGCTGGCAACTGGTTCAGACAATGCGGTGTTGAGTTGTGTCGATGAAGCATCGCTCATGGTGAAAACTCCGCGTGGTTCCATCGTGTTCGACCTGCCCACCGATACGCCACTTGAATGGTGGGATGGCAAAGTAGCTGTGTGTACAGCAGTGGTCAACGCGCAAAGTTTGTGCGACGTATTGCATTGCGCACGTACCGTTCCACATGGTTTTCGCGTTCCCGACTACGGGCCTCCCATTTGGTGCATCATTGAAAATAACGAAGTAAAGTTCCATGCCGATTGGACCCGGTATGGCTTTGGTCGCAGCACAGCCACTCTTCCTGCACGTACCCAAGGTGTAGCGCAGTTCCACAGCAGTATTTCGTACGCGATGATGGTGTTGAACTGTTTAGATTCCAGCGACGACCCCGACATCACCATGTACGTCGATGCTGAAGGTGGAACTGGGTGCACGCTCGTCAGCAACGAGTGGCGTATTACCACGCTCTTCGTCGACCCGGTCGCAGCTGCATGGAGCGGTGCCTTGTGGAGTGCATTACGTGCGGCCAACATTCAATACGTCAACGACGGAGCAACAGCGGCCGAGTTTGTGGTGAACGGAGCGCAATTACGTGCCAGCATGCACGGTGGCATCACACCTGTGTGTCGTTTATCTACCATCATTGCGCGCGAGGTGCTGTGCAGTGCCGATCTTCTTGCCGAGCTCAACACTATGAACGCCAAATTTGCAGGCATCAATTTGTGGTGGGAAAATGACATGATTGTGGCAGTCACCGATATCGATATGTCACATATCGGCGATATTTCCGCAAAGGCGGAACGCTTGGTAGAAGTAACGAAAAGCCTTGGCTTATTGCTGGCTGCTCTCTAGTAATTAGTCGCGGCGCTCCAAAATGGTAATTGCGCAGGCGGCTTCTTCGAGGCCCACAACACCGCCACCATTTTCTGCAAGTCCAATGCGGGCATTCGGCACTTGGCGCTCGCCAGCTTCGCCACGTAGTTGTGTGACCAACTCATAAACCATCGACAAGCCAGTTGCCCCAACGGGGTGGCCCTTCGATACCAGTCCACCCGAGGTATTAATGGGCACTGCTCCGCCGGGGCCAGTTGCGCCCGATTCCACAAACGCACCGCCCTTGCCAATATCGCAAAAGCCAAGCATCTCCGATTGGTAGATTTCGCAAAATGCCGTTGCATCGTGCACTTCGGCCACGTCTACATCGCTTGGTGAAATGCCAGCAACGGCGTAGGCCTTGCGCGCTGCATAATACGACAGCGACGGTTCATCGAGGTTGCGGTATTTGCCACCGGTGAGCGCTGTTGCTTTTAATTTAATGGCGCGCGCTTGCACGTTGGCAGGAAGAGATTTCAAGTAGTCGGTACTGCACAACACAGCAGCAGCACCGCCGTCGCCAATGGGTGCGCACATGGCGCGGGTGAGAGGAAATGAAACAGGGCGATCGTTCATCACTTCATCAACGGTCATGGGGAAGCGGTACTGGGCCTTGGGGTTATGCACCGCGTAGTTGTGGTTCTTGGCAGCAGCAATAGCAATTTGTCGTTGAGTGGTGCCGAATTGCTTCATGTGCACAGCTGCTTGAATGCCGTAGGTCTCCATGAAAATGGTGTGACCTTCACCTTTGTCGAAGGAACATTGCGCAAATGCTGCAGCACGTTCGTACTCATCAAAGAGGCGCGGTAGGTCGAAGTTGTCAACACCCGAGTAGTACGAGTCGAACATTATTTGCCGCTCTGCAGGGTTGGTGTCGGCGCCTGGCCGATAGATCTTCTCTACGCCAACGGCGAGTGACACTTGCACTTCGCCACTACGAATATCTTTTGCGGCACCTTGCAGTGCCATTGATGCCGTCGCACATGCACCTTCAACGTTGGTTATAGGCACACGCTGCGGGAAGAGACCTTCGTCAATCATTTCCATAAAGCACACTTGGCCACGAATACCGCCTTGACCCCATGTATGCATGAGGCAATTACCAAACCAAGCCGATTGAATGTCGTCACCATTTTCGAAAGCTGCGTCACCTAGTGCACCAAGGTATGACTCGCGCGCAATAGTTTTCAACGAGTCGTCGGGGCGCTTGCGAAATGCGGTGCTGTAACTACCGATTATCCATACGTCAGTCATGTTGTTCTTCCATTCAAAGCGAGTTATTAGGCGGTGCGTTTTGCCCGCGGTTTTGTTGTTTTTAAAGGGGTAATTGTTTGTGAACGGGATGTTTGAGTTTTTCGTGAAATGAGACCACCTAGAAAAAGATCACAAAACTGATCGGCTATTTCGTCGGCGTGTAACGAGCCACCGGGGCGATACCAGTGTGTAAGCCAGTTCAAAGAGCCGATGAGGGCGAGTGTTGTAACGCGGGGGTTGGTCACCGCAGAAAACTCGCCGCTGTCAACTCCTTCGCGCACAATGGACTCGAGCAGATCGAGGTACTCGCGGTCCATTGCACTCCACTCGGGAAGTTTTCTTCGGCCAGCAATTTCTTGCAAGTAGACTGATGCGTATACGAAGTTGCTATTGAGAATTTGCACATGAGAGCGCGTGGCGCGGCGAATTTTTTCTGTGGGGGGCAGATCGGTTTCCGAGAGTTCGCGAACTTGTTTGAGAATTTCTTCTGCTGGCCCACGCACAACGGCAAAGAGCAGGTCTTCTTTTGAGTCGATGTAGTGGTAGAGGCTGCCTTTCCAGATTCCCACTGCCGATGCGATGTCTTCAAGTGATGTGGCGGCAAAGCCATTGGTGCGAAATGCTTCGGCCGCAGCTTCAATAATTTCGTTCCATCTACTTGGCCGTGGCATGGCACCCCTTTCCTCTTTAAAGTCTAGGTCTTACGCTTTGCTTCATTCGTGCGAAATGAAACGATCGTTTGGTTATCCTAGAAGGGCAAGGGAAAGGACACCACTATGCAGGCACAAGGGATGACAGTGACGGGGCTCATGCGTCAGTCTGCAAGGTTCAATGCGCACCGTGTTGCCATTGTTCATGGTGAACGTTCGCTGACCTTTGCTGAAGCGTGGCGGCGTGGGATTCAAATGGCGAATGCATTGTTGGCACTTGGCCTGCAGCCAGGCGATCGCGTGGGAGTACTTGAAGACAACTGTATTGATGCTCAAGACTTTTTTGCAGGTGCTGCCATTGCTGGTTTAGTGCGCGTGCCGTTGTATGCACGCAACTCTTTAGAGAGCCATGAACATATGTTGGGTCACACGTCGTGCAAAGCAGTAGTAGTGGCCGAAAAATATGCCGATGAAGTGCTTGATATGCCACAGCGACTTCCGCACTTACAACACGTTGTTGTGCGCGATGCGCAGTATGAAACATGGCTTGCAAGTTTTTCAGATGTTGACCCGTTGATTGAAGTGTCGCCAGACGACTGGTACATCATTCGTCATACTGGTGGCACAACTGGTTTGCCGAAGGGCGTTGCGTATACGCACCGCTCATGGATTGCAGCTGGACGCGACTGGTTCTATAACTTCCCACCGATGGAAGCTGGCGACGTGTGTATGCACGTCGGGCCAATTTCTCACGGTTCGGGATATTTGTATACGCCTACTTGGTTGTCGGGCGGAACAAACGTGTTGCTCGACCATTTCGATGCCGATGAAACCTTGCAGGCCATTGCTGACAAACAGGTGGCCTACATGTTCATGGTGCCAGCAATGCTGAATGCTGTTGCGCGAAATCCATTAGTGAAGTCACTCAATTTGTCATCGCTCAAGGTTATTCAAATTGGTGGTGCACCCATTGCCGATGAAACTGCATTGCTTGCGCGCAGTGTGTTTGGTGATGTGTTGTATCAGGGGTATGGGCAAACCGAAGCATTGCCCGTGTGCATGATGGGCCCGGCCGAATGGTTTTCTACTGTGGACGGTTCACAGCCATTGCGTTCAGCAGGACGCGCTTTGCCGTTTGCGTATTTAGAAATTCGCGACCCGGAAGACTCAACACGAGTATTGGAGCTCGGTGAAGAGGGTGAAATTGCCGTTCACTGTGATGGGCAAATGATGGGTTTTTGGGAAAATGAAGCCGCAACTGCAGAACGCATGACATCTGACGGTTTTGTGCTCACTGGGGACATCGGAAAAATTGATGTCAATGGGTATCTCTATGTGCTCGACCGCAAAGACGACATGATTATTTCTGGTGGGTTCAATATTTGGCCCGCAGAATTAGAGAACGTCATTTTGAACCATCCTGAAGTGGTGGAAGTAGCTGTGTTCGCTATTCCCCACGATCGATGGGGGGAAAGCCCCGCTGCATGTTGTGTGGTCGTGGAAGGGGCAATAGTGACCGCTGAAGACATTCGCCAACTATGCGCCGATGCCCTTGGTTCATACAAGAAACCGGCCGAAGTGTTCTTCCAAACCGTTCCTTTGCCGAAAAGCCCTGTGGGCAAGGTGCAGCGCAAAATATTGCGCGAGCCGTACTGGGCCAATATGGACCGCCGGGTGGCAGGGAACTAGCCCTTTCCAAACCAAACGATCGTGTGGTAACGTTTTTCTGTAAAGTTCGTCAATCAATTTGGGGGTCAAAATGCCACTCGGCTTAGCAAAACTCGAAAAAATTACTGCAGACATTCAGAGCAATGATATTGACTGGGTTGAGGTTGCAGATGGTTCGTATTTCAAAGTTCTCACCGTGCACGTACCCACAAATACTGTTGCGTACGGTTACAAGATGGATCCGGGTGCGCCCGACTTCCCATCGCACTTTCACATTTGTCGTGCAATGGCATGGACAGTGAAGGGTTACTTCGGTTACCGCGAAGGCGATAACCGTATTGAAACGGGCATGTTCTCGTATGAAGCTGCAGGCTCATTCCATACTCCATTTAGCGATTGCCCAGAAGGTTTCCAATCGTTGGGAATTTTCGAAAGCGACACCGAGGTGTTGTTGCAAAACCACGCTGAGGCCGACCCACGTTCAGAGCGCATTGGCGATCTCACCGTGAGCGACTTCATTGGTTGGGCAGGGGAGTCATCGCACATTGTGCATGCAGATGGTTCCACCTCTGGCAACCCCACCTTTAAGTACGACTTCACCAGTGGTATCAGCGCTTTTGATAAGTAATTTTCGTTAAGTGCATCTCGCTGTGAGATGTAGAAATCTGAAAGTGGGGGCGGAGAAATCCACCCCCACTTTTTATTTGAGAAGCTGTCAATAAGAGTGGGTGCAATGTCTACACCGGTGTTCGACGAAAATTTAATGTGCGATTTTGCGGTGCGTGACCCCTATGGGTATTTCGCTGAGCTGCGCGAAAACGACCCCATTCACTGGAACCCAAAGCACAAGGCGTGGATCATTACGCGCTATGACGATGTCACGGCAACCATTAAGAACCCTCAACTCACTGCATCGCGCATTGAGCCATTTCGCCAGGCTGTTTCGAAGTCGGCAAATTCGCCTGAGGTAGACGAAACATTCGGCATCTTGGCCGACTGGATGGTGTTTCTCGACCCGCCGCATCACACACGTATGCGTCGCTTGGTGTCTCGTGTATTTGCTCCGCCTGTGGTGCGTGCTCGCACACAAGCAATGACCGAAGTGGTCGACTCACTCATCGCAGAACTCCCCGTAGGGGTTCCTGTTGACATTATGGAGTCATTTGCCGCACCATTGCCGGCCATTGTGATTGCGCAGATGCTGGGAGTTCCTCCTATTGACCGCCATCTGTTCAAAGAGTGGTCTGACCTCATTACCGCATTGGTCTTTGGTGCGTACGACAACCCCGATCGTTTCCGCAGCGCAGCGCGCGGAATGATGGAACTCAAGAACTATTTGTTGGAACTCATCAATAAGTTTGAAAAAGATCCAGAAGACAACCTCATTAGTTTGTTGCTCGAACACGAAGATGGCGATTCATTGTCGCGCGACGAACTCATTTCTACGTGTACGTTGTTGCTCTTTGGCGGGCATGAAACCACAACAAACCTCATTACTAGCGGTCTACTTGCGCTTCTTGAGTTTCCTGAACAAATGGCCGACTTGCGTGCGAACCCCGACATATTCCCGATGGCTGTTGAGGAACTCATTCGTTTCGATGGCCCTGCGCGCGCCACGGTGCGCTTGGTAAAAGAAGACCATGAATATGGTGGTGTGAAATTCACAGCAGGTGAGCGTGTCTTTATTGCCAACCCTGCAGCAAACCACGACCCACGCGTTTTTGAAAACCCGGGGCAGCTCGATTTACGACGTAACCCCACCAACCACATGGGCTTTGGTTTTGGATTGCATTTCTGTTTGGGTGCTCCGCTAGCACGCCTTGAAGTAGAACTTGCATTGGGAGCGCTCATGAACAAGTTCTCACGCATTGAAATGGCGTGTACTCGTGAAGAGCTCTCGTGGCACCCCACTATGTTGTCGCGTGGTCTATACAAACTTCCAGTAGTGCTGCACCATTAAGTGCGTTGGCTATTTAGCTGAAGATTTTTTTAGAAATCACCATGCGCTGAATTTGGTTGGTCCCTTCGTAAATTTGCGTAATTTTTGCATCACGCATCATGCGCTCCACAGGAAACTCTGTAGTGAAGCCGTATCCGCCAAGTAATTGCACACAGTCGGTGGTGACTTTCATGGCAACGTCTGAAGCAAACCATTTGGCCATAGCTCCAAGTTGTGACAAGTCGCCGTGTGGGTCGCCAGCATCAACAGCACCACATGCGCGATACACCATGGTGCGAGCCGCTTCTACTTGTGTTTGTGCTTCGGCAACCATCCACTGCAAACCCTGGCGCTCTGCGATGGGCTTGCCAAATGTTTTGCGGTCTTTCATGTAGTTCACTGCAAAGTCGATAGCGCCTTGAGCAATACCTACTGCCTGAGCACCAATGGTGGGGCGGCTGCGGTCGAGCGTGTGCATGGCAATGGTAAAACCGTCGCCCACTTCGCCGATGCGGTTTGCGTCGGGTACGCGCAAGTTGTCGAATCGAATAACACCAGTTGGGGAGCCTTTAATTCCTAATTTTTTTTCGAGTTTGTCAACATGCACACCCCAGCTTGCTTCAGCAAGAAATGCAGTGATGCCGCGATGACGGTCGTCGGAAGTGCGAGCAAAGATGGTGTACAGGTCGCTCACGCCGGCGTTGGTGATCCAGCACTTGGAACCGTTAATGACCCAACTATCGCCGTCTTTTTCGGCATGTGTGGTCATTGAAGCAACGTCGCTGCCGGCGTCGGCTTCAGAGAGGCCGTAACTTGCTTGTGACTCACCGGTGCAAATGCGCGGCAGGTACTTCGCCTTCAATGCTTCGCTCCCGAAGTTGATAACGGGCAACATGCCGAGTTTTGAAATGAGGAACATCAGGCTGGTGCTCGCACACACGCGAGCGAGTTCTTCAGCAACCATTGCTTGGGTTACTAGTGGCGCGCCGCTGCCGCCGTATTCAACGGGGTAACTGAGTGCCGTGAGTTCCATTTGCTGGAGTGCTTTGAATGACTCCCACGAATACGCACTGTTGGAGTCAGACTCGGCTGCATATGGTGCAATTTTTTCTTCGGCGAACTTGCGAATGACTTCGCGAAATGCCATCTGGTCGGCGTCGAGAGAGAATTGTTGTTCAGACATGTTGGCCTCTATTTCTTTGAATAATCGTAAAAACCGCGCCCTGCCTTGCGGCCAAGAAGGCCGGCATCGACCATGCGAGAAAGCAATGGAGGTGCTGCATAGAGCGGTTCTTTGAACTCGGTGTACAAACTTTCAGCAACTGCAGAGGTGGTGTCGAGGCCAATGAGGTCGGCAAGGCGCAGCGGCCCCATTGGGTGTGCGCAACCTTCCACCATTCCTAGGTCAATATCTTCTGCCGACGCATAGCCCGACTCCAGCATGCGCACTGCAGAAAGGATGTAGGGAATGAGAAGCGCATTCACAATGAAGCCGGCGCGGTCTTTAGAGCGAATGACGCGCTTGTGTAGAGCAACTTCGGCGAATGCAGTTGAGCGATTGATGGTGTCTTCAGAAGTGAGAAGCGAAGCAACAAGTTCTACAAGGCGCAAGACAGGAACGGGGTTAAAGAAGTGGATACCAATTACTTGCGATGGGCGCTGAGTGGCCATGCCCAGTTTCATGACAGGAATAGACGAGGTGTTCGTCGCCAAAATGGCGTTGTCGTCGGTAAGTACTTTGTCAAGGCTTTTGAAAATATTGGTCTTTAATGTTTCGTCTTCAACAACAGCTTCTACAACCAATTGGCGGTCGGCGAGGTCGGCTACGTCGGTGGTGAAATGTAAATTCTTAATGGCGCTATCGCGTTCGGCTTCAGTAATTTTGTTGGCGCCAAGTGCGCGGTCAAGTGAAGTAACGAGGCGCTTTTGGCCAGCCTCCATC